>NZ_JARXHY010000007.1 GCF_031127815.1 Pelagicoccus sp. SDUM812003 | reverse complement strand
TGACTTGATATACAAAAGTCGTGAACTCCTTTATATTATTAACTTGCAGTGCCTTCCCATGGAAGTCGTCCCATACGACTCCGGCCAGCGCTCCGTGCCGACCTTCGCTTATGGCTTTCACGTTCGCTAAAATAAGATCATGAAGAAAAAGTTCCTAGTTGGTCTGTCCTCTTTCCTAATTCTAGTTTTGACGGTTCAACTGGTCCAGATGCACCTCGGGTTGGCAAATTACGGTCAAGAATTCGGGACTTATGGTCAGTACAATCGCGTCGTCAGATTGGTGAAAGAGGACTCCAGATACAAAATAACGAATCATGGACTGAATCGTGATCTTGAATGGAAAAATCTAGACCACCTGAACAGATTCTACGTTAAGATCCGCACCACGAACGATGAAGATATAGAAATCGAGTTCTTAGAAGATTCTCCAGAAATGACGGAGAGAAACGAAGAAACATTGAAAGAGATCATAAATAAAAAGGTCAGCGAACAGGTCGCTCGATACAACTCGGGCCAAGCGCCCCAAGCTTCAGGCACCTCAAAGTGAGGTCTCACCCAACTCATTCTCATCGTAGCTCTCGGCCCTCGAGCAAGACCTTCACGTTTGGAAAAACGCTATGACCATCGATCTAAGCTTCTTCGCAACGGCTCTCATCGTCGTATTGATTCCCGGTACGGGTGTGCTCTTCACGGTTTCCATCGGGATCACAAGGGGACGCTCGGCTGCCTTCTGGGCCTCCGTAGGATGTACCTTGGGCATCGTTCCGCACTTGCTAGCGACAATTCTAGGGCTCTCCACTCTCATTCATGCCAGCGCCCTGGCCTTCCAGATCGTCAAGTATGTCGGCGTGGTCTACTTGCTCTATCTGGCATTTTCTACAATGAGGAGCCGAAGCGCCGTGACAGAAGGCGAACAAGTCAGCCCGCAGGGTCAACTTTCAATAGTGACCAAAGCGATACTCATCAACGTTCTAAACCCGAAGCTGACGGTTTTCTTTCTAGCATTCCTGCCTCAATTCATACGAAAGGAGGGCGCCTCGTACCTGATCCAACTAACCACCCTGAGCCTGCTGTTCATGATCTTGACCCTCCTGGTCTTCGTGGGCTACGGCCTCCTCGCCAACCGGTTCAGATCGAGCGTCATGGAATCGCCCTCAGCCCAAAAGTGGTCAAGGAGAGTGGTGGCCGGAACATTCGCTTCCATGGGCCTAAGACTAGCGCTGTCAGAACGTTGAAGACTTCAGAGAAGAAATACAACTTCGGCGGACTCTCCGCGCTGACCGAGCACGTCAGCTTCGCCTCTTCAGAACAATGAGGACTTTCATCTGCATCTTCATATTAATCTCACTCTCAGAAAGCGCGCGAGCGGAGCCCAAGACCATGACATACTTCTCTGGTCCCAAGAAGCACGTGCTAGAGCTGACATCCGATAAAGACGGCAAACTCTTTGCAGATGTACAAATCGAAGGACGCCCGATGCGGATGTTTCTAGATACAGGCGGTTATACGATTCTGAACGCCTCTTTAGCTGAAGAGCTTGGGCTCGAACTCAAAGAGACCGAAAACGATGCGACTTGGCTATCGGGAGCTAGAGACAAGAGATGGACCACGAATGTCGACCTAAAGCTGGGGGAGTTGAGAATTACGGACTATCCAGTGAGCTGTGTAGACCTCTCCAGTTTCGAACGATTTTCCAAGAGCAACGGAATCGAGGAATTTGGAGGCGTGATCGGATCCGACTTACTCGAGATTCTGCGATCAACGATTCATTATGAAACCTCGCGACTATCCATCAAACGTCCTAAACGGCAATGAGCAGGTCAACACCAGTCGCCGCTGACACCCCGTGACACGTTTCGGGCTACTTTACGTGTAGAGCAACAGGGGGAGCAGCTTCCTTCCCAATACCATGCAAACCTTACGGGCCTTAACTCTTCGCGAGAGCGTTCTCGCTTGCCGCCAGGAAGACTTGCGCCTCAGCGCCGGACCTGGGGATTCACTCCTTGATCAAGCAGGTCATTGATCGTCGCTCGCAAATCCGTTTGCTCGAGGCTACGCTTGAGACTTCTAGCAGCGATGGAGCTGAGATTCCATTTTTCCATCCCCTCTTCGGTTTCCAAGCACGAGGGATCTAGCTTACTCAAGACATCGAGCGAACCAACAGCCAAAGCCAACTCCTTGCTGCCTTTCTCTCCCAAGTCCGGAACGCTCAATCCAGCAATGAAGCGCCATAGCTCTGCCGTCCGCGTTTCATTGATAGCCTCTTGTATCTTCTGAGCGGATACATCGCTAACACCCAATGCTTCAATCAACCGTTTCGAATCCAATCGATAAAAATCAGATGCACGGTCGATAGCTCCAGAAGACCTGAGGGCTCGAATCGTGGCTGGACCTATTCCTCTTATGAAGACTCCCTGACGGGAAACGAAATGCTCCAATCGTCGTTGCACTCGTCCGTCACAGTACCAATTCGGGCAAGAAGGATAGCCTTTCGAAGAAGGCTCGATTAGGTAGGTCCCGCACCAGGGGCATTCTTTCGGAGGGACTACAATTCGGCAATCCGAGTCTCTGAAAGAGAGATCGACCCGCAATACGCTGGGAATCACCGCCCCAGCCTTTTCCAAAACCACCATATCGCCGATCCGCAAATCCAATTCCGCGATGGCTTGAAACGAGTGCAGGGCAGCTCGCCGGACGAGGCTCCCGTCGACTTCCACTGCCTCCAACTGGGCAACCGGCGTTATTCGTCCCGTTCTTCCTATTTGCACGTCAACCCCAAGAAGCTTGGTACGAACATGGTTCTCTCGAAACTTGCACGCGATCGCCCAGTTGGGATAGCTGGTCGAAGATCCCAGCTCTCGCTGCCGGCGGATATCGTTTATCTTCAAGACAAGTCCGTCGGTATAGAATGGATACAACCCTCTTTCGCTATTCACTTCATGAATGAGCTTTTCGAGTTCGCTATTAGACCTCGCTATCCGAAAGACCTCGAGAGCAGGAACACCCCATGCGGCGAAACGTTGATAAAGGGAAAGCTGAGACATCGGATTGTCGTCCTCTGGAAGATAAGCTCCGATTCCAAATGCGAGAAAGGACAAAGGCCTACCGCTCGCCTCCTGAGCGCTCTCGAGTTTGAGCGATCCCGCCACCAAGCTGCGGGGCAGCGAAAAAGGTTCCTCACCCATTTCCATCCTTCGCACGTTGAAATCGTAAAAGGCCTTTCGACTGACGAATACTTCTCCCCGTATTTCGACCAGCTCCGGAGGATTCGCGGATAGAAGTCGCTCCGGCAACAGGGACATCGCTAAAACGTTTTGTGTAACATTTTCTCCAATACGACCATTCCCTCTAGTAATCGCTCTATCTAGTCGTCCTTCGACATAGACGACACTCAATGCGACACCATCGAGCTTTGGCTCCACTAGAATCTCCAGACCGACATTCCCTGGCATCTGAACGGACTCGACGAATCGCTCCAGATCCGCCTTCTCGTAAGCTTTTCGCAAGCTAAGCATAGGCACCCGATGCGACGCATCTGCGAAGCGACCAGTTCGGTCATCACCCACGCCTACAGGATTGGTCTCCTCAGCTAGCTCGGGAAAGCGTTCCAACAGCTCGTCCAGCTCCAACTTAAGCAAGTCGTAATCACGATCGCTAATCTCCGGCTTCGCTTTTCGGTAGTACAAGTCATCATGATACGCGATCAGGCGTCTCAGCTCCGCCACACGCGACGAAGCGGGAACGGGCGCTTGATTGGACTCGGTGCATCGATCCTCTAGAGACGAAACCGAGTTCTTCGATCGACTCTCGCCTAGCGTCGAGCTCGCGAGACAGAAAGAAAGAAACGAAATCAGAAAAGCCTGAAAAGGCAGGCATACGGGAAGACGTTTCTTGTGGGGATAACAAGAACAAGAGGGATTCACAGGCTCTATTTCGCCCAATGGGGCGAAACATGTCCACAAAAAGATTTCAACGAGTCGGCAGTCTGGCTGGCAGTTTCAGAGGAGGTTTGCCCGCTTTTCTCCGTATCCATGATACGGAACGCCGCACTCCCCCTACCCGCAGGATTCGTATCTGCAGTATCCTCTTTCCTGGGAAATCGATCAGAGTGATTCCGATCAGCATAGTGAGCAAGCCCTGTCCAGGGAGCACCAGCATAGCAAGTCCCATGAAGAGCAGAATCAAGCCCAGCAGATTCTTCAAAACTCTCCCGAACATTCGCG
This sequence comes from Pelagicoccus sp. SDUM812003, assembly GCF_031127815.1. Lineage (NCBI taxonomy): Bacteria > Pseudomonadati > Verrucomicrobiota > Opitutia > Puniceicoccales > Pelagicoccaceae > Pelagicoccus > Pelagicoccus sp. SDUM812003. The sequence goes on along the minus strand of NZ_JARXHY010000007.1, from coordinate 292,775 downwards.
CGATGCCGACATCGGTTCTTATTCGATCAGGCCTTGTCAGGAAGTCGCTGGGCATGAGGATTATCAGCAGAGGTACAGCGATCAAGGACGCTACGAAAGTGAAGACGCTAGCAGCCGCCAATACGAGCGTCAGCTGTTCATTCGCTTCGATCCATTGGAAAACGGAATTCATCATACAGAAAAGCCGCATCCGGTTTTCGGATACGGCGATAAAGTTAACAGTCGTTCGAGCCTAGTCGATTTGCTTCAGATACTTAAAAAGGTCGCTCTCCGTGGTGAGCACCATAGTCGTATCGTCGGACAGGATCTTCTGGTAGGCCTCCAGCGACTTGACAAACTCGTAGAACTCCACCGCGTCGCGCGATTGGTTATAGGCGTTCGCGTAGATCTCGGAGGCCTTCGCGTCAGCGGAACCGCGAATCTCCTGCACGCTACGATAGGCTTCCGATTCGATCTTCTGCAGCTCGCGTTCGCGGCTGCCGGTGATTTTCGCTGCCTCGCCCGCGCCCTCTGAGCGATAGCGTTCGGCAATCTGCTGGCGTTCGGAAATCATGCGTTCGTAGATCTGCTGCCGTACGCTCTCGTTGTAGTTGATTCGTTTGAACCGCACGTCCAGAAGCTCGATGCCGAATTCGACGAGTTTCGGGGCGGCGTTGGCGAGAATCTCCTCCTCGATCTTTCCACGTCCCTTGACGATCGCGCCGAGTTTGCCCACCGCGCCCTCGATCGCGTAAAGCTCCTTGGGCTCGCGGTTCTTGTCCGAGCGCACCATTTCGATCAGCTCATGATTCGCCACGGCGCTACGGGTCTCGGAACCGAGAATGTTGTCGATGCGCGACTGGGCGCTGCGCTCGTTGCTCAGGCGAAGAAAGTACTGTTTGGCGTCCGATATTCGCCAGCGGCCATAGGTGTCGACGAGGATGTAGGTTTTCTCCTTGGTAGACATCTCGTGCGGGCGTCCATCCCAATTGAGTATCCGCTTATCCATGACATTCACTTCCTGAATGAACGGAATTTTGAAGTGAAGACCAGACTCGGTGATGGCCTCGCCGACCGGCTTCCCGAACTGCGTGATGAGCACCTGCTCGGTTTCGGAAACGGTGAATACGGAGTTATAGACGACGAAGGCGCCGACGACGATGACGAGGAGAGCAACGATTTGTGCAATTGATTTCATGATACTTTTATTTCCTTAGGTTGCTACTTGCGCTCGGTGGAGATCTGCATCAGAGGCAGGATCTGATTCGCGTCCTTATCTACGATGATCTTGCGCTCGATGCCTGGCAGCACCTCCTGCATCGTCTCCAAATAAAGCCTACGCTTGGTCACTTCGGGAGCTTTGAGGTATTCCTCCAATACGGCGTTGAAGCGAGCGATATCGCCCTCCGCCTCATTGACGCGTTTGAGAGCGTAGCCCTCTGCGGCTTGGATGCGCTGTTCGGCCTGACCACGGGCTCGCGGGATGACTTTGTTGTATTCGCCATTGGCGATATTGATCGCCTTTTCGCGCTCCTGCTGGGCCTGGTTGACCTCATTGAAGGATGGGCGAACCGGCTCGGGTGGATTCACATCCTTGAGCTGGACTTGGTCGATGCTCAGCCCCAATCCGTATCGGTTAGCCAGGTCCTGCATCATAACGAGCGACTCGTTCTCGATCTCCTGGCGTCCAATGGTGATCACTTCGTCAACGGTACGGTCTCCGACCACCGCTCGCATGACCGACTCCGAGATGTGGCGCATGGTGACCTCCGGATCTCGCACCTCGAAGAGGAAGGAACGCGGGTCTGCGATGCGGTATTGAACGGTCCATTCCACGGTAGCTGCGTTGAGATCGCCCGTGACCATGTTTCTTTCCCGACGCTGCTCCGTAGCGGAATTGGAGTATTGGGTCGGGTTGGTGGCTCCCGGCGTGCCAAAGCCGAACTCGAGCTGCAGCTGGCGTTCGACAGGCAGCACGTATTTCTTTTCAATTCCAAACGGCAGCTTGAAGTGCAGCCCAGATGGAGTGGTGCGCACGTACTGCCCGAATCTCAGGATGACTCCCTGAGACTCCGCGGGAACGGTGTAGAAACTGGTAAAACCTCCGACCGCCAAAAGAAGGACCAGCGCGATGCCAGCCAGCGAGCGGATAGACCCGCCCATGTTCTTGAGGTTGTCAGACACGTTGATTTCGAATTTCTCTGCCATATGCTTAGGGGTGTGTCAGGTGAACTGAGAGAGAACAACGGAAATCGCGTTCACCGCCACTGCGCGATGGCGGGGGACAAATGACTCACGCCCCACTGCTCATGCCAAGAGCATGGCGAGCTCCGCTCGAAACCCGCTGCAAACCTCCGTATGGACGAGCTAACGATCGACTTCGCTCGACAAATGCGTGTAGGTCTGCCGAAAGCGGCCCTTTCGCAGATCGACCTTCGTCTGGCCGTCCTCCGGATCCTCGAAGAAGCGAAGGCTCAACTCGCCGTTTTCCGACACGAAGGTCGAATCCCCAGCGGGAATCATTGGCTCGTTCTCCCAATCCTGATACTGCCAACGGAATCCGCCATTCTCGATGACGAAGTAGTGCGGATCGTCGTTTTCGCGAATATAGACGCCCTTGAGATGCTTGTAGTCGTCCAAGTCGTAGCTCTGCAGCGGGATCGGAGCGATGTAGGGATCTTTCGCATACTCTTCATTCGCCACCTTTTGCGCTTCCACCGCATCGATCGCCCAGTCCACCTTGTCACCCGGCAGGATGCGCCCTCTCGGCATTTGCGATCCGACGTAAGCATCGAACAAGGCCTTCAGGTCGCCTTCGTTGAACACGCCCTGCTGCTCGAGTATGGAGGCATAGAAGATGCCCTTCCGAATCCCCTCGAACATGTCTTTGATCATCGGCTTGAAAGTCGCGATGGCCCCGCGCACCAGAGCTCGTTTGAAGAACCCGACCTTCTCGCGCTTCATCATCGCTGGCAGAGCTTCCTTGATCAGCTCGTTGAGCGAGCTTCTGGGCGGCAGATAGAAAACCCAGTCGAATTCGCTGATCGTGCCCTGCTGCAAGCCCTCGACACTCGTGTTTCTCAAGCGCTCATCGATTCGTCGTTCGTCGAATCCCTCCTCCCAAGCCAAGGTGTAGAGAGCCGACGCTATGCCATCCAGCGGCAAGGGAAACGCGCTCACCAGCACAGTTTCGTCGATATCGATCTCCTCCCCTTCATCCTCGTCGAGGTCGATATGGATAGAGTCCCTCCAGTCCTGAAGCTCCTTGCCCAGCGTGAGCCCCATTCGCTTGAGCTCCGGACTGGCCGCCTCCGATTCCGCGAGCTCCAGAAAACGCCTGAATACGAATACCGGATGCGGCTCGTCCGACTCGCCGATGATCACAAGCCCCGCTCCAGGAGACCTTTCCAAGGTCACGTAGACCACCTCGATAACCGCATGGGCCACTTTCAGAGCATAGCGCCGATCCGCATTGCTGCGGGCGAACACGGTTATGGGAATTTCCTCGCCGACGACCTCGAACGGATCGAGCTGATAATAATCTTCGAAAACCTTGCCGCCTCTTAGCGATTGGGCGAATCCGGGCGAAGCGCCCGCCACCACCAACAGCAGCGCGGCAGCGAGGATTCGGCACGAGTTAAGACGGTGCGGTAGATTGAGGAGGAGGATACGAGGTGTCATGGAGCGTTGGCTTGGATTGGCAGTGTACCACCTCCCTACACCACAACTCCCAGCAGGTTTCAAAAAAATCCCGCAAACCTAAAGGCCTGCGGGACGTCACGAAACGCTGCTAAGTCGTTTAGAAGTCGTAGCCGACGAAGAGGCGCAGGTCGGTCGCGGTCTGGCTGGACCGGCTGTCGGCGAAATCGCGATGCCCGTAGCCTCCCTTGAACGCAGCCCAAAAGCTGTTTTGAAAGCTGTACTTCGCCACCACATCGAACTCCTGCTCTTTACGGTCCTCGTGCTCGGCTCCCACCAGGACGTTGACCAAGGTCCAAGGCCCGGTCTTATAGACGGTCTTCAGGTGCAAGGAATCCGCGCCCGCTTCGAATTGGCTGGTGTACCAGAGCAAGGTGGCATCGATAGAGAACGATGTGCGAAAAGGGACCGAAAGGTTGGAATCGTTCGCGATATGGGTCCAACCCGCGTCCATCGTCAAGCCGCCCTTCCTGTATCGAAGATTCAACTCAGAAGCTCTTGCCTGATGATCCGACATGAGTCCGCTTCCGTCGCCATCCTGCTGGACGAAGTGTCCTGAAAGGATCCACGACGAGGCGTCCGAAGTCGTCGCGATGGCGTACTCGGCCTTTAGGCCGACGTTGTTGTAGAAATCGTTCGCGAAGTAGTCATATGCCGTGAGATCCAAGCGCTCGCTCTGTTTCCAGTTCGCGGATACAAACTGCACGCCATCATCGCTTCCCCCGAAACCGAGGCGTTCACTCAAGCTCGAAAACTCGGCCGTGAGCGTCGAGGTCCCATCTTCGCGACACGGCCAGGCGCTGTACCGTTCGATATGCCCGAAATCGACCTGCAGCCCGTCGTAAGGGCTCGTCTTCATCACCAGCCCTTCGATCGACTGGGCCTTATGGCGGATCTTGTAGGCCGCGAAGAAATCGTAGGCGATCGCCTGACGCCCCAGGACCAGCGAAGCGCCCTTGGGGCCCAGATTCGCGAAGTTAAGATCCAAGTAGAGCTCGTTGAGCACTCTGGTATCGTCGTTGGAAAGCCAATACGGAGCGCCTTCGCAGCCGTTTTCAGCGACGTTTTCCACGTGAATGTACTGACCGCGGGCCGAAACGGTATCCGTCAGCTTCGCGTCAGCGTTCAGAGTGATCGATGCGCTTGCGCTCTCCCCCTTGGCATCGCCTCCGTAGTCGCGTCCCATCATGATGAGCAGAGCGGAGCCGCTCAGATCCACTCCTGGGATCAGCTCGCGCTCGGCTCCCATGGTTTCACCAGTCGCCGCCAACCCGGTCAAGAGAGCCGCCAATGTCCCGTAGCGAAGAGGTTTGTTTCCTAGTCCTAATCTCATGTTCGTTCGATTTGAAATGAATGGCGCCCGATTCGCTCAGGCGTCCTCAATTGAAGAGGTCGACCGGCATGCCGTCCGTGCGTCGCCGATTCGCATTTCCCTTCGGGGAAGGCGAAAAGTCTGCGAAGCCGTCGTCTGAGCTATTCCAGTTTTTGGATACGTTCGCTTTCGACTGCTTCTTTCCATCGATCACGCTGAGGAGCTGGCCAACAAACTCGCGCATTTGCTCGGCCTGGCCTTTCAGCTGCTCGGCTGCCGCGGCGCTCTCCTCGGAGCTCGCCACATTGTCCTGGGTCACCTTGTCGATGGTCGACATGGAGCTGCTGATCTGCTGAATGCAGGCTGCCTGTGACGTGGAGTCCTCGGAGATCTCGCTCATGTGGCTCGCCACCTGATGAGCAATCTCTAAATTACTACTCATTGATTCCGCAATTTGGGCGTTCAGATGCGAGACCTGCTGCACCGACTCGTAGGAGCGATTGATCAGCTCGCCAGAAGTGCGCGCCGCAGAGGCAGCCTTGCCCGCGAGAGCTCTGACCTCCTCAGCTACCACGGCGAATCCCATGCCCGCTTCGCCAGCCCGAGCAGCCTCGACGGCGGCGTTCAAAGCCAGCAGGTTGGTCTGAAACGCGATCTCGTCGATCGTCTTGACTACCTTCAGCGTTTCGGAGGCGGTGCTAGTGGTTTCCCGAATCGCCTTCTGCGACTGCTCGATGCGACGGCTCACCTCGTTGAGGCTGCTGATAGCGGTCTCGTTGAGCATGCGCGATGCGCTGTCGGCCTTTTCCGCGTTTCCGTTGGTCTTTCCGGCGATCTCCGAGAGCGAGGCGGAAGTTTCCTCCACGGACGAAGCCTGTTCGGAGGAGCTCTTGGAAAGCAGCACGCTGGTGGACGCGACCTGCGCGGAAGCGGAGCTGACCTGGGAAGCGGATTCCTCCAGCCCGTCGATGATGGTATTGATGGGACGCACGATGCGAACGGCCAGCCATGTTATTACGACCGCCGTGATGACGCAGATGATCACCAAAACAAGAATCGACTCCCGAGCCACCGCTACCAAAGGAGCGAATACGTCTTCGTTGTAAGCCGTGACGCAGAAAACCCAGCCCGTAGACTCGACGCGTTTCATGGCGCCGATCTTGGGCTTGCCCTCGAACTCGTAGTCCACGAAACCATCTCCCTTCTGCAAGGTGATGCGGCCCCACTCGTGCTTCGAAATGTCGAGCGTGGCGATGTATTCACTATTCGGATGCGATACGATCAAGCCATGATCATCTGAAATGTAGGCATAACCTTCTTCGCCCACCTGGATATCGGAAACGAATCGCTCGAAGATGTATGTCAGCGAACAATCGACCACGAGATTGGCGTCGGGCCCCATCGGCACCGTAGCGAGCAAGCAAGCCTTCGCCTGAGCCTCGTCGTATCCGATGTCCGTATACAGGCTCCCAACCTCTCGTGTATTCAGAAGCCTGCGCATCAGTTCCAGACGCGACGCGGGAGGTTCTTCGGAACTCGAAAGCAGTTTTCCGTCCGTAGAGACGATATAGATCGAATCCGCGTAGGCGGCGCTCTTCGCCACGCGACGAAGCTTCATGGGAAGCTCAGCCCGGTCCTCCACGGAAGAGAGATCATCGGAAAACTGGTCCGCCCAATTAGCCAATGTCGCCCGGCGCTCCTGGAGCCATGCATCGAGCTCGCTTGCGGCGCTGCGAGCTTGCTGGATGCTTTGAGATTCGATGCCGCTTTTGAGGGCATCGCTGAACACGAAATAGTTCACCGTCGCAAGCGTGCCCATCCCGGTCAGAATGAGAGCAAGGGCGCTGTAGAGAATCTTATCTCGAAGTTTGAGAGTCATGCTAGTGGAAGATTAAGGGATTCTAGTCAAACAAGTGTAAACGCTACTGAACGATAAGCGCTTACACTTAATACGAGTCACCCTCATCGGTGAACTAGGTACCAACTTAATCTGATACAATCGATCAGTCGCCCTATGCAGGAGTTTGCAGAGTCGCTAATGTCTGCGATTAGCCTTCTGGGAGGGAGATCCGCTCTCATGAGCGCTCAAAAAGTCCCTATCGCCTAGGGTTGATTCCAGGTGCTAGGCCTTGTGGTTTCGAAATGAGCTCGAAACGCGAACGAAGCCGTATTTCGGCGAACGAGCGACGGAAGAGTCTAGTCCAAGCTCAGTTCCTTGATCCAACGGGCGCAGAGTTCAGGCCACTCGCCGAGCCGACCCTTGTTGATCGCCAGCGAATAGCCGTGCCCGCCGTACGGATACAGATGCATTTCGGTTTCGACCTCGTTCTTCAGCAGGGCTTCGTAAAACCTCAGGCTGTTCGCCACCGGCACAGCTCCGTCGTCCGATGAATGCACGAGGAAGGTGGGCGGCGTGTCGGGGCCGACCTGGAGTTCGTTGGAGAACTCCTGCACCCAATCCGAAGGCGGATCCTCTCCCAGCAAGTTGTTGCGCGAGCCCATATGGGTCACGGACTCGTCCATGGAAATAACCGGATACAGCAGCGCCATGAAGTCGGGACGGCAGCTCATCCTCTCCACTTCGTCGAGCGCTTCCGGATCCCCGAGGTCGAAATGGGTTCCAAGAGTGGACGCCAAATGTCCGCCAGCGGAAAACCCGATCACGCCGATGCGATCCTTTTGATAGCCCCAATCCTCGGCATGGAAGCGAGCGAGGCGCATCGCACGCTGAGCATCCATCAACGGCGTCAGGCGCGGCTGCTCGTTGCTCTCATCCTCAGGCAGCCGGTATTTCAACACGATGGCGGCGATGCCGTTGGCGTTTAGCCATGCGGCGATATCGGTGCCTTCCCAGTCGTAGGCCAGAAAGCCGTACCCGCCTCCAGGGCACACCAGCATGGCATCGCCAGTGGCGTTGCTGCGGGACGGGAGGCGGACCTCGATGCTCGGCTCCTGCACGAGCGTGACGCTGAGGATATCGCCCTCGTAGTGCGTTTCCTCCAGTTCGGAAGATCGATGGTTGGGCGGAGTCTCGTTCCAGAGCGGGATCGTTACGGGCGAAGAAGGCATAGCGAGCAGCATTGACGGAATGAAAAGGGCGATGAGGGAACGGAGCATGGTTGCGGATTGAGACGACAAATATGCCGCAATGCAAGGCTCTCTCCGGCAACCTCTTCCGTATTTCAACCCAATCGATCCGGCAACTGCGCAATACTGTCGAGCACGAAGTCCGGACGCACCGAGCTGCGCGAAACCAGCTCCGGACGATACTTGCCCGTTTTCACCAGCACCCCTTGCAGCCCGCTCGATTGGGCGCCTCCCACATCCGCCTCGATGTCGTCGCCCACCATGGCGACCTGATCGACCTCCAGCTCCATGGAGCCCACCGCCTGCTGGAAGAACGAGCTGGTCGGCTTGCCGACCACAGTGGCTTTCTGGTCGGAAACGTGCTCCAAAGCGGCCACGAAGGCCCCGATGTCCATGCGCAAGCCATTCTCGTCCTGCCAAAACTTGTTTCGATGCATGCACAGCAGTTTTGACCCGCGCATCAGCATGTTGAATACATCGTTGAGCGTTTCGTAATCCCAGTTCGCTCCGATGTCGCCAATCACCACATAGTCCGGCGTATCCGCGTCGAGCTCGAATCGGGAAAACTCCTTTTTCACCGTATCCCTCACCAAAAGGTGCAGACTAGGACTCCCTCGCGATTCGAGAAAGCGCTTGGTCGCTGACACTGCGGTGAAAAGACAGGACGCCTCCACGGGTAACCCCAGCCCCTCCAGCTTCTCCATCAGCTCGACTTTCGTCTTAGTCGTGGTGTTGGTGACGAATCGAAACGGGATGTCTCGCTTCTGCAGTTCCCGCAGGCAGGACCTGGCCCCGTCAAGCAGCTTCCCGCCCACGTAGAAAACGCCATCCATATCGAGCAAATAGCCCTTCGCATTTATGGTATCCATTCCGATCGCTCCTTTCCGTTTTTTCCTCTCGCTCAACCTACACCGACTTTCGGAGAGGTCAAAAAGCCCACGCCGGTATATCGAGGAACAAACCGTCGGAGCGATTTCGCCCCGACCGCCCATATGGCGCGAAAACTGGTTTCGGGGAACGAAAAGATGTCTCACCTATGAAACGACGCGACTGGCTCAAAAACGCTTCGATCGCCGCCGGGGCGGCCGCATTCAGCCCACGAATCCTTTCTGGGCAGGAAGGTGGCGCCGCGAGCTCGGCCCGCGACTTCGTCAACCTGTCCATAAACGAAAACCAGTTTGGTCCCTCTCCGCGGGCTATCGCTGCGGCGCAAGCCAACGCCAAGTTCGGCCACGAGTATCCGCTGGAGACGCAAGATCAGCTCAAGCGCCTCATCGCCGCGCGCGAAAAGGTCCGCCCTTCTCAAGTCATCTTGGGAGCGGGGTCCTCCGACGTGCTGATGGGCATGTCCAACGCGCTCGGCGGAAGAGGCGGCAACATCGTCAGCTCCGATCCGTCGTTCGGTCCGCTGATGGCCTGGGCAGCGAAATTCGGCGTCGAGCACATCAAGGTGCCATGGACCGAAAACGGCGAAGTCGATCTGGAGCGTATCGAGCGGTCAATTACAGATGAAACGCAGATCGCCTACATTTGCAATCCGGAGAATCCCGTGGGCACCGTCATCTCAAAAAGCGAGCTAGCCGCCTTCTGCCGCCGCGTGTCCGAGCGCTGTCCGGTTCTGGTTGACGAAGCGTATCTCGACTTCGCTGGGGACGCAGACCAGCTAGGCATGATGGACTGCGTCCGCGAAGGCCTTCCCGTGGTGGTGCTGCGAACCTTTTCCAAGGCCTACGGCTTAGGAGGTATGCGAGTGGGCTATGCGGTGACCAGCGAAGAGCTCGCGTCGCGAATTTCTCAATACTACGTGACCGGCATCGGTTGCGGCTGCAGCCGCGTCTCGCTAGAGGCCGCCATCGCTGCCTACGAAGATCGGGATTGGCTGTCGCAAGTGCGACAAAGGACCAACGCCAATCGGACCGAGTTTTGCCGGTTCCTGCGAGAACGGGAGCTGGCCTACTTTTCCTCCTCCACTACCTTTGTGCTCTTTCCCGTCCCCGTGGACTCCCAGAGGATAGCCGACGCGGTCTACGGCGGATTTCGCATCAAGATCAGCCCTCGCAACTACTACGATCGAAACTACCTTCGCGTTAGCATCGGGACCCGCCAACAGATGCGCGACCTGCAGAACGCCCTTTCCTATGTGCTCTAGAACCTTCCGAAACCTCACCCTCGCGCTAGCGGGCTTGATCTCTAGCCTGCTCGCCCCAGCTTCCGAAATAGACGCAAAGCTCAAGGAGCTCGGTATCGAGATTCCAAAGACAAATGCTCCGGTCGCGAACTACGTCCCTGCTGTCCGCTCCGGAAATCTGGTGTTTCTCGCCGGAGCCATCGCCAAGAATCAGGATGGCTCTTTTGTGAAAGGGAAACTCGGTATCGATACGTCGATCGACCAAGGCTACAAAGCGGCTCGTGCGGTCGGCGTTTCCTTGCTGGCGGCCCTTCTCGCCGAGATCGGAGACCTTGATCGCGTGGAGCGCATCGTGAAGGTGGAAGGCTACGTGAACTGCTCCCCCGATTTCGAGAAGCAATCTCAAGTCATAAACGGCTGCTCCGATCTGCTGGTAGAAGTCTTCGGAGAAAAAGGCAGGCATGCCCGCTTCGCAGTCGGGGCGTCCTCCCTCCCCTTCGGCGCTCCGGTGGAGATCTCCGCTATCGTGGAGATAAGCGACGACTGAGGCGCCAGCATTTCCTTCAGAGCGTTTGAGCCGCGTCGTCGAGGGCCGCCACCAGATGGTCGAGATGCCTGAGCGGCGTGGGTAGTCCGGGCGTGATGCGCACTCCCTTCACTACCGGGTGGTTGGGAATCGGCGCTGTGAGGATATTGTACCGATCGAAGAGGAAGTCCCCCAAATCGCCAGGGTCCACGCCACGAATGCCTACGTTCGCGATCGCCCCATGACGCGATGGGTCGTCGGGGGTATTGAGAAAAACCCGCTCATGGTCCCTGTAGCGCCGGGTCCAATACTGATTCAAATAACGTAGGCGCTGCATCTTCGCTTCGCCACCGATGGCATCGTGGTAGCGTATCGCCTCACGCATGCCGATGTGGTGATTGTAGGGGCGCGTGCCCAAGCGCTCCAGTTTGCGGATGTCGCCATCCTCGCGAGCGACGTCACCCATCAGACCCCAAACGTGAGGGATCCTATCCTTCCGCACGTAGAGCATTCCCATGCCCACCGGCGAGCAGAGCCACTTGTGCAAGCTGGTACCCAAGTAGTCGCAATCGAAGTCAGGAATTCGGTAGTCCACGTGGGCGAACCCGTGAGCGGAATCCACCAGGACCTCCACTCCTCTCGCGTGAGCCATGTCGCAAATCTTGCGCACCGGAAGGACCTGGCCTGAGAGATTGATGAAATGCGTGACGTGCAGCAGGCGCGTTCGCGACGTGATCGCGTCTTCGAAGGCCGACACGATTTCCTCGTCGTTCTTGGGATGCAGCGGAATGGCGACTTGCTTGAGCGCGATGCCTTCCCGTTCCGATTTCTGCTTCAAGGCTTGCACCATGCTTCCGTAGTCCTGATCCGAATACACGATTTCGTCGCCCTTCTCGTAGTCGAGACCTTGGATTACGATATTCATGGATTCCGTGGTATTCCGGGTGAGGCAGATTTCATCGGAGGAGACTCCCGCTAACGCTGCGAGGGCGCTGCGCGTCTCCTCCAGTTCGTCCCGCATCTCTCGGCGCATGAAGTAGGAGGCGCGGGCGTTTATCATGCGTCCGTTTTCCTCGACCGCTTCCAAAACGGGCAGGGCCGCCGGGCAGAAATAGCCGTATTCCAGGTTTATGAAATCCGGAGCCGGGGCGAAGTCGCGTCGCACCCGCATCCAAAACGCTTCATCTTGAGCAAGTTCGGCGGCCTCCCTTCCCCCTCGATCGTAATCGCCGATGCCTCCACTCGTTTTCGCCCTGGCCCAGGGCGTCGCAACCGCAGAAGCAGCGCCCGCGATGGCTGCCGTTTTGAAAAATTCGCGTCGTTCCATACAATGCCGGCAACCAGCACGTTCCGCACCAGAGTGGCCCTAAGCCGATTGCCTAGGCGCACGCGATTCGACAGAAAAAAGAGAGAGAGGCTCCCGTCGCGGGAGCTCCCTCCGATCCGATGACGCCTCTCGCACCGGGGCCTAGTGAAGCAACGGCTCGGAAGCCTTGCACAAGGCGGCTTCCTCGATCATGCGGGCCGCGAATTCATTGGAAATGCGATCCGTATTGATAACCAGGTCGTAGAGGTGCGGTTCGTCGAGATTCGATATGTTGAAGTTCTCTTTCGCATAGTTGCGACGGTCCTGATCCTCCCGTTTGGCGTAGGCCAGAGCCTCCTTTTCCGACATCGAAAGGCATTGCCTGAGGTAGGCGACTCGACGCTTGGCGGAACCGACCAATCGCACGTGCAGGGTGTTGGGGAGATCCTTCGCCAGCACATTGCCGCAGCGGCCGATCACCACCGCGTGTCCCAGTCGGCACAGATTGAGAATCATCTCATGACAGCGTCGATTGATATCGTAAGACGACGGGTGCAGGCCCACGATCTCCTCCACCGTCTCGGTCCAGGATCGCGACGACTCTTCCTGGAAGTAACGAGAGAGGTCTTCCGGCAAATTGCTTTCGCGCAGCACGTGCTGCATGAGCTCGTTTCCGTAGAGCGTCCAAGGCGGGGCGGAATCGTCTTCTCGAGATTGAAACCTGCGTATCAAACACTTGCCGATGGTGGTGGCTCGAGCGCCGACCTGACGGCTAATGGTAATGGCGGGGTATTTGGGGCGCTCCGAAAGCGCTGTGGTCCGTTCGGACAGATTGGCGCCGAGGTACCCAGCTACGGCGCTTAGCGACTTTTCCACTAGCATGATTTTGGATGGGTTCTGAGGTTCGGCGCGGCCATTAGGGGCGTTAACAGCGACGCGCATTGAAGTGAAGGAAAGCTAATCCAAAAAGCGGAAAAAGTACAGCCTTTGCTCGAGGAATAAGAGCGGGCTCATTCGAAGGCTCCGGGATCCTTCTCGAAGTCCCCGGGCCACCAATCGATCAGGCGCTTTCGCTCTTCCAACGCTTCGATGCGCTGCGCCAAGCCCTCTTCCAGCTCGAAATCCGCGGCTGCTAGATTCTCCGCCATTCGAGAGCGCGAGGCGGATTTGGGAATCACCGCGATGCCTTTCTGCAGAAGCCAGCGCAAAGCGACCTGGGCCACCGTCCGTCCGATTCGTTGAGAGATCTCCTGGAGAACCGGATCGTTGAGAACATGCCCTTTGCCGTGCCCCAAAGGCGAATAGGCGGTGAGCAGAATCCGCTTTTCCAGGCAGTAGCGTAGCAGGCCCTTTTGGTTGAGGTATGGGTGATACTCCACCTGGTTCGTGGCGATCGGCAAACGATCCGCGCCGACGGCTTCCTCGAGATAAGGTCGGATAAAATTGGATACGCCGAAGCGTCTCGCCTTCCCCTGCTCGACCAAGCGCTGCGCTGCTCGCAAGGTCTCTTCGATCGGCACTTCTCTATTCGGCCAGTGCACCAGCAGCAAGTCGACGTAGTCCGTATTCAGCCTTTCAAGACTGCTTTCGCAGGACGCGATGAAACGATCGTAGCAGAGATCCTCTCGATCCACTTTGGTGGTGAGGAAGATCTCTTCGCGAGAAACTTGGGAGAGCGCCATGCCCCTGCCCACCTCCCGCTCGTTTTCGTAGGTCGCCGCCGTATCCAAATGTCGATAGCCCATGTCGAGGGCTTCCAGCACGCAGCGAGCGCCGTCCTCGCCTCTAAGCCCATAGGTCCCCAAACCAATCATAGGCATCCTGCCGCCATCGGGAAACACGTAATAAATCATGAGCCGAGGCATAAGGGCATAGCCCAGCAATGGCAAGCGATGCCCGACTGCCGCGGCCCTCGCTTGCGATCAACGAATACGCTAGGCGCTTAAAACCACTCCTGCAGCGAGCAGCGCGCCCACCAGCAGCACCAGTCCGGCGCTTTTGGCCAAAATGCCGTTGAGCGCCCGGCCGTCGGTTCGCCCCAGGTCCACCGCCAACTTCGCGCCCAAAGGGAAAGCCCCAAGAGGCAACAGCGCCCAGACGCTATCGGTCAACCAGGCGTAAGCCAGGAGCGAGCCCGCGGCACCAGCGAGCTGAGACCAGTATTGGGCCCGTCCGAACCGCAACCCCCAGCGGGCGATCAACGTCATTTTTCGGGCCGCTCGATCGGTATCGCGATCGCGGTAGTTATTAACCACCAGAATGTTGTTCGCCAACAGCCCGATCGCCAGCCCGAGCGAAGCAGCGGAGATCGCAAGCTCACCCACCAGCACGTAGTAAGTGCCCATGGTCGCGACGAGGCCGAAAAAGAGCACCACGAAAACATCGCCCAGTCCTCGATAGGCGAGCGGAAACGGACCACCAGTGTATCCATAACCGAATACAATGGATACGATGCCTACAACCAGCAGATACCAATCGCGATAGGCCACCAGATTTAGGCCGATGAAGAACGCCAGGGCGAAAACGCCAAGCGAGGCCCAGAGCATCGCTCGAGGAGAGATACGACCGCTAGCCACAAGTCTCTCCGGACCGAGACGATCCTTCGTATCCGCTCCGCGGATATGGTCATAGTAATCATTCGCCATGTTGGTCGCGATCTGCACCAGCAATGCGAATACGAGGCAGACAGCGGTGGGCCAAAGCGCAAAGGCTCCCGCGCGATAGGCTTCGGCCGCCCCGACCGTCACGGGCACCACGGCCGCGGGCAGCGTCTTGGGGCGGGCGGCGTCGATCCAATCCGAGAGCATGGCCTATCCTTCCGCAGAAGCTATTTCCTACTATCGAGAGCCGTCTTTCTTCTTATCACGAAATAGACGATCCCGAACACCACGACCTCGGAGTAGATGATCACTCGAGCGAGGGTCGGCTCCCGCTCGAAAAACCCGGTCACGTAGATGATCGTAAGCGTGATGACGTTGGAAAAGAGCATGATCAGCACCCACGTCAGCAGGCGACGCTTGGCGGCTTCCTTTTCCAAGAAACTATCGTCGATTTTCATTTTTGGGGTCCGGTAGGGTTAGAAGGCAGTCAGCAGATTTGGGATATCGCTCAGCCGATATACGAACGCCTTGGCTTCCGCCTTCACTTTCGGGCGCTCGAGGAATCCGCCGTATCCGATAAAAAGATCCACGAAAGGCTGCGTCTCCAGATCGCTGGAACCGTCTCCCACCATCACGACACGCATCGCTTCGAGGGCTGCTCGGTCGGCTTCGATGATCTCCATCTTGCCGCCCATTCGCGAGGTCGGGCAGTTTTCGTCGAAACCGACGTAGCCACCGTTTTCATCAAAGATCAAGTCCACCGCCCTGACCCGATCCACGCCGAGGTAGGCAGCGAACGGAGCGATCACCTGCGTCAGCCCTCCGCTCACGATGATCGGTTCCCAGTCCAAGGCTCTCAACTTCTCCAGGAAGGACTTGGCGGTCGGCTCCACCGTCTCGATGTAGAGCTGGCCGATTCGGGCGCACTCTTCGGCGGACGGCTTGATCAGATTCAGCCGAGCCCCGTAGACGTCTTCGATGGCGATTTCGCCATCCATGGCTCGATTGGTCATGTTTTCGCACTCGCGAAAGGTGTCTTCGCCCCGCAAACGGGCCAGTTCGTCGATGCCCTCGATGGAGCTCAAGGTGCTGTCGCAGTCGATGAAGATGAGATTCTTAGCCATTGTGGGGGATAGACCTAGGAGCGAGCTCGCCAGCGACTCAAGGCGAGAATTGAGGCCGAGCTAAGAAATGGTTTGCCAATCTGTGGGCCTGAAGCGGCTCTGCCCGGACATGAAAAAGCCCTCGAACCGTGGCTCAAGGGCTTGGAAAATCGGTGGTCGAGTCGTCCGACTAGCGGCGACGACGGAACTTGTTCTGGAACTTTTCCACGCGGCCAGCGGTGTCGACGAAGCGCTTTTCGCCGGTGTAGACCGGGTGGGAGTCCATGGTGATGTCGCGAACGACCTTAACGTATTCGACGCCGTCGATTGTCTCAGTCTGGCCAGACTTGATGGTGGAGTTCGTCAGGAACTGCTTCCCGGACGATACGTCGACGAAGACGGTTGGATGATAATCTGGGTGAATACCTTTTTTCACGGCGAAAGAATAAAAGCGGTTAGAGCGATGGTTAACCCTGACGGGCCTTGAAACGCGGATTGGTCTTGCAGATCACGTACAGTCTGCCCTTGCGACGCACTACTTGGCAGTCGGGGTGACGTGTCTTAGCTGACTTCAGTGAAGAGACTACTTTCATAAGGGGCGATAAAAGAACGGTTGCCATTCCACCTGTCAACAAAGGAATAGGAAAACTTTGCTGCCCTCGGCAGCCGTCGGGCCGCGGATCGAAACGCCTAGGGGAAGCGCCCTGAGTGCGACCCTCAGTTGCTGTCCGGATCCTTTGGTTCCAGCGAAATCAAGCCGAGCTCCGGGTTCACCTCCATTATTAGATGACGCCAGAGCTGCTCGCCTTCAAGCTTGGAAATGGAGCCCGCGTCCACGTCGCTGACCACCCATGCGTTGTCCTCGAGCTCTCCCATCAGCTGACCCTCGCCCCAGCCGGAGTAGCCCTTGAAGGCCCGAAACTCCAGATCCGGATCGGTTTGCATCTTGGACTGAGCCACGACTGGCTCCATGCCAAAGTAGAGCTTGAAGGCGCCCTCTTCGGTCAGGGTTTTCCACGCAGCGATGATGAGCTGATCCTGGTTCACCGGCCCGCCTTCGTATATGGGGATGTCGCCCAATCCGAGCTCCTCGAAGTCCGGACTGAGCTCGCGCAGTCGCTTTCCGGTGAAGCGGTTGAGCACCACACCCAGCGAGCCGGCCTCTTCGTGGGCAGTCAGCAGCACCACCGTGCTCGCGAAGTTTGGATCCTTCAGGTGCGGATGGGCTAGCAGCAGGGAACCTGCGAGTTCGATGGTGTCTTCGTGCGACTCGTCGTACATCGTTGCGTCGTCCTTTATAAATGCCCGCCGCCAGTGGATTGGCCACAAAAAAGCGCCGCGGCGCCCGCGAGAACTTGCCCTCCACCCGCCGCCTCGGTTTTCTCTAACCCTCTTAAATTCCCTCCCACTCCAGCAGCATCCCTCTCATGATCGAACTGAAGAAATTGGTCGAGTTCTGCGACCAGCGCGCCCGCACCCACCAAGTGAAAGACTTTTCCGGGGCCCTCAACGGCCTGCAATTCGCCAACGACGGCATGGTGACCAAGATAGGAGCGGCGGTGGACGCTGGACTGGTCCCCTTCCAGAAGGCGATCGAGGCGAAGATCGATTTCCTCATCGTGCACCACGGCATGTTCTGGAGCGGAGCCAAGCCCGTAGTGGGATCTGAATACGACAAGATCCGCTCCCTCATCGACGGAAACCTGGCGGTCTACTCCTGCCATCTGCCGCTCGACGCCCACCCCGAAATCGGAAACAACGCTCTGCTGGCGAAGAAGCTGGGCATCAAGCCAGTTGATACCTTCCTGCCCTACGAAGGCACCGACATCGGCTTGATCGGCCAATGGAACAGCACCCGGGCCGATTTGAGAGCCGTGCTGAAGCAGACCTTTGGGCAACGCTTTTCCGCTATCGAATACGGCTCGGACGCGCCCGAGAAGATCTGCGTGCTCACAGGCAGCGGAGCCAGCGCCATCGAGCATGTGAAAGCCACCGGAGCGGACACCTTCGTCACCGGAGAACTGCGCCAGCATCATTTCAATCAAGCTCAGGAGCTCGGCTTGAACGTGTATGCGTGCGGTCACTACGCGACCGAAACCTTCGGCGTGTCCGCTCTCGCCGCCGAGGCGGCCAAAGCCTTCCACCTGAAATGGGAGTTCATCAAAACGGAGTGTCCGCTCTGAGGATTCGAGCCGCCAGCAAGCGGCTATTTCTGCATGTACAAGCCGTCGAGTTTTCTCCAAACATCTAGCTATTATGAAGATCGCAGTGCTAAACGGCCCCAATCTGAATCGTCTCGGCAAGCGCGAACCGGAAATATACGGCTCGAAGACGCTCGACGACATCGCGGCCGAACTGCGATCCGCCATTCCGGAAGCGGAGTTCGAATTCTACCAGTCGAACCATGAAGGCGACCTGGTGGACAAGTTTTCCGAGCTCGCCGAGTCCGACTGCCAAGGCGTCATCTTCAACCCAGCCGCCTACTCGCATACCAGCGTGGCCCTGCGCGACGCGATCAGCGCTTCGGGCCTGACCGTGATCGAAGTGCATATCAGCAACATCCACAGCCGCGAGCAGTTCCGACACCACTCGTTCACAGCCGAGGTGTCGAAGGGCGTCATCACCGGGCTTGGCACCGACGGCTACCTACTGGCGGCCCGAGCGCTGCTCTGACAAGCTCAGCAGAGCCTCCCGCGCTTCGTCACGCTCCTGGAAGACCTCCCAACCATAGTGGCGAAGCCGACTCTCCGCGATGCCGGAGACTTGCCCGCTGATCCAGATCTCGCGCTTCTCCGCCTTGAAGGCGTCCGAAGTCAGAGCGGTCGAAACCACAGGAGTCCAATGCAGGAAATCAGCGGCGATGGGCAGCACCAGGTATCCATTTTCGGATACGGCGCTTAGCATGCCCTGACGCAGCGAAATCGACGCGAGAGGCGCGACCTTGCTCTGGTATTGCTCCAACAGCTTGATGGTGTCGAGCAGCACTCCGATATCCTGATAGGTCTTGGCCTCCAGGACGATTTCCACGAGATCCACGCAGCCTTCGACTGCCGAAAGGGACTCCAGCTGAGCGCAGAGCTGCGTCTTCTCAGTCAAGGACAACGCATCCGTGTCCATGAATTCCTGTATAACATCCTTGGATACACTGAGTTTCTTGAGCAGTTTCTCGTTTCTCTGCTCCAGGAGGTGAGCCGGCGTATCCCAGACCAGCTCCCTAGCCTTGCCCGCGTAGGAGACCACTTCCGAAGCAGGGACGACGAAATCGCCCGCGAAATCGCCGAAGGATGACGCCCACGCGATGCGCCCGAGCTCCTCCTGCAAAGCCGGGTTGGAGGAATAGGGATCCACCCCGAACTGGCGGGCCCACTTTCGCTTGGAGGAGTCGTATCCGAGGTGCTTGCGGCTGAGCGATCCAGTGGATCGGGCGATCCGCTTTCCGGTCCCGACCTTTTCTTGATCCTCCTCCACCACCTGCTCCTCCTCTTCGTCCTTTCGGTCGCTCAACTTGTCCATGGCGCGACGTGAGGTGCGGCTGACTTGATAAAGCTTGCCACCGATGTAGCGCGTGATGCCGCCAGGAAGACCTGTCACCGTGGAAATGGGTCTGCGGGCCACCCCGAAGGTAGTCATCACCGGATCGGTGAAGCGCTTGGAAAGCGTCTTGGCGAAGGCTTCGGTCTGGCCGATCTCCTGGAGAGACTCGATCACCTCCAGCTCATGAAGGTACTCCCGCAGGTTCTCCACGCCGAGGATAACCACTTTTCCGAAGTCGCTCTCCACCTGAAAGGCGTAGCGAAAGTCATCCACCTCGACGATGGGCCGCACCCAGTAGCTAGGCTGCTTGCAGGCGCAATTCGGTATGACTTCCTCCAGAAAGAACACCGGGGCGCCCTCCTCCGGCTCCCTGCCCGCCTCCAGGGCGCGGGTTTCGGAAAGAAAGGACAACGCCAGACACGAGGCGGCGAGCGAGGGCATGAGCATCCGAAAAGCGAGGAGAATCATAAAGGAAGCGATACAGTCTGTTGGAGTTCTCTCTAGTGGCGCGAAACGGTCGTATGTTCCCCATCTGCGCCCCGTCTGTAACGACTTTTCTGAACCAATCTCATGCAACACCCGTCCAAGCCCTTAGGCAAACGAAAGAAAGCGCTTAAGGCAAACGAACCCTTGGCCCTAGCGAAGGTGGGGGCACGAAAAAGCCGCTCCATCGAAAGGACGAAGCGGCTCTGAAATTCGATTCGCGAGGCTGGCGACTACTTGTACTGGCTGACGCCTTCCACCACGAGGCCGGCCTCGTTGAAGTACATGCGCGTCAGGCCGATCCCCAAGAGCCCGTCCAGCTCCTCCTTCGTAGGCAGCAGGTCGATCAGCTCTTCGAAGAGCTCATGCTGGTCCTCCTGACCGCTCGCCTGCATGGTCTTGGACAGCGTCTCGAGCGCCGGGATCATGTTTTGCAGCGCCTTGTCGCCACGCGTCACACTGAAGGCCACTCCAGGCTTCACGGGATTCTGAGAGAGGTACTCGCGAAATTCCGGATCGTTCACGAGGGCCTCTTCCCCCTCCGGCACGGAATTCAAGGCGGAGAAGATCCGACTCGCAGTGGTATCGCCTCCCACGGCGAAGACCAGCTTGCCCATGCCATGGGCCACCGTGACCACGCCTTGCGGTCCGCTTGAGGAACGGATGCCGCTGAAGCCCTGCTCGTCGATAATCTCGATCCCTGCGTTCGGGTTTCCGGCCAGCATGCCGCCCATCATGGCCAGTCCGGCCTGCAGGATCTCTGGACGGGAGAAGTCCATCACGATGACTTGAGGAGCCTTGGCCACCTCCATCGAAGCGCCCGTGCCGAGGTCGATCGAAAGGGTTTCCACTGGAAACTCCGCCACATAGGCTCGTTTCCCGAAACTGGACAGCAAGGTATCCATATCGGTCTGCAGCATCATCCCTAGCTGGGCGTTCAGCTGGGCCACCTGCTGCTCCACCACTTCCGGCGGCGCGAACTTCTTGGCGATGTCCAGCAGCAGCTGGTAGACCTCGTTCAAGTCGAAGGAGAAAGCGGAAAAGGTGTTCACGGAAGCGGGCACCCACTCCGGCGGCTGAAACTCGAAGGATTCGCCGTCGATCAATGCCGCCAGTCCACGGCGAGGAGACGGAGCTCCGAGAAACAGCGTGGAGCGCTCCTCCATGTCGACCAGTCCGCTCCAAGCGGCCAGTTTGGTGAAGGACTTCAGGTCGAGAGCCTCGACGAACTGGGCCCCTTTTTGCGGAACGAACTCCAGCAGAGCGCCGACATCGCCCAGCACTTCGATGCGAGGCTCGAAATCAGGTCGCACCGCGTTGATCGCGGGGTCGGAGTAGAAGCTGGAAAGGAATTCGCCCCCGTCACCCTGCTGAGCGGCCAGGAAGACTCCTAGGGCTTCAAGCTCAGCATTCTCAAAAAGCTGCGCGTCCTCCATGGAGGTGATCGGCTCCATCACTTGGCCAATGGCGAAGTAGAATCGGTTTTCGAGGGAGGAAACGAGGAACGAGGAACCGGTTTCCTTGTTTCGAATCCGAGAGCCTGCAGCTCCCGGAAGCTCGAGATCGGTGCGCTCGACGGCCTCGTTTTCCGCGGCGCCGGAGAGCACCGCGTCGAAAGCCTGCTTGGCGACGCCCTCCTCCATGTCCGCCCAGACGAAAAGCGTAGGCATAGCCTGATGGTCAGGCACCTCCTGCATCACCACCGCCGCGCCGATCTCGCTGGTCAGCATGGCGTAGAGATCGTCGAGCTCCAGCCCGACTTCGCCGAGGCTTTGCAGCACGGCCACGCCTTCGTCGTCGTCTTCGATGAGCTTCTGCACGAAGGCCTTGTATTGCTCCACCTTCTCGTCGGAAAGCAGCAGCTTGCCGATCTTGGTGGTCTCGACGTAGCGGTCGAGGGTTTCGGGCGAATTGTCGAAGCGCAGCGCTGCGACGGTTTCGGCTGGTAGGGCTTCAAATGGACTGAGCAATTCGGCGGCGCCGAGAGAGGCGACCAAGGTGCAGGCCGCTGTCAGGCCCAAGAGCTGGGATCTATTTTTCACTGGATTCAGGATTGTTCTTTTCGGGTTCGTCACCCTCGTACTCCCGATAAGGTGGGGCGAGGTACTTCACCCCGTTTTGGGGGAAAGATGAGTCGTAGAGATAGGTTTCCTTGTTATCGAGAAAGTCGATGAGGTCCTGCACGGGGATGCCGAAGGCCAGGCCCGCGAACATGGCATGACCCGCGCAAGCTACGCCGACCACTTCGCCGCGGGCGTTGAACAGCGGTCCGCCGCTGTTGCCGGGATTGATGGCGGCGTCGGTCTGGATGAAGCGAAGGTAGCCGATCGAGCGGGTTCTGGAGGACACGATGCCCTGGCTGACGGATCGCTCCAAGCCGAGAGGATTGCCGATGGCGAACACCAGCGAACCTACATCCACGCCATCGTCCTGAGAAAGCACCACTGGCTTGATCTGCACATCGGCGGCTTCCTCCTGGTCGACCTGCAACAGAGCGAGATCGCGCACGGGATGCAGGGCGATGATCTTGACCTTCTTCAGTTCCTTGCGCTCGTAGCCGCTTTCGGTCCGGTCGAAGACGCTCACCGTGATGTTGGTCTCGCGCTCGATCACGTGATAGTTGGTGACCAAGTAGCCGTTTTCGTTGATAAAGAATCCGCTGCCGAGACCGCTCGGCGTCTTCACCATAACCACCGAATCGCCGAAGCTTTTCACCAGCTCGTTGACCGGGGCCGCATTCAGGCGGCCCACCGTGTAGAGACCGTTCTGCTCGCTCTGCTGCTCCTGGGCGCCGCCGTCGGCCTCCTCGATCGTGAGGATCTGGTCCGAGGGGATTTTCAGCACTTCGAAGCCCAGATCGAGCACCACGTACTGGTCGTCCTTCTTGATCACTTCGGCCACGATTTCGGTGCCGTTTTGAAAGGTGAGCCGGTCAAAGCCGACTGCTCCGAAGGCAAGGTTAGAGATGAAAAGGGATAAGGCGATTGCTCGGATCATCATTCTGCGTCTTTCGCAAGGTAGATAAGTATTCGGTCGTGACTCGCTAAAACTAAATCCTGAAACGAGTCTCCATCAACATCCATGGCCAACATTCGGTAGGGATTCACGCCTCCTCGGCCGCCATTATCCTGGCCGTAAGGATACTTCCCGTCGTCGTAAACCTTCCAGGAAATGACCTGGTCGTAGCCCTCCGAGGCCTCGCCGTACACGATCACGTCGCGCTGCCCGTAGTCCACGGTGGCGATTTCGTCGATGCCATCCCCGTCGATATCCACGGTGAACAGGGTGCCGAGGGTCTTCTTTTCGTAGTCGCGGCTAGCGTTCTCGTTCGGATCGATGCTGTGCTTGAGCGTGAGCTGCCGGGAACTGCCTTCGCTCGGAACGTTGATCGAATTGCTGCCGATCAGCGTCAGACCCAGCACGCGGTCCATCTTCAGGCCCAGCGAATACGGCACCGCGCTACGGTCCTCGGTGCGAAAGATGCCGGACTGATCGACCACCATACGGTGCACGTGCTCGCCGTCCGACTCGAGAGCGTAGGCTTCGGTTTCGGAAATCGGCGCGAAGGAGCGGATGGAGTAGTCGCCCTCCAGCATGATCTGATCGATGACTTCCAGATTGGAATCGAGCTTTTGCACCACGCCCTCCTCCGCGAGATACAAGGCCCCGCGGTGCAAGCGTATGCGGCCGATGTCGGCCCCTTTGAAACGCGAGGTGGCCAGGGCCGCCTTGCCCTCCGCCAAGGTGCAGATGGAAGTGGTCTTGCTGAACTTCTTCTTCACCAGCAGGCGCTCGCCGCCCAGCCAGACGCAGTCCTCGAAATCCCCGTTGAGCCCGGGAAAAAACACCTCGCGCGGCGCGTCCTCACCCGCGGACCAAACGCTGAGCACCAGCGAATCGCCACGCTGCGAGATCCACCAGGTGTCGTCCTCGAATTGATCGAAGGCCAGAATCTTCCACTCGCCGTAGTCCTGCCCGGTCTCGCCTATTCGCTTGGGAAAGGTGAAGCGGGTGCCGTCCCAGTGGCTCTCGTAGGGTTGGCCTTCGTCCTCCACCTGCAGCAGGATGGAGCCTTTCGCGTTGCCGATCGCTTTGATGCCGATCACGTCCTTGAGCATGGGGAAGGAGCCGAGAAAGCTCCAGAACTCCCCTTCCTGCACGTAAACGTTGAGGATGGGCTTGTTGCGGTCGAGCTCCACGATGGCCTTTCGGCCGTCGAGTTCGATGGAAGCCCAGCCATCCGCGTCGGGCTGGCTGATGGGGAGCAGGTTTCGTTTCCCCAAGGGGCTTTTCTCACCCATGCCCAGTTCGTAGAAGCTGATGGTGTTGGCCTGGTTGGCCCCCATGAAGGCGATCACTGGTCCTTCGCTGGAACGCATGAGTCGAGCCACGTTGGTATTGCTGATCTCCTCGGAAATGTTGATGGCGGGGCGAAAGCGCTCTCCCTCCGACTCGTACCAGCGGATGGGCGAGTTCACCGTGTTCTGGGCCTCCACCAGATCGAGATCTCCATCTTCGTCGAGATCGACCAGCCACCAGCGGTTTCGTTCGATGTCGCGCTCGCGCGGGTGCAGCCATCTCACCTCATCCGAATCGAAATCGACCAGCTGTATGCCGTCGCTGAAGCTGATGAGCGTCTGCAGCGAATCGCCCAGCGGCCGCACGAGAATCGGTTTGGCGGTGCTCAAGTCGGATTCGGAGATCTCCCACTCGCGCAACGCGTTCCACTGTCCATCCTTGTCCTTCTTCAGGATGACCAGCTTGCTCGGGTCCGACTGGATCATGAAAATCTCGTCCACGCCATCGCCGTCCACGTCGTACACGGTGGCCACCTGCGGCAAGCGGGAAAAGGGAATCTCCACCTTCTCGAAATCCTCCGCCATCGGCAGGAAGTTCGGATTTTCCACCTGGGACAGATCCGGGACCACGCGCTCGCCGGTGTAGCGGTAGAGGTCGATACGGGACTGCCGCGTCTCCACCACCATCAAGGAGGCTCCTTCGCCTTCGCGGTCTTGGACGGGCCCCATCTTGTAGGCGCCGCTGTCGACTTTGATCACTCTCAGGCCTTGCCAGCCGGGAAACTCCTCGGCGCCGAGCGTCGAAACGAGGGCTAGGCTTAGGGCAACGCGCAATGGACGTAGAAAAGGCAAATATCTCACAAGTAAACCGGAGTTCGTGCATAGGATCCCGAGGCCGCTGATCATGGCAATCACCAAATCGGACTGAACGAAAAGGCCCCGGGGACGGTTCGCTGGCATGGTCTCAAATCAATCGCGGGATCCGTTCGTCTACCCCTTGGGGACCTGAGACTCGCGACCGTTGGTCGCCATCCGCGCTTGGCCAGCCGCGCCGACGGACGAACAGACAAGCGAATCACAGCTTTTCTCCCAAAAAAACGTCAATATCTGGCAGGAGAGATGCTCAGCTCGGCATAAAGTGGTACATTGTCTCCACCGTTGAAAAACGGACGCCATAACACCAGCAACCCAATCGCATTCATGGTACCGAATACGCGCTTCACCACCAAGATTGTTGCCGCCTTCGCCCTCGTCTGGGGGCTCGTCCTCTCCGCCAACGCGCAGGAGGACGCTCTTTGGGATCAAACCT
Source organism: Pelagicoccus sp. SDUM812003 (assembly GCF_031127815.1). Taxonomy (NCBI): domain Bacteria; kingdom Pseudomonadati; phylum Verrucomicrobiota; class Opitutia; order Puniceicoccales; family Pelagicoccaceae; genus Pelagicoccus; species Pelagicoccus sp. SDUM812003. The sequence goes on along the minus strand of NZ_JARXHY010000007.1, from coordinate 267,411 downwards.
CGGACCAGCCTTCCGTTTCGCCGATGCCACCCGCCATCACCCAAGGCGCGGAGGCCTACCAGCGAGACGCTCCGCCCTTTCGCCGACGCGTCATGCGGGAGGACATATCCGTGCGTTTCCGCTCGCTCCGCCTGGACTCGGGCAAACGCGTGACCCTCGTCTACGGGACGCCTAAAAACGTGAAAAGCTGTCCGGCGGTCTTCGTGCTGGATGCCGAAGCGAACGCCTTGGCCAACGCTCAGGGCATCCGCATCCCAGGACTTTCCAAACGGAAATTCAAGGAGGCGCGCCAGGCCTCCTACCTGCTTCGCTCCCCCTTCGGCAGCAACATGCTCGGAAACGGGTTCGGCGTGGCCTACGTGGTAGCGGACGATCTCGACGCCTTGCGGTCCGCTCGGACCAAGGACTGGATCGGGATCTTCGATCGCGTGCGCGACTTGAGAAACGTGGCGGACAACAGCGTTTTCCTCTTCTCCACGCGCGAGTACGCGAACCTGTCGATCTATTTGACCACCAAGTACAACTTCTCCGGCTTCGTGCTTGAAGAGCCAACCTACATGCTATTCAGCCGCGACACCCACGAGGACGTGATCCGCAAGGCGGACCGGCTCACTCCCGACGAGATCTGGAACCGCACCGACCCGACGCGAGCGTTTCGCTACCGCGAGCTCTTCAGCCAGATCAACACGCCTATCCTCCTGATACGCAATCCGGAGTCCGAAGCCTACGCCTTCAATGAAAAGACGCTGATCCCGCAAATGCAGCTGGCTGGGACCTATGTCGAAGCCATCGAGATCGAAGGCCCCGCCCGCGCCTTGACGGTATTTGGCGGCAGTCCCGATACCGGAGTCATACAAGTGAACCCCGAGGTCGCCTACCACGCCCCGACCATTTCCAAATGGGTGGACGAAATGATCACCTATATGAAAATGAATTCCAACGTGGAGGCGGTCGCCCTGCGCGATCCGACCAATCACCGAAACTGGTAGCGCAATCCGCCTCCTCGACACTTCCAAGGAGCTGAGGCCGGCAAGGCTTCGGCTCTTTCGCTTTTGCGAGGGCTTCGAAGACGAGCCAGAGGACTGAACCGCGGCCCCTTTCTGGAATTCGGACGGCGACGGGAACCCCGTCTAGACCGCCCCAGAACGGGAATCCTCGACGAAATCTCCCCGATCCAGCGGCAATCTTTTACCCCATTCCCCTATTATAAAGTTGCGTCAGACCCAAGAATCCTTACCCGCCTTTCTTTCCGCGAGCGAATCCGCCGCCAAATTTAAGGAATAAGATCATGGCAACAGACCTATCCAAGTACAGGAACATCGGTATTTTCGCCCACGTTGACGCGGGCAAAACCACCACAACTGAGCGTATTCTCAAGCTCACTGGCAAGATCCACAAGCTCGGTGAAGTTCACGAAGGTGAATCCACCATGGACTTCATGGAACAAGAAGCGGAACGCGGCATCACCATCCAATCCGCGGCGACCACCTGTTTCTGGCCAGGAAGCGAGCAGCAATTTGATTCCCACCGCTTCAACATCATCGACACCCCGGGTCACGTCGACTTCACCATCGAAGTCTACCGTTCGCTCAAGGTTCTCGACGGCGGCATCGGCGTTTTCTGCGGTTCCGGCGGCGTCGAGCCTCAGTCCGAAACCAACTGGCGCTACGCCAACGACTCCGAAGTCTCTCGCATCATTTACGTAAACAAGCTCGACCGTATCGGGGCGGACTTCTTCCGCGTGGTCAAGCAGATCGAAACCCGACTCGGCGCCAAGCCGCTGGTCATGGTTCTGCCCATCGGCCGCGAATCCGAGCTCAAGGGCGTGGTCGATCTCCTCACCCGCACCGCTTGGGTGTGGGACGAATCCGGCGACCCGATGAACTACACCAAGAAGGACGTTCCTGAAGACATGAAGGACGCCGTCGAAGAGTGGCGCGAAAAGCTCATCGAAACCGCAGTCGAACAAGACGACGAGCTCATGGAAGCCTACCTCGAAGGCAACGAGCCATCGATCGAAGACATCAAGAAGTGCGTTCGCAAAGGCACCATCAACCTCGACTTCTTCCCGACCTACTGCGGCTCCTCCTTCAAGAACAAGGGCGTGCAGAATGTGCTGGACGCAGTCGTCGAGTACCTGCCAAACCCGACCGAAGTTAAGCCGCAGCCAGAAGTGGACGCGGAAGGCAACGAAACGGGCGAGTTCGCGATCGTCGACCCGAAGAAACCGGTTCGCGCCTTGGCGTTCAAGATCATGGACGACAAGTACGGCGCCCTGACCTTCATGCGCATCTACTCCGGCACCATCGGAAAGGGTTCGACGCTGCTCAACACCTTCACCGGCAAGACCGAGCGCATCGGCCGCATCATCGAGATGCACGCCAACGACCGCAACGAAGTCGACTCCTGCCAAGCGGGCGACATCGTGGCTTTCCTCGGCATGAAGACCGTGCAAACCGGCCACACCCTCGCCGATCCCGATCATCCAGCGACCCTGGAACCGATGGTCTTCCCGGATCCCGTTATCTCCATCGCCATCACGCCGAAGGACAAGGCCAACGCTGAAAAGCTGGGCGTCGCTCTGGGCAAGATGGTGGCTGAAGACCCCTCCTTCCGCGTCGAAACCGACGAGGACTCCGGCGAAACCATCCTCAAGGGCATGGGCGAGCTTCACCTCGACATCAAGGTGGACATCCTCAAGCGCACCTACGGAGCGGAGGTGATCGTGGGCAAGCCACAAGTCGCCTACCGCGAGTCCATCACCGCTCCCATCAACGACGGCTACACGCACAAGAAGCAGTCTGGCGGTTCCGGTCAGTACGCGAAGATCGAATACTCGATCACTCCAGGCGAGCCCGGTTCCGGCTTCACCTTCGAGTCCTCGGTCGTGGGCGGCAACGTGCCGAAGGAATTCTGGCCTGCGGTCGAAAAGGGCTTCAAGTCCTCCGTCGAACGCGGTGTTCTTGCTGGCTACCCAATGGTCGACGTGCACTTCAATCTGCAGGACGGTGGCTACCACCCGGTGGACTCCTCCGCAGTGGCTTTCGAAATCGCAGCCAAGGCCGCGTATCGCCAGTCCTTGCCAAAGGCCAAGCCTCAGATCCTCGAGCCGATCATGAAGGTAGACGTATTCGTGCAGGAAGAGAACATCGGCGACGTCATCGGCGACCTCAACCGTCGTCGCGGCATGATCAAGGAACAGGATTCCACGCCGACCGGCGTGCAGATCAAGGCCGAGGCGCCGCTCTCCGAAATGTTCGGCTACATCGGCTCCCTCCGTACCATGACGTCCGGCCGCGGTCAGTTCTCCATGGAGTTCTCGCACTACGCGCCGACTCCCAAGAACGTTTCCGAGGAGATCATCAAAGAAGCCAAGGAACGCGAAGAGGCCAAAAAGAAGTAATCGCCTTCCGATCCTTTCCTTAAATTTACCCAAGCCCGACTCCTCGCGAGTCGGGCTTTTTCGTACCCGCTCAACCACCTGGCCACCCCCTTTAGCCTCGACAGAATCCCCGCCTGGGATTAGGAAAACCAATAGCCCGCATGCGTCCTGCTAATCGCTCGACACGTGCCGACCCACTCGACTCCAACCATCCTAATCCAAGACTCAACCCGTCTTTGCGAAGGCTTCGTTCGCGCCGACAGCTTGACCTAGGCGGCCACTGCTATGCCACCCCACCCTTTGCGCCAGCGACCGACCGACGGGTCGCCTAGCCCACGGGTTCCCATCCGCTGGATCGCCTGCGGCTTGGCTACCTTTGTTTTCGCCACATTCGCCACTGCCGACGGCCCGATCACCTTCGGTGAAAACCATGTCGACTCCATTTCCCAAGGCGGCGAAGTCGACCTCTGGACCTTCGAAGCCGAAGCGGGCGACTCGGTGCTGATCATTATTTCAGAGTCCATACCCGAGGGCATGAGCGATACCGACTTTCGCCCCAATATTAATTTGAGCGATCCGGACGACCAACTGATTAGCTTTACCAACGGGGCCATCGGCAGCCGACTCAATGAGAGGCTGGAGAAAGACGGGACCTACACCATTCGCGTGAGCGATCTCCCAGACGTGGAAACCGGCGACTACCAGCTAAGGGTTGCCAAAACGCCCGGCGACTTCACCACGCCCGATGGCGACGAGGGCGGCACTCTCGAAAATGGGGCCAACCAGTTGGGGGCCATCGATATTGGCGATCTGGACATTTGGCGATTCACGGCCGAAGCGGGCGACCATTTCACTCTCTCCATCGCCCGCGAAGTTCCGGAAAACACCGACTTCAGCCCAACCATGTGGCTCTACGCCCCGGACGGAGCGTTTCTGTTTTCCTACAATGCCGCGTCCGATCCCGCCACCGAAACCAGCCAGGTGGCAGAGCAGGACGGGGCCTACACTGTGGTGATCAGCGACTTTATCGGAGATGCGCCCGGCGCCTACACCCTGCGTCTCGCTCAACTCTCCCAGACCTTCACCATTCCGGAAGGCGATGAGGGCACCATTCTGGTCAATGGCGAAAACCACACCGGCGTGCTGGAAATCGGCGATCTCGACCTTTGGACTTTCGAAGCGGTCGTGGGTGATAACATCTTCCTTTCCATCGCGGAGCTCGCTTCGTCTTCGGAGGAGCTCACGGATTTCTCCCCTCAAATTCGCGTTTACGACCCCAACGGCGACGAAACGGGAAACCGCGGCGGCCCGATCTCGCGCACCTTCAACCAAACCGTCGCCATTTCCGGCACCTACACGGTCCTTGTCACGGACGACCACGAACACCATCCCGGCTCCTACATCCTTCGGCTGGCCCGAACGCCTCAAGCATTCCTGGTACCGGACGGCGACGAGGGAGGCCCGCTTCCCAACGGATTGCCCCAATACGGGTCAATCGCCTGGGGAGACCTCGACCTGTGGACTTTTGACGCGAACGAGGGCGAAACCATTGTGCTCAGCATCGCCGAACAGCCAGATGGAGAGGACCAGCTCACCGACTTCAGACCGCGCATTCGGCTGCTCGATCCCGACGGAGTCGAAGTCCGCGACAATAGCGCAGAAATCGGAGCGCAGGCGCTCAAACAAGCCGAAAAGACCGGCACCTACACCGTGCTCGTCAGCGACGCGGTCGACGACAACGCGAAGATCCCCGGTCACTACCGACTAGAGCTCGCCCTGATCCCAGCCGCATATCAAATATCAGAGGGGGACCAAGGCGGAGCGCTTGCTAATGGCGAAACACGACTGGGTACGATTTCGGTTGGCGATCTCGATCTCTATCAGTTGAGGGTGGTAGACAGCGACTTTGTCACCATTCGCCTGGACGAAGTGATCCAAGCTGGCGACTCGGGAGACTTTTCCCCGAACCTTCGAGTCTTTGACGAAACCGGCACCCTTCTCAACGATCTCACCGACGAAAGTTCTCTGGAATGGACACGAACCAATCGCGGGACTCGTACCTATTTCGCTCTCGTTTCGGACGGAGATGAGGACAAGGCCGGCTCCTACCAGATCCGCTACCTTAGCCTTCCCGCGAAGCTGGAATTGAACCCGATCCGAACCGTCAAACAAACGCAGGCGGTTTCCATCCCGCTCTCCGCGACCGATCCCAACGATCCCGACAGCCCGGTCGCGTTCGCCATCGAATCCGGCGGACTTGATGGCATGGAGATTCAATCCCTCTCCGCCACTGAAGCGGAGCTCATCTGGACAGCCCCTGAAGGATTCGAACCTCAGACAGCTCAAATCGTCGTGTCCGCGAGCACGGACTTCGAGGGGCAAACCTACAGCGATACGCGAACAGTTTTCCTGACCATTCAAAAGCACGAAACCATTATCGACATAGCTTCCTACTCGCTCGACCCAGGAAAGAGCCTAGCCATCCACTATGCGGGAGAAGACGCGAAAAGCTACCAGCTGCTGCGCTCCAGCGACCTCTCCCAATGGGAGGTGGTAGAGACGTTTCAAGGCACGCGGCAGATTGAGATTGATCTAGAAGAACTGGAAACCGGCGGCAGCGTATTCTACCGAGTGGTCGAGACCCAGGAATAAAGCCGCTGATCCTTTTTTTGGATACAGAAGAAACCAGATCTTCAGAAACGAAAAAGTCGCCCCGGGCGAAACGCCGAGGCGACAAGTCAGACTAGTTTGGCGGGGAGGTTTAAAAGCTCCTCCTAGCGGTGGCCCCAGCCACGCTTCACAAAACCGAAGAAACCGCGGTGCCACTTCCAACCGCGATCGCTTTCGATTTCAAAAATAGTGGTCGTTCCGCTAACCTCGCTTGCAACCAGGAGCAACGGCTTGCGAGTCGGGCTCTTGTGGGCTGGCACGAATTTCAATCCTTCCGGTCCAAGGTCGCCAGCTTCAGGAGTATCGGCGTCCACTTCGAAATTTCGCGTATTCACATACTCGATATACTCCGGATCGTAGGGATTGGTCACGTCATATACCATGATGCCTCCGATGCGCTCGAGTCCGATGAAAGCATAGGTGCGGCCTCGAATCGTGCCAACGGTGACCGCCTCCGGCTCAGGGCCTTTGGCATCGCTGCGGCTATCGAAGTCATCGTTGTCGTCGTTGCTCGAATTAAAATCGACAGGCAGCAACAGGCTCGTGATGGTCTCGAAGTCATCCCCGCTATCAAAGACAAGGTTGCCCTTGCGATCCCAGATACTGAAAGAACGCGTGCCATAAGTGTAGAGCTCGTCGAAGTCGCCATCGTTATCGATGTCCCCATCGATGATAGAGGCGCTGAGGCGACCGATGGCTTCGTTTTCCTGCAGTTCGTCCGCATTCGGAAACGCCGTGGGATCGAGATCCAAATCCTTGATACGCACGGCATCAAACTCGCGGTCGTCTCCTTCGTTGGCGGTGATGTAAAACGGCTTGCCGAGGAAGGAATAGCTGGCGATCGAGTCGGGCATGAACATGCCTTTGACCGGCCAGTTGGTTATGTTGATCTGGTCATCACGATCGCTCGCATCCAGTCCGAAACCGGGGATGCTGTGATCAATAGTCCCGAGGGGTACGACCTTCTCCAGCTCGCCACTCCAAGCGTCCACGATGGCGACAGCGTTCGCTTCCTGCAACGTCACCCAAAGCGTATTTCCCCAAGGACTGAACGCGATGTACTCTGGCTCCAAATCTTGGGCGATCGATTCGGCCTGCGGAAAGATACGCACGCCTTCCGGTACGCCGCCATTGAGGCTCTTGAAATCAATAGTGGTCACATCATCGGCGTCCACATGCTTTCCGCCGCGAAAGACCGTGATCAAACTCACCGATCCTTCCGGATCCTCGCTGAAGATAGGATTGTCGTCCTCGTCGCGAGCTGACTCCCCTTCATTGGCCACTGCTAGCTGAAAGCCAAAAGGGCTGTAGGTCACCATGTCCGGCAAAGCTCCGACTTCCACAGAATTAAGGAACGTGCCATCAGTCGTGTAAAACAGGACATGGCCCGGATCAGTCACTGGATCGGAGGCCACGGCAACAGCGATTTCGCGTATCCGTTTTCTGGGGTCGACAGTCACACTGTTTGGCGAACCGTACGCGCTCACGTCTATGGAGAACTTGAGAACAGGATTATCAATGTCGGAAACATCCAACACATCGATCGAATCAGAGTCGCCGTTGACGACGTAAGCCTGATTGGTAGCGGGATCGAAATCGACGATTTCTGCAGCGCTTTCGTCAAAAACGCCGGTGTGATAAGTCCCACGAGGGACCAGCGATATGCCGGCTATCGCATGCGAGGCGATTCCGGCGGTTAGAAGACTAAGGGTTAGGCAACGTAATGATGAGAACATAGGGATAACACAACAGGTCGCCAGAATTCGGCAGACAACCTCCTTACTCTTGGCCGCTCGACATTTCACCTTTGCGTCACAAACCGCGCTGATCCGTGACCCTACTGGCGCCCGTTCGTCGCCTAGGAATTCCTTCGACAAACCTCGCTTCATGCGAAAGCTCACTCCCCTTTTCCAATGCAAAAGCGACCTATTCTTGTCACTTGTCCCAAAGCCTGCTCGGGCTACCTCGCTCAAGAGCTGGAAAGTCTCGGCTACTCGGTCCATTCCGAGGTATCGAACGGCGTATTCACCGAGGGCGACTACCGCGATTGCATCCGCCTCAACCTGAGTCTGCGCACCGGTTTACGGGTGCTTTGGCAAGTGGGCGAGTTCCTAGCTCACGACGGCGAAGATCTCTACTATCACGCTAACAAAATGCCTTGGGAAAGCTGGATTCCCGAGGACGGCTACCTTTCCATCGTATCCTCCATCCGCAACGACACCGTCAACAACACCAAGTACCCGAACCTTCGGCTCAAAGACGCCATCGTGGATCGAATCCGCGACGAGACCGGCCAACGCCCCGACTCTGGAAACGAACGCGATCGCTGCGTGGTCTTTCTGTATTGGCAGCATGACGACGTCTGCCTGTACCTCGACACCTCAGGCGTGCCGCTGAGCAATCGCGGCTACCGCGTCATGCCGGGCAAGGCTCCGGTCCGGGAAAACCTCGCCTCCTCCATCATCGCCGCCACTCGCTGGGACTATAAAAGCCCTTTCTTGAACCCCATGTGTGGAAGCGGCACCCTTGCCATCGAAGCCGCTCTCATGGCGAGCCAGATCCCAGGCAATCTACGCCGCGACAATTTCTCCTTCATGCATTTCAAACCGTACCGAGATAGCGACTACAAGGAGCTCCGCGAAGAGCTGCGTAAACGCGTCCCGGACAGCCTGCCATTTCCCATCATCGCCTCCGATATCGATCGGGAAGCCATCAAGGCCGCTGAAACCAACGCCCGAAAAGCGGGCGTCGATCACCTCATCGAGTTTCGCGTGTGCGACTTCCGCGACGCCCCTATCCCCGAAGAAGCGGGCGTCATGGTATTGAATCCTGAATACGGAGAGCGCCTCGGCGAGCAACGCAAGCTTGAGCAGACCTACAAGGAAATCGGCGATCTCTTCAAACAGCGCTGCCCGGGCTACTGGGGCTACATTTTCACCGGAAACAAAAACCTCGGCAAACGCGTCGGACTGAAAACCAAGCGACGCATCGAGTTCTACAATGGCCCCATCGAATGCCGCCTGCTTGAGTACGAACTCTACGACGGCACGCGAAATCCGAAATACCTGAACCAGAACGACTGAAACCTTTCGCAACTACCGCGGAACGGGAAGGCCGATTCGTCGTTCCTCTGTCGACGACGCGCCGATGGCCGCAACGCTCGTCTCAGCCAGCGATCGCCCGGCATCGGGTATAGCCAAGCGGATTTCTGTCAACGCTAGGCCTTTTCGTCGAATTCCTTGACACCCGCGAAATTTCGGACGCGGAGCCCTTTACGGCACCTATCCTCCCATAGGTCGTTGCTGCGTAAAAGCTTATGCAATTACGTACATCCCCTTACCCGCCAAGCTCAATCACTTGGCGCACGGCAGGCTAATAGGAGCCATCAGGGGAATTACTCCCGCCTAAACCCGAACACCATGAAAACACATCTAAAACTTGTCCTCGCCGCACTTTCCTCCCTCGTAGCGGCCGCGACCTGTCTCGCCATTCCCGCCTCTTACGGCACGGCGACGCACAGCACCACCGAATGGCAGGAACTCGCCACCTACGACAACAACGGCTTGGTCGATGAGCAAGGCGTCTTCTGGAGCGTAGACAATGGCGTCACCTGGGGAAGAGAAGCCCTATCCGTCGGCCAGACCGTCAAGTTCCAATTCAACATGCACAAGCGGAACGTCGGCACGCACTACGCCGACTTTGTGAAGGCATGGATTGATTGGAATAAGAACGGCTCGTTCGACGATCCGAGCGAGACGATCATATTCGCGAAGCAAGAGCTGCCGAACGTAAATGGATCCTATACACCTCCAGCTCCTGGTGAAGCAGATTTCGTATTCGAGTCCGGCGACTTCACCATCGAAAGCTTTCACATCGGCAGCTTGTGGCTCCGAGCTCGCGTCGTCTGCAGCGAATCCTTGAACGACAAGAGGGCGAACAGCGTTTGGGAGGACCAATGGGATCTAAGCGACGAAACGTACAACAATCTGTTCCAACCCACCGGCCACCTATGGCAAGGCGAGGTCGAAGAACACAAGATCTCCGTTGTTCCCGACGCTTCTTCCACCATCGCGCTTCTCGGTGGCGCCCTTTTCGGTCTGGCGTTCTTCCGCCGCCAAGCGCGTCGCTAATCGGCCCACGTTCACTCAATATTTTTCAGAGCCCGTCGCGCCCGCCGCGACGGGCTTTTTTCGTTCTCCTTGCTAGGATCCAGGAGCGCGCAGCTTCTCGCTCAGAGCTTTGGCCTGCTCCGAGAGTCCGGCTTCCGATTCGGCGATGAGCGACAGGGCCTCGCGAAAGTCGTCGCTCATTCGCGTTCCCGGGCGAGTGGCGGCCGTCAGGATCTGCTCGAGGGAACGCGAACGCGATTCGCCGCTTGGAATGCCCTCCAGCAACTGAGCCAGCTTCGCTCCTCCATCGCTTCGACCCGTCAGCGACCAAGCCATCGAGGGCAGGTAGCGGGCCCGCTGCTCCACCGACTCCTCCTTTTCGTAGTAGGTCACGGCGGCGGCGAAATCGTTGCGGGCCAGATGAGAAACCGCCCGCATCCGGATGTTGTTCCGCTCCACCTCGTTAGGGATGCTGTCGGAGATCTTGAGAGCGATCTGCGGCTGTATGAAGGCCAAGGTCCGAGAAACTTCCATTCCCACCTCCGCAAGCAGCCCTTCCTCCGAGAGACGATCCACGAGCTCCAAACTCTGCTCGGCGCTGCCATCGCGAAAGGTCTGCTGCAGCATGTCCGGAAAGGCGCTCTTGACCGCTGGGTCGTCGTAGTTGGCAAACGCGAAATTCAAGGCCCCTTCCACATCCGATTCAACCCAGCCACGTAAAAATCCTTCTAGGGCGCCTTTCGCTTCCTGCGGATCGTCGATCTGGGACAAGGCGTTCAAAGGCGCCTCCGTGTCCAGAACTCCCCAACGGTGGTAGACCTGCGAAATCAGCTTCGCCCGGTCCTCTCCATTTTCGATCTGCGATAGCTTGGCGAGCAGCTGCCCCTGACGCTCCTCCTCGAACGCCGCATCGACGAGAAATCGACTAAACGCATCGAAACGCCGATTCTCGGTATCTTCGGCGATGTACTGCAATAGAAGATCGGGATCCTGCTTGGCCAATTCCATGACCGAGCCGCGGGTCAGTCTCAGTTGAACGAACGAATTGCCACCCCCTTCCATGAGCTCCTTCGCCGCCTCCCAAGACGCGTGCACATCCGTATGGGCCCAGCCCGCCAATACCGCGGAGACGCTGTCGGTGCGATTTCGGCCCTTCATTTCCGAGGCGATCTTGTAAGCGATCGGACCGTCGAGTTCGCCCCATTTCACGAAAAACGGTCTCAGCAAGTCGCCCCGCAATCTCGGCTCCGAGATCTCCAGAATCTTCGCCAGCATCTGCGGGGCCTCCTCGGAGCTCAGGTTTTCGAACAGGCGCTCGAGCTCGTATTGACGGCGTCGATACGAATCGTGATCCATCGCTCGGTCGATGCGTTCCTGAAAGCTGAGCGCGTCTTCATACGAAGCGCCGTCCGCCGAGTCGCTGGCATAGGAAGCTCCGATTCCACGGAGAGGTGTTCCATCCTCCGAAGCTTTTTCGACAACCACTGCGTCGGAAACGTCCTGCCGCTCGACGGTCTGGAAATAGGAGCTAGCGAGGAATCCCGATATTCCACCAAGAGCGAATATCAGTATGAAAGCAGGTATGCGGGTTTTCATTTGGGGCTATATATATCTGGGTAACGGGTTATAAAACAGCGGGAGTATCTAATCTGGATACAAGCGCGTTGTCTCCTTACAGTCTAAACCGCGCCTTGAGACGCTCGTTGTCGATCCCTTATTCAATCTCCAGCCGATCCAATCGCTCGCTCCAACGCCCCAGACTTCGATTTCCTTCGATAAGAAACTTATACGATCGCTCGTCACCGTTTATCATCAGATCCTCGTACGGCTTGGAAAACGCCAGAATGTGCGGGATGTCGGAAAGCATCTGACTGGAAAAGATGTCCATCTCGCCGTATTCGCTCAACCAGACATCCACCACCGAATGCTTTCCGACGAAGCGAAGCATGAAAGTAGCATTGTGGCTCGCCCAGGAATCGGCGGCATAGACAAACAGGTCGTCCAAACCATCCTTCGCCGCCTTCGGATCGAGCTTCTCCACATAGCTGCTAAAGCGAAACCGTCTGAATCGCTGCGCGATCTGTTCATCTTCACCCTTCTCCCTGATGTCCATCGGCGTTTCGTAGCCAGGATAGAAGTTGTCGCGATCGAACGGATCCATGCGCACGTGCTTGACGCGATAGAGCAATACCTCATCCGGTTCATCGATAGCGTCGAACCCCGGAGTCGTTTCCAGACGGGCCAAGGCGGATTCCCAGTCCTCGCCGCGAGGAGTGGAGATCCAGTACATGATGACCGCATAGGCCGCAACCGCTCCCCCGAAAAGCAGCCAACGAAAACGTATCAGCAGACGCCCTACGCGAGAAGCCTGGATCTGTTTGGCGTGCAGAGCGAGGTAGCCGAAAAGAAAGCAGCAGAGACTCAGAAAAACCGCGAGAAAGGTCCAGTACACGCCAAAATGCATGTACCGATAAGGCAGGTAGTGATACCCGACGTCCAAACTGCGGGCCCAACTCACGAAAACGAGCCCCATCCGCCCCACCGCGCAAAATCCGCAAAACAGACCCAAGACGCTTAGCTTCGCCACATCCGACACGCAGGACTCGCCTCGAATCGAGCTCCGGGCGATGCGAAGCGAGTAGCGAAAGGCCATGACCAGAGTGAAAAGCGTCACCAGGAAAAGGCCGCCATCGGGCGGCGACTCGAATAAGGTGATAACCGTGGTGGCAATCATAGAGGCAAAACAATCAATATCCTACATCTGTAGGATTTCAACCCGGCTTTGGCCATTCGGAGTGATTTTTCCGATCGCAGCGGGAGGATTTGACGTTCCGAGAGCGGCGATGTGGCGAAGCGTCCTCAGTTTGCCTATGTCGACTTCTTACCCTCTTCCCCCTTTGCCCAAATGATCCAGTTTCTCGTTTTCGCCCTGATCACGGCAGCAATCGCCGTCCTGACCTACTGGAAATGTCGCGGAGCTCGTTCTTCGGAATCGGGAGCCAAGGAGTATTTCCTGGCTGGAGGAGGACTGAGCTGGATCTTCGTCGCCGGCTCGCTGACCTTGACCAACATAAACACCGACACCCTAGTGGGCTGGAATGGGAACCAGATGCTGAACGTGATCTGGTGGGAGCTGGCTGGGGTGCCGGGGCTGATCCTGCTGGCGAAGGTCTTCCTGCCCCTTTATTACAAAAACGACTGCACCACGGTCACGGAACTGCTGGAGCGCAAGTACGGGGAACCCAGCCTGCGGGCCACCGTGGCCTTTCTCTTCCTTCTGGGAAACGTGGTCATTTTCCTGCCCATCATGCTCTATACGAGCTCGCTCTTCCTCATCTCCCTCTTCGGTCTGCACGTTCCCCTGATGCTGGTCGCCACCGTCATCGCCATCGCGGGCGCCCTCTACGCGATCTTCGGCGGGCTGCGGGCCGTGGCGGTTTCCGATACCTACAGCGGCGTGCTGCTTTTCGGCATGGCTTTGCTCGTAGTGGCTCTCGCCCTCGCGGCGGTCGACTGGGATCTCAGCGGGCTTCCCGCGGAACGCCTCGCTTTGATCGGCGACAGCTCCGCTCCGGTGCCTTGGCACACTTTGCTGACCGGTATGATCTTCACTCAGCTCTACTACTGGAGCGTGAACCAGACCATCACCCAGCGGGCCCTCGCCGCCAAGTCCTTGAAGGAAGCCCAGCGCGGCTGCTACGCTGCAGCGGTCATTCGCGCCTCCATCGTGCCTGCCATCGTCATCATCCCCGGCCTCTGCGCCTACAAGCTGTATGGAGATATTGGCGACGCAACCTACGGGCGCATCGTGTCGGACACCTTGCCGACGTGGCTCTCAGGGGCCTTCGCCGCCGCGATGGTCGCTGCCACCATGACCAGTTTCAATTCCACGCTAAACTCCTCCGCGGCGCTCTACGTCTGCGACCTGCATCAGCGCTTCGTCAATCCAAAGGTCAACATCGGCCCGCTCAGCGTGGGCGTATCCATTTTCTTCGCAATCCTGGGCATCGCGTTGGTGCCCGCCTACATGGGAGCGGAAAGCATCATTCAGCTCATTCAGCAGCTTATCGGGCTCTTCAGCATGCCGATCCTGGCGGCATTCATCACCGGTCTCCTTTTCAAGAACGTGCACGCGCGGGCGGTGATCGCCTCCCTCTTTTTCGGAGCTGGGCTCTACGCGCTGCTGTCATTCGGCTGGCCGGCCTGGCACGCAGCCGCTCCAGAGACTCGCCCCGCGCCATGGCATTTTCTGCACCTGATGTTCATCAACCTCTGGCTTTGCGTCGGCTTCGCCCTGCTGCTCAACTCCCTGTTTTTCAAACGACGTCCGGCCAGGTAGGAAATCCGCAGATTTGTGGAAAAAGGCTGCGCTCCGCCGCCATGGGCGGACCGGCAGCTGGCGGCCTTTGCAGGGCTTGTGGGCCATGGGCAGCTTAAGGTGGGCCGCTTCGCAGCCGTTCAAACAAGACGCGCCAGCGCAATGTTACCCTATGTCACGCTCCTCCCTCCAGTCCTTGCTCGTCTTTCTGCTCAGCGTCGCTCTCTACGCTCCTAGCCTGGACTCCGGTTTCGTTCGCTGGGACGACGATATCAATCTGCTATCGAACGAGCGTCTGATCGAGTCTTCGCTCACCGAGCCTGGAAGTCTCGCTTGGGCGTTCAAGACCGACTACGTCTCGCAATGGCGACCGCTGAACTGGATCGCCTATGTCGTCCAGCATCAGCTTTTCGGTCTGACGCCTTCGGGATTCCATCTCGTCAACATCCTGCTCCACGCTTGCGCCGCGACTCTGCTGCTTCGAATCGCGCTTCGCCTTCGCGCCCGCAGCGAAAACGAATGCCCGACGCTCTCTTGGCTGGCCGCTCTGGCGGTGGTCCTGTGGTCGTGCCATCCGCTTCGGGTGGAAGCGGTTTCCTGGATCTCGGCCCAAGCCCACCTGCTGGCGGCTAACTTCCTTTTGCTTTCCTACCTCGCCTACCTGAAGTCGCGCTCATTCGAAGGGGGAAACAAGCCACTGCTTGCCTGTTCCTTTGTCGCCTACTCGCTCGCCATGCTGAGCTATCCGACCGGCATTCTTTTCCCGGCTATTCTTTTGCTCACGGAAATCGGTTTTTTCAAAACGCTCAACCTGTCGCAAAGCATCAATCCGCTATCGCCGCCCGGACGGCAGGCGTGGATGCGATTGGGCCCCTTCGCCGCCGTATCCATCGCCGTATTCGGGATCTACTTTCTAAAGGGCTCTTCGGACTCGGCCCTGTATTCAGAAGTCGCCGACCTATCGGACAGCGCGTCGCTGCAGAGCGTGGCGGACGCCGCGTACTTGCTCGGGCAGTTTCTGCTCAAGACGCTCGCTCCCTTCGGCCTCACCCCCTACTATCGAGGCGCCCATGAGGTTCCCGCGAACTCAGCCAGCTACCTTGTCTCCATCGGCTTGCTCGCGGTCTTCGCCTGCCTCGCGGCGTGGCTCGGAAAACGAGACCGGCGAATCTGGGGAGCGAGCATCGCATACGCCCTGCTCTCCCTGCCGTTTCTCGGTTTCACCGGCCCGATCGACCTTCCTTCAGATCGCTACACCTACCTCAACAGCATGGCGCTCGCCCTCGCGCTCTACTGGGTTCTGGAACGCTCGCTCGGAAAAGGGGTTCTGAAAATCGCAGCCCCTGCCATGGCCGCCGCGTTGATCGCGTGCTCGCTTAACACCATACGCTACCAAAGCGCCTGGCGGTCGACCGAGTCGCTGATGCAGCGCATGCTGGAAGTGGATCCAAACCACCATGCGGCGTGGCTCTTCCACCAGAAGATAGCAGAGGAAGCTCTCGACCAGGAACGGTTTGAGACGAGTCTCGAGCATTTGAATACCGCCATCGCCCTCGACGACCAACGCCCGCGACTCTACCTGCTCCGATCCTATGCCCACCACCGACTGGGCAACCAGGCAGCGGCCGAGTCAGACTTGCAAACGCTCGAACGACTGGATAGCAAGACCATGAACTAAGCTGCATCCTCACCTCCTCCCACACGCCGCGATCGAGCGAATGGATTCCCCCTTATCCAGAATACCGACCATCTCCCTAGCCGTTCCCTGCCACAACGAGGAACAAGGATTGGATGCCTTCCTCCATCGAATCCACTCGGTCATGAAGCCTTTGCAGGAGGCCTACGAAATCGTCCTCGTCGACGACGGCAGCTCCGATGGCACCTGGGAAAAACTGGTCGCGCTGCAAGCGGGCGACGAACGGCTAAAAGCCGTTTCCCTCTCGCGAAACTTCGGCAAGGAAGCGGCTCTCACCGCAGCGATTCGGCATTGCAGCGGAAGAGCGGTCATCCCGATCGACGCCGACCTGCAGGACCCTCCGGAACTCATCCCAAAGATGGTCGAACTCTGGCGGGAGGGATACGAGGTGGTAACCGCCCAGCGGGGCTCTCGCCACGCCGACAGCAGCGCCAAACGGCTCACCGCTCGAGCCTTCTACCGCGTCTTCAATCTGATTTCCCAGACCACGCTCCCGGTGGACACAGGCGACTTTCGTCTGATGGACCGCAAAGTGGTCGAGGCCTTCCAGCAACTGGGGGAACGAAACCGCTTTCTCAAAGGCATCTTCGCCTGGCTGGGATTCCGAACCGCCACGGTGAGCTTCGATCGCGACAATCGAGCCAGCGGCGACTCCCGATTCACGCCCTCCAGCCTGATGCACCTAGCCGGGAACGGCATCTTCGCATTCAGTTCCAAACCCCTTCGCA
The DNA here is from genome assembly GCF_031127815.1 of Pelagicoccus sp. SDUM812003. Lineage (NCBI taxonomy): Bacteria > Pseudomonadati > Verrucomicrobiota > Opitutia > Puniceicoccales > Pelagicoccaceae > Pelagicoccus > Pelagicoccus sp. SDUM812003. Next base: position 250,508 of record NZ_JARXHY010000007.1, on the reverse strand, counting down.
TCTGGGCCTACATCGGAGCCTCCGTGTCCGGACTGGCCTTCGCCTATGCAGCCTTTCTTTTCGTTCGCACCTTGGTCTCCGGCGTCGATGTGCCGGGCTACGCCTCCATCATGGTCGTCACCCTCTTCCTTGGCGGCATCCAGCTGATCGGACTCGGCGTCCTTGGCGAATACCTCGGTCGCGTCTATGACGAAGTGAAAGCTCGTCCGCTCTACGTGATTCGAGACCGACGCGGCTTTCCCGATAAGCGAGAGGAAGTCGAACGCAAGTAAACCCGCTTCCAAACGACTCTTCAACACGCTCTTTCGGGGCGGGTTGAACTTTCGCCTTTCTGCTGTCTAGTTAAACCTAATCCTCGGAATGAGCCAGCGGCGCGAGAGCGCTCTCGATCACGCCATTCCATCGCCCCAAGCCCCTAACCCAACATCCATCGCCATGATACGCGCCGCCACCTGCCTGCTGCTTGCCTTCTGCCTCAACGTCGCTTCCCGAGCGAGCGAACCCTTCCCCGTGGAAATCACAGTGCAGGCCGACAAAGAGCTCGGGCCCCTGCGCCAGATCTGGCGCTTCTTCGGCGCCGACGAACCCAACTACGCCTACATGAAAGACGGCAAGCGCTTGATCGGGCAGCTCGGCGATCTCAAGGAGGGAGACATCTATTTCCGTACCCATAATCTGATGACAACAGGCGATGGTTCGCCCGCGCTCAAATGGGGCAGCACCAACATGTACACCGAGGATGACGATGGGAATCCGATCTACGACTGGACCCTAGTGGATCTGATTTTCGACACCTATCTGGAGAACGGGGTTCGTCCCTACGTCCAAATGGGTTTCATGCCGGAAGCCCTCTCCACGAACCCGACTCCCTACAAACACGAGTGGCGGCCGGGCTTTCGCTACGAGAAAGTCTATACTGGCTGGGCGTATCCCCCAAAGGACTACGAGAAATGGGGCGAACTCTGCTACCAATGGGCGAAACACTGCGTCGAACGCTACGGAATGGAGGAAGTGGAGAAATGGTATTGGCAGACCTGGAACGAACCGAACATCGGCTACTGGCAAGGCACGTTGGAAGAATTCAACAAGCTGCATGACTACGCCATCGCAGGCGTGCAACGGGCCATCCCCAAGGCCCGCGTCGGCGGGCCGGACGTGGCTGGCAGCGGTGGCGACTTCCTGCTCGGCTTTTTCGATCATTGCCTCTACGGCACCAACTACGCTACGGGGGAAAACGGTACGCAGCTCGATTTCGTTTCCTTCCATGCAAAAGGACATCCGAAGGTGGTGGATGGACGCATCCAGATGGGAATCGCCAACCAGCTGAAGGCCATCGACAACGGATTTCGAAAAATCGCGTCGTATCCGGAACTCAAAGACACCCCGATCGTTATCGGCGAATCCGACCCGGAAGGCTGCGCCGCGTGCCAAGGAGGCATGTTCACCTACCGCAACGGCACCGTCTACTCCAGCTACACAGCTGCGAGCTTCGTCCGAAAGCACGATCTCGCCGACCGGCATGGCGTCAACCTCGAAGGCGCCCTGACCTGGGCATTCACTTTCGAGGACCAGGCCTACTTCGCTGGATTTCGTCAACTCGCCTCCAACGGCGTGCCCTTGCCGGTGCTCAACGTGTTTCGCATGTTCAGCGAAATGAGCGGCAACCGTATCCAAACGTCCAGCACATCGGAGGTGGACTTGCAGGAAATGATCGACGTCGGCGTGCGCCAGCATCCGGACGTGGCCGCATTCGCGAGCCGGGATGGCGATCGCCTCTCCATCATGGTCTGGCACTACCATGACGACGATCTCGAAGGCCCCGTCGCAGAAGTTTCATTGACGCTCGATCACCTGCCCAGCGACGCCACCAAAGCCGAGCTCACCCACTATCGCATCGACGAATTTCATAGCAACGCCTACGATCTGTGGCTGCGCATGGGCCAGCCGGTCGCTCCAAACGAAGAGGAATACGCGGAGCTGCAAACAGCCGCGGAACTCGCGACCTTGGAGGAATCGCCAGAAGAGGTGTCGCTCGAAAACGGCGCCGCTCGCCTTGCCTTCAAACTACCGCGGCAAGGCGTGTCGCTGATCGTTTTCGACCTGCAATAGCGGAAGGCGTTCGCTTATTCGCCAGCGTCTTCTTCGGCTCGCTTCTCGTTGCTCCTCTTACGCTCGGCAAGCTTTAGCTCGCGCCAGGCCTCGCGTTCGAGCTGCGTTGCCCCGATGTGCTTTCGTCCGAGAGCCTTGCTGATTTCCACCTGCTTCTGTCGCTCCGCCGCCCGCACCCGCTGCTCTTCGCTCAACGTATCGAAACAATGGGGACAGCTCGTTCCCTCCACGAACTTTTCCGATTTCAGGTCCTCCTCGGTCAGGGCATGACGACAGGCACGGCACATTTCGTAATCGCCCTTCTGCAGCTTGTGGTCGACCGCCACCCGATTGTCGAAAACGAAGCAGTCCCCCTCCCACATGCTCTCGGCAGGATCCACCTTCTCCAAATAGTTCAAGATTCCGCCCTCCAGGTGATACACCTTCTCGAAACCTTCCTTGAGCAGCAACGATGTCGACTTTTCGCAACGAATGCCGCCTGTGCAGAACATCGCCACCTTCTTGTCCTTCTTGTCCGCCAGCTCCCTCTTCACGTATTCGGGAAACTCGCGGAAGCTCTTGGTCTTCGGGTCGACGGCTCCCTTGAAGGTGCCGATCTCGTATTCGTAGTCGTTGCGCGTGTCGATCAGCACCACGTCGGGATCGCTGATCAGTTCGTTCCACTTCTCCGGCGGCACGTACTCGCCCACCTGCTCATTGGGGTTCACCTCCGGCATGCCCAAGCGCACAATCTCCTTTTTCAGCCGCACCTTCATGCGATAAAACGGAGGCTCCTCCGCCCAAGAACGCTTCACGGTCAGTGGTCCGATGGCAGGATCGCTCTGCAGAAAGTCCAAAACCGCCTCCACTCCCGCTTCCGGGCCTGCCATGGTGGAGTTGATGCCTTCGCGAGCGAGCAGGATCGTACCCTTCACCTCGTTCTCCTCGCAAATTGCCTGCAAGAGGTCTCGGCGGAGTTCGAAGTCTGGCAAGTCCACGAACTTGTAGTAGGCAACGATCAAAGTCTTTTCTTGGCACATCCCCTTAAGCTCTGCCCATACGCCCCGCAAGGGCAAGCCGAGAGTCAGCAGGAGGGAAGAGCTGAAGTTTTCCATTTCAGGATCGATCCGAAACCGAAACCACCTTTTCTACGTAGATGAATCTAAGCAAAACTCCTTTTCACACTAGCGATACTCGCTAGGATCCATCTCCCAACCCGAAAAAACGTTTCACTTTGACCCATTTCATTTCACGTCTCTCACGCTCTCTGCCCGCTTTCGTTCTCGGGATCAGCGTCTCGTACCCCTCCCTTTTCGCCGCACCCAGCGATACCATCGCGCCCGGCGATGAAGCAGCCCGCTACCGGCTGAGCCAACTCAGCGATCAAGGCCAGGCCGAGCTTCTCACCTCCGTCTGGCCCATGAGGCTTCAGGCCGTAAACATAGAGCTGAACTCGCTCTCCGATTCAGCAAACCACCCCCATTCGAGCTCCTTCGACAGCTCCAAGCCGCTTTCAAACACCGCGACGCAATCCCTCAGCTTCCAGCTAGGCAGCGACGCTCTGCCGTTTCGCGCCTTCGATAGCGACTCGCGCAATGCCACCGAGCTCCAAATCGCCCGCCAAGATCGTTTCGGTCCCTTTCGAGCCAAACTCTCCGCCTCCTGGGTCGACGCCCCGAGCGATGACAAATCGCTTCGCCTCGACGGAAGCTACCTGGCGGTCGATTGGAGCGATTGGACGCTTGGCTTCGGCCAAGTGGATCGCTGGTGGGGTCCGGGCTGGCAAACCAGCCTCATCCTCTCAAACAACGCCCGTCCGTCCCCGGGATTCTTTTTCGAACGAAACACCCACCGAGCCAGCGAACGGCCAATCGTCAAATGGCTCGGTCCATGGCACTTCACCAGCTTCTTCAATCAGCTGGAAGGCGATCGCCACGTGCCCCATGCCAAGCTGTTGGGCGCCCGCTTCACCTTCAAGCCACTGCAAAGCCTCGAGCTGGGGCTCTCCCGCACCGCTCAATGGGGCGGAGACGGTCGTCCCGAATCATGGAGCAACCTCGTGGACCTCATCCTCGGCCACGACAACGTAGGCAGCGACGGAATCGACCTCGACGGTTCCAACGAACCGGGCAATCAGCTGGGCGGCGTCGACTTTCGCTGGACCACCCACATCGCCGCACGTCGGATTTCCTTCTACGGTCAGCTTATCGGCGAAGACGAAGCGGGCGGCCTGCCTTCGCGCGAAATCGGTATGATCGGTCTGGATACGCCTTTCGAGACGCCCTTCTCGCAAGGATTCCTATTCGCCGAAGCAAGCGATACCGGCATGAATTTCCTGAACGGCACCATGTTCAACTCCACCTACAATCACCATATCTACAGGAGCGGCTATCGCTACTATGGCGACGCAATCGGAGCATCCATCGACAACGACTCCCGACTCCTCACACTAGGCGGGTATCAGGAAGTCGGCGACGGCAATTCGTTCACCTGGAAAGCGCACTACGCATCGCTCAACCGGGACGGCATCGAAGCGAGAAATACGGTTTCCCCCACCCACTATCAGACCGCGGGGCTCTTCGCATCCTATCGTCATAAACTTAGCGAAGGAGCGACCATCGGAATACAGGCCCACCATTTCCTGAACAACTCGCTTCCCGTGGATTCCGGACTCTCAAAGTCCAGCGTTCAGCTCATGGTGAGCCTGTTCAACTAATCGCCGGCTTGTTTAGGAAACGAGCTCCGGCTCGGAAGCGACGAAAAACGGTTTGAGCGATTCGTCCACTTTCCCCGTCGTATGAGACACGTAGATCAGCACTCCATTCGGATCGACCACCACGCAGGTTCGCTCGCCCCATGGCTGATCCTTCGGCTCCTCTCTCACCGTGACTCCCTCGGCTTTGAGTCGCTCAAACTCCGCGTCCGCGCTCTCGACTTCTAGGGTAAACCACAGACCGCTTCCGGTCGTCGCCACCTCAAACTCCGCCTGTCCCGCCTCCGCGCTCGTCGCCATCAACCCGAGCTGCTCTCCGCCAACCTCACGCACCAGGTGCACGTAGCAAGACGCGTCAAACACCGCCTTGAAGCCGAAGTGCGATACATAAAAATCCCTCGTCTCCTCGATCCTATCGGTCACCAGTCCGGGCAACAGCCTTCCACCTTCCGGCAAACCGCGGCTAATCTCCCCGCCACCAAAGCGCTCCACCAGCGCCTCCACTTCCTTCACCAGCTGCCGGTAGTGAGTCTCGAACATGGCATCTGTAAGATCGGGACGCTGCGACTTGAACATGGTAAACGAGGCCGCGGTCTGCCCGCTGTCCACCTTGTAGACGCGGATCGGAAAACTCTCCATTTGCTCAAGTGTCGGTCCAGCCAGCATATCGATGCATCCGCTCGAACGATCCGCCTCCAGAGCGAAGGCCAGCTTATGTCCTTGAGGCGTTTCCACCTCCCAAGCTCCATCCTTCGGGGCGATGCTCTTGCTGAAGGTATGGGCCCACTCGGGAAGCGTTTTAGGATCGGCGAGGAAGGAAAACACTTCGTCGATGGAAGCGGCAACAGTGATAGTAACAGTATGGTTTTTCATATCGGAAGCCACTCTAGCGCCTTCCACTGACAACCCTATGTCAGCAGCGCTTGAAAAAGTTCACGGGTTCTCCAAACCCAGTCCAAAAACAGCAAAGCCTGTTCGCTGCGTTCCATCAGATGCGACCACAGACTAGTCATCGCTCCCCTCCCTCCCGCTGACGATCAACAGCTCCACTCGCTTCACTTCGCGCAAGACACGGTTGCTCTGCATCTCAAGCCAAAAATAGAGTTTAGAGAACGCTACGAACATAAGCGCGAATCCGCCGATCACTATCCAGTTCAGTTTCTCGTTGGTATCATCTGTAGTGAAAAACTGATACGCTGAGTAAAAGAAGGCCACGTTGGCAATCGAGCCGTAGAGGAGCCCTAGCCAGTTTACCCAACGTCGCTTGCCGCGAAATGGCGTCACCACCTCCGAAAACATCGAACGCTCCTTTAGCAGCTCGTCGTCCGATTCAGACGATCTCAACGCCTCCCGAATTCTATCATCTATTTCACTCATTTTTGTAACCCTTCTAGTTGCTTTTTCAATTGCCTCCGCACCGCGTGGAGCCGTGATTTCACTGTCCCCTCCGGGATTTCCATCGCTTCGGAGATTTCGGAAACGGATAGCTCCGCTTCGTAGTAAAGGTGCAGCAGTATGCGAGCGTCCGTATCCAGTTTACTGATCGCTTCGGCGAGGTCAGCCGCGGCCTCGATTTTCGGACCAGATACGGTGTCGGTCGTCTCCATCTGACTCGCTCTGAAATACGACTCGTCACGAGCGCGTTCTCTCGATTCACGACGGATTCGATCGATGCACTTGCCGCGAAGAATACTGAATGCCCAAGCTCGAAAGCGCGCCGGATCATCCAGTTTCCGGATACCACGAGCGATAGCGATCCAGGCGTCCTGGGCCGCATCCTTCATCCCCTCTCGATCTCGCAAAACCGATCGGCCTAGACGAATGAGGTCCAGCTTCCAGAGCTCGTACAGGTCTGCGAAGGCCTTTTCATCTCCGTCCTGGGCCTTGTAGACCAGCAGCTCCGTAAAAACCTGTTTCGCGTCTCGCTTCATGTCCTTTTCCTAGGAGTCGCTCCTCATGCAGGATCGGTTCGAAAAAAGGGGCCGCGATGCGAGATATTCCGTCAAAGCAAACGCGACTATCGCGACGGCGACATGCTAGACCGCGTGATGCTCCGCCACTCGCCGGGCCGTCGAGGCGAGTTCTCGCTGCAGTTCCAATGGCTCGAGTACCCGGACGTTTTCGCGAAAGGAAAGCAGCCAGCCGGTGATCCACCTCCAGTCGCCCGTTCGCAGCGTCACGACACTGCCGCCTTCCACCTCCTCCTCCGCCACAAAACCCAGCGACCACTCCCGTTTGGCTCGCGCCACGGAGTAGGCGGAGAAGAAGATTCGCGTTTCCAGCACCGCCGGAAGCTCGCGTTGCTTCTGCAGGTACGCCTGCAGATCAAAGTCGCGACGTCGGGAAACCCGTCGATCGAGCTGCTCCACTTTTTGAATACGATCCAATCGAAAGTCACGATAGTCTTCGCGCAAGCCGCACCAGGCGATGAGGTGCCAGTACTCGAGGTAGTGCACAAGACCCAGCGGTTCGATTTCCCGGGTCGTCACCTCGCCTCGCCCTCCGGTCTGGTAGTCGATTCGCAACGCCTTCGATTCCGCGAGACTTCGCTGCAGGTCAACGAGGCGAGCCACCTGCTTGACAGGCTTTTCCCCGTATCCATTCCAGCCGAACACCACCGATTGCTCCACCCGCTCCAGACGGCGACGCTGGGGCTCGGGCAAAGCCGCTCGGATCTTCATCAATGCAGTCTGCATCGTCGCGTCGAGCGACGGATCGCTGGTCTTGCTCAAAGCCATGGCAGCTGTGCCCAAAGCAGCCGCCTCCTCTTCGCTAAACATGATAGGCGGAAGCAAATAGCCTTTCATCAGCGAATAGCCAATGCCCGCCTCCGCGATCACCGGCACTCCGATCTCGCTCAAAGCGGATACATCGCGATACACGGTGCGCAGGCTGATCTCGAAATGATCCGCGATATCCTCCGCCCGGATCACCCGCCGACTCTGCAGCAGAAGCAACGTCCCCATCAGCCTGTCGATGCGATTCATGGCCTCCAACGCAAGCGGGCCATCAGCTGCCACGCAAGTAAAGACTGTCTCGCAGACCGGCGGTACTTGACACCCAGTATTAGGTATTTTTTCCTATCGCCCAACCCCACACCGCATGACTCAATCACACCCTCCGTCGGCGGCGACATCCCGCTCTCACCACTCCCCAAGGAGCTTACCGGCCGCCCTGCTTCTCATCGCGATTCTCATACTCGCCATTGCCCCTGCCGCCTCTCAAGCCCAAGTCGATTCGGACTTCAAAACAATCGAAAACGACGCTGGCGTCACGATCACTGAGTATACGGGCAATCTCTCCGCTGTCACCGTCCCAGACACCATCGAAGGGAAAACGGTCACTCGGATCGGAAAAAGGGCCTTCGCTTCGTCGACGATTCGCTCTATCACGCTCCCCAGCACGGTCTCTCACATAGCTGAAGAGGCTTTTCTCCAAGCCAGAAGACTTGAGGAAATAAGTCTTCCCCACTCCATCGAATCGATAGGCGATTTCGCTTTCGCAAAGTGCTACAACCTCGAGGCCATAAGCTTGCCCGACTCCCTCTCCTTCTTGGGAGAGTTCTGCTTCGAGTCCTGCTACAATCTCGAGCAGGTCACTCTCCCCTCAAACCTTACCTCCATCGAGGAACGAACGTTTGGCGACTGCTGGAAGCTGACTGAAATAAACCTGCCCGACGCCCTCGTATCCATAAAGCAGTACGCTTTCGCCGACTGCTCAGGGTTAACAGGCATCACCTTGCCTGTCTCCCTCCAAAGCTTGGACCCAACCGCTTTCCAAGGTTGCTTCGCCTTCGCCTCTTACTCCGTAGATCCGTCCAACGCTCATTTTACTTCCGAAGACGGCATCCTTTTCAATCGAGCGAAGGATACCCTCATCGCCTACCCCATCGCTAAAACCGAGGCCGACTATTCGCTTCCTTCCGGGGTTACCTCGATCGCGCCAAGAGCGTTTCTGGCCCAAACGAGCCTAACTCAGGTCGTTCTTCCTGACTCCCTTACCACCATCGGCGAGCACGCTTTCGGTCGATGCGAAAACCTGGTGACGATCAACTTTCCGAACTCAATGAGCAGCATAGGCGAACGAGCCTTTGACAGGTGTAGGAGCTTGGAATCTCTTAGTTTACCCCAAAGCCTTACCAGCATCGGCGTCGCGGCGTTTTCAAACTGCTCCGCCCTTACCGAAGCAACGCTTCTCGCCAACGTAGACACCATTCGTGACTCGCTCTTTTCAAACTGCGCGAGCCTGACCAGCGTCACGTTGCCCGAATCGATTAAGACGATCGAAGCGAGTTCATTCCGAAACTGTAGCAGCCTACGTGAGATCAATTTGCCAGACGGCACCTTAAGCCTCGGAAATGGAGCCTTCAGTGGCTGCGAAAGCCTCGAATCGATCAACCTGCCGAGCTCGATCACCAGCATCGAAGCGGGCGTTTTCTCAAACTGCGTCGCCCTCTCTGAAGTCGATTTCCTCGCGAGCGTCGATACTATCAGCCAAAACCTTTTCTCCGGCTGCTCGAGCCTCGCGCGCATCTCTCTGCCCAGCTCCGTTCAGATCATCGAACAAGGCGCCTTCACCAACTGCAACAGCCTGAGCTCCATCGAGTTCCCAGAGACCCTAGTGGAAATTGAGTCTTCCGCATTTTCGGGATGCGACGCCCTCGAATCGATCGTCCTACCAAGCTCTGTCACAAGCATCGGTAGTCGCGTGTTTTCGGATATTGCTAGCCTTTCCGAAGTCACCCTTCTGGCAAAGGTCGAAACGATCAGCGCCGGCCTCTTCGAAGGCTGTTCAAATCTGACCAGCATCACCCTGCCCAGCTCCGTAAAAACCATAGAGCAAGACGCCTTCGCGGGTTGCAGCGGTCTCGTGTCTGTCGTTTTGCCGGATGGTCTAGTCGAAATAGGAGCCCGAGCCTTCGCCGGGTGTGAGAGTCTCCAATCGATCGATCTGAAAAGCGCGATTTCGACTATCGGTGGCTCAGCCTTTTCCCAGTGCTCCAGCCTCTCGGAAGTGACCTTTCTGGCGAAGGTCGATACTCTTGCCGTCAGTTTATTCGAAGGCTGCTCGAGTCTGACTAACATCGACCTGCCCGACACCTTGATCGAAATCGGGGCGAGCGCCTTCAAGGGTTGCGCAGATCTAAACGGTATCGAATTTCCTGATACTCTTGAGCGAATTGGCGCCTACGCATTCCATGGCTGCGAGAGTCTCACGACTGTCCAGCTCCCTGAGAAGATAACGACAACAGAGCTTTCCTCCTTCGAAGACTGCAGCTCTCTAGAGTCAGTCGTACTCCCTAGCCAACTCACCTCCATCGGAGTCGCTTCCTTCGCAAACTGCGCCTCTCTGAAAAACATAAATCTCCCCAGCTCGCTCGATATCATCGACACAGGAGCTTTCGCTGGCTGCTCATCTCTGAAACGCATCGCGTTTCCCGACCTGCTCAAAACCATCGGAGCGAACGCCTTCTGGAACTGCTCGAAGCTTACGCGAGTCGAGCTTCCCGGTTCCCTTGAAGACCTCCCGGGAAGCCTAAACTCTTCCTGCGCCTTCACAAGCTGCTACAATCTCGAGGAAATTGTAGTGGACCCTGAAAACGCCTACTTCTCTAGCCTCGATGGAGCTCTCTACAACAAGGAGCAAAGCGCTCTCATCTCCTATCCCGCTGGGAAGCCAATGGAACGATATCAACTGCCCGACACAACCACGAGCATCCACGAATTCGCCTTCTACCTCTGTTTCCACCTTGTCCAAATCGAAATTCCCGACTCCCTGGAAACGCTCCCCGCTGGCGCCTTCGGAACTTGCGCAAACCTCGAAGAGATCATGGTCGGAGCGGACCATGGACTTTTCCAAAGCAGCGACGGCGTACTTTTCAACAATGGCTTGGGACATCTCCTAGCCTACCCGCCCGGAAAGAAAACCCCCTCATACCAGATCCCAGAATCCGCCAGCGCCATCGGAGACTCAGCTTTCTACGGCTCCTCACACCTTAGAAAAGTAGTGATCCCCGACTCCGTCACGAGCATCGGCGAAAACGCCTTCATGCATTGCTCAAACCTCGTGAGCATCGTCGTTCCCGATGGGGTAGATTTCGGCAGGTCAGCCTTCTTCCACTGCCCGGAGCTTCGCAAAGTTTTTCTACTCGGAGACGCGCCGACGCTTTATACGTTTCTCTATACTCCACTCTGGGGAACGGAATCTTGGACTGTATTCGACGCGCCAATACCTACCTTCTACTATTTTGAAGACAAACGCGGATACACCTGGGAACAAGAGGAAGAAGACCGAATCGATTCAGAGTATCTTTTCGAGTCATTCCATCATTTCGACAACGCCGTCAGCCTAGGTCCGAGTTCATCCGATAAAATTGACTACATCGTCAGCATACATCTTCCCTTCGAACCACTTGAATTCATCCACCAAGAAAACCAGCTGCGTATCGTAGCCCACAGCAAAGCCTTCGAGCCCGAGTTCATTCTCCAAAGCAGCCACAATCTGGCAGATTGGAAGAGCGAAGATATCCAGTTCGATACCACCGACTTGCTAGGCCGAAAAACGGCGACTCTCGACATCGCCGACTCCCCGCTCTTCCTTCGCTTCATTCCAAACGCAACGAGCCAAGCCTTGTATCCATAAAGACTGGAGACAGAAAAAACGCCCCACTCGTTCGAGCAGGGCGTTTTCTTAAAAATCCAAAAATCGGATACGTCAGCGCTTAACCGCCAACCGCGATCTTCTTCATGGCCCGCATGTGGCCGCGCAGCACGGCGCCGATCTTTTCCACGCCGTGGCTGCGGATCTTGGCGTTGGCAGCGACGAGCTCCTGATTGTCGACCGCGTTGTCCTTCACCTCGAGACCTTTGCCGATCACGTCGGTTTTGATGCCGGACATGAAGTCGGCGAGCAGAGGAATCGCGGCGTTCGAGAAGAGATAGCAACCGTACTCAGCGGTGTCGGAGATGACTTTGTTCATCTCGTAGAGCTTCTTGCGGCCGATGGTGTTGGCGATGAGCGGGGTTTCGTGCAGCGACTCGTAGTAAGCGGACTCTTCCTTGATGCCTGCGTTGGTCATGGACTCGAATGCCAGCTCCACGCCAGCGCGAACGAAGGCCACCATGAGGATGCCCTTGTCGAAGTATTCCTGCTCGGAGATTTCGACGTCGCCAGCGGTGGACTTTTCGAAAGCGGTTTCGTTGGTCGCTTCGCGCCAGGCTAGCAGGTCCTTGTCGTCGTTGTCCCAGTCAGCCATCATTCCGCTAGAGAAAGCGCCGGACATGATGTCCTCCTGATGCTTGTCGAACAGGTCGCGCATGATGTCTTTCAGCTGCTCGGAAAGCTCGAAAGCCTTGAGCTTGGCCGGGTTGCTGAGGCGATCCATCATGTTGGTGATGCCGCCGTGCTTGAGGGCTTCGCAAATGGTGTCGAAGGAGTGCTGAACGAACTTGGATGCCCAGCCGGCTTCGATGCCTTCGGCGATCATCTTGTCATAAGCGAGAAGAGAACCGGCCTGCAGGAGACCGCAAAGGATGGTCTGCTCGCCCATGAGGTCGGACTTCACTTCAGCGATAAAGCTGGACTCGAGACAGCCAGCGCGATCGCCGCCAGTGGCGCAAGCGTAGGCCTTGGCGATATCCCAGCCCTTGCCTTCCGGATCGTTTTCGGTGTGCACCGCGATGAGGGTCGGAACGCCGAAGCCGCGCTTGTACTCCTCCCGCACTTCGGTGCCGGGGCTCTTAGGAGCGACCATGATCACAGTCAGGTCCTTGCGGATTTCCATGCCCTCTTCCACGATGTTGAAACCGTGCGAGTAAGCGAGAGTGGCGCCCTTCTTCATGAGCGGCTGCACCGCGTTGATGACGGCGGTGTGCTGCTTATCCGGAGTGAGGTTGAGCACGAGGTCAGCGGTGGGAAGCAACTCTTCGTAGGTGCCAACGGTGAACCCATTTTCAGTGGCGTTCTTCCAAGACTGACGCTTTTCGTCGATGGCCGCCTTGCGCAAGGTGTAGGAAACATCGAGACCGGAGTCGCGCATGTTGAGGCCCTGGTTCAACCCTTGAGCTCCGCAACCGACGATGACCACCTTCTTGCCCTTGAGGGCTTCGACTCCGTTGAACTCGGAGGGATTCATGAAACGGCAGCGGCCGAGCTGATCGAGCTTTTGGGCAAGCGTCAGCGTATTGAAGTAGTTTTTTCTGCTCATGGTGCGAGGTCTCTAGAATTTGGAAAACCCCGCACTATGGACGCCTCTCCCCTCGGGTAAAGCGCTTTTTCGAACAGCCAAACAGAGTTTCCAATCCGAACAAAGCGATCCGCCCATCGCACGATTCGCCCACCTCCTCGCAGCCTAAGTTTTTGCTACAACGTTGTAGCAAAAACTTTTCCACTCGCTCCTAACTTTTCCTAGCCACCCAAAGGCGGCAGTCCTCTGAAAAATCCAGCACCGCCGCCGACTCTCGCGCCAGCTCGCTGCGCATCGCCGATTCGATCAGCTCGAATCCCGCCTCACCGAGAGCCGCCTCAACCTCAGCTCGCGTCGGCACATGCATAAAGGTTGTCCCATGCTCTGTCTCGAAATGCCGGTCCCCGAAATCGATCAGATGCGGGTTCTGCGCGTGATCGTGCTCCGGGTCGTCCGCCACCGCGAATACCTTCGAGTACAGCCGGTCCTCTCGATCAAGGGTGCAGAAGAAAAACCGTCCTCCCGGACGCAACACTCTATATATTTGCTGCAAGGCGAGCTGACGGACCGCCTTTCCTGGGATCTGCATCAGCCCGTTGAAGGCGAAGATAACCCCGTCGAAGCTCCCGGCCGGATAGGTCAAATTCGTCGCATCCTGACGTTCGAAGCGAAACGGACAGCCTAGACACTCCCCAATTTCGCGGGCCTCGCGGGCCATTTCTTCCGCCAGATCCGCTCCAATCACCGACTCGAAGCCTTCCTCCCAAAGTCCGATCGCCACTCGTCCTGCTCCGCAGCCGAGATCCAGCAAAAATTCTTTTTTTCCGAAATGCTTCTCCAGCAATAGCTTCTCGGATTTCCAAAGGCCCACGTTGGCCACAGCGCGAGCATAGTGTTGCACTGAACCCGCTTCATTGAAATAACCCCGCACTCTTTCTACATCCATATTCCGGAAAATTTCCGGATAAAAAGATTGATCAAACGCCGCAAAGCGACCTTATTACGCGGTTTCCAATTTTTTCCAAATGAAAGCAACCATCCAGACACAGGGCAAACAGTACACCGTACAAGAGGGCGACGTTCTCATCGTGAACCGCTACCCGCAGACGGAGGCTGGCTCCAAGCTCGAAATCAACGAAGTCCTCACTGTAGGCGAAGGCGAAGCGTTCAAGCTCGGCGCTCCATATGTCGATGGCGCTAAGGTTTCCGCAACCATCCTTGAGAACAAGCGCGGTCGTAAGATCGTCGTCTTCAAGAAGAAGGCGAAAAAGGGTTACGAACGTCGCCGCGGCCACCGTCAGGAACTCTCCGTCATCAAGATCGACTCCATCGAGTCGTAAGCGAAACCTCAACCGACGAGCCCATTTTTAGCTCCTAACCGATATGGCACACAAAAAAGGACAAGGTACTTCCAAGAACGGACGCGACTCGAACCCGAAGAACCTCGGCGTTAAGAAGTTTGGCGGAGAAGACGTCATCGCAGGCAACATCATCGTTCGTCAACGCGGCACCCGTTTCCACGCTGGCAAGAACGTCGGCATGGGTCGCGACCACACCCTCTTCGCTCTCAGCGACGGCAAGGTCGTTTTCGACAAAGCTCACCGCAAGGTAGCCGTCGAAGCCTAAAGACCTGGCGCGATACAACAACACTCTCCGAAGCCCTTCCCTCGCGGAAGGGCTTTTTTTGCGTCACCGGCTATCGCTAGGACGCTTTTGGCTGCACTTCGGGCTGTTTCGCTATCACTCAATTCCTGCCATTGCGCGCCGATGGAAGGCACTTAGCTAGCGGCAAAAATGGAAAGCGACTACCTCAAGCAACTCCGACAACAAAAGGAGCTACTTCTCAAGCATCTCGACTGGATCGACCAACAGATCGATCGAGAATGCCTAAACGAGAAACCATCACCTAGCCCCAAGACGAGCCGTCTGCTGGAAACCTTCGAACCGGACCGCCCGATATCGCGGAAACTGGAGATTAAAGACCCGGAATCCCTTCCCAAAGAGCAAGTCGCTACCGACATCTACGAACAGCTAGGGCCCGACACAAAATCCGCCGCCCAGCAGACCCGCCGCGGCTGCTTGCTCTTTAGCGTCCTGTTCTTCGCTCTCTTCGGTGGCCTTGTAGCCTACATCTACTACGCCTACTAGCCTTGGGGCCGCCAGACACCAGGGCGCTGCATTCAAATGGTGGAGCGGGACCTCCGGGCAAGCTCCTTCGGCAACCTTGGGCCGAGAGGAGCCCTACCAAAGAAAACTCTCCAGCTCCGCCCCGCTCAACCGCCCTTGAGCACGTACTGATTGGCGATCACCACGCCGCTGAGCATGCTGCCTACGATGCCGAGGTAGCCTTGGTCAGTTCCGCAGAGGAAGAGGTTATCCACCGGCGTGCGCCCATCCTTGATCTTGTTTGGCGAACCGTAGATCGCTCCGCGGGACCGGCGCGTGAAACGGTGAACCGTTTTCGGTGTGAACATGTCAGTAGCCAGCAGCCCGCCCTGGTACGCACGCGTAGGCCGCGGCATCATAGGCAAGATGGCGCTCTGGATCCGGGCAAACCAATCTTCCTTCGCCTTAGCGTAATTCGTTTCCGAATACTCGAACCAGTCACGGTTGTTGGCTAGGCAGGTCACGCGCACCAACCCCTCGTCCGGCTTGCGATCCCCGTACTCGAAGTTGCTCGGCAAACAAATCACCCCACTGTTCAGGTCGATCGGCGTATCCGGATTTCGAAACGAAAAACGGTCCGTTCGATTGAAAAACACGATGGTATCATCGCCCCACCCCCAAGTCTCAGGAAGATCCTGGTAAACGGAAATCGTTTCCGCGAAGGCCAGACGCCCTTCGAGCGCGGGAGTTTCGACGCCTAAGCTCGGCTCCACCAGTCGATACGTCTCCGGCAGCCCGGCGCAGGAAAGCACCACCTCGGCGGCGATCTCATCACCGCTGGCGAGCTCGATTCGCGACACTTTGCCCGCGTCGACCACTAGGCGCTTCACCTCCGTCTTCATTTTTCGAATACCGCCTAGCTTTCGATAGCGATCAAGCACCACCCGGATCAGCACGCGAATGCCGTCCACCGGTCGAGCGAAGCCCTCGTGCAGAAGCGAACGGAACATGATGACGAATTGCCCTACATCCATATCGTCCTCCACCGAGGAACCGTAGTACATCAGTGGGCAGAACAGCATGTCTTCCAGCAGTGGGTCGGTGATAAATCCCCGCAGCCATTCGCGGGCAGACTGATAAGGTTTTTCCAAGTCGCTATCAGCGTAGTTGCGAATCGTTTCGCTCAGTCGCCTAAATCCATCGATCTGGCTAGGGAACTCTCTTTCGATTTCGCTCTCCAGCAGAGCCTCGTCGTTGCTGAACCTCAAATCCGTATTCGGAAACGCGATACGGGAACTCTTCTGTTCTATCAAGTCGAGCTCGGCTCGATCGATGCGCAACTGCCGCAGCAGTTTGCTGAAGATGGCTCGCCGCTCACTGGCGGGCACGAAATTGGTCATGGCGTGCAGCCCGACGTCGTACTTGCGACCGTCCTTGGCGTAGAAGCTATTCAACCCTCCAGGGGCGTTGTGCTGCTCCAGGATCACCACTTTCTTGCCGAAATGCGCCGCACGTATGCCCGCTGTCAAACCGGACATGCCCGCGCCTATGATCGCTACGTCGTACCGCTCCATCGTAATTAGAACCTTGCTACGCTTTCCGTCGCCCGCTTAGTCGTCAAGATCCCACTCTCGAACCAGCGAGCTTCCCGCATCGAGGCGAAACGAAAAACGGCCCGACCTGCCAGTCGGACCGTTCGGAAAGTCAATTTGCTTGCAGGTACTCGCTCTAGACCAAGGCGTTGAACTTCGGCGTAAGGTACTCCGCGCAGCTGTCCAGTGACGCGAGATGCCCATAGTCTGCTTCGGGGACCTCGATGCTGTGCTGCTTACGGAGCTCCATCACGATATCAAGAAAGTCCATGGAGTCGAGATCGAGCTGCTCACGCAGGGCAACATCTCCTTTGATATCTGTAAGGTCTTCGTCTGGAGCAATTTCCGAAATGATGTCGAGCACCACTTGTTTGCATTCGTCTTTGGTCATGTACGTCGTCTTTATCTAGTTCGAAAAGCGCTTTACGATCAGCGCCGAGTTAATACCGAGCATACCAAAGGAGTTATTAAGAATGGCGTCAACCTGTTTCGATTGCTTTGGCTGCCCGAGAACCAGCCCGGGAAGAGCGCACTTTGGATCGAGATCCTCGCAGTTGATCGACGGGTGCACCAGGCCGTCCTCCAGAGACGGAAGATTGCCCGCCAGCTCCAAAGCTCCGGCTCCGCCCATGGCGTGCCCGATGAAGCCTTTGGTGTTATTGACATAGGTTTCCGGGCAGTCCGCGAACACCTCGCGCACCGCGGTGCACTCCTGAATGTCGCCCATGGGAGTCGCCGTGGCATGGGTGCTCACGATATGGATCTCGCTGGGGCGCATGCCGGCCTTCTTGAGAGCCCCTCGCATGCACTGAGCCTGGCGCTCGGGATTGGGCAGCACGTAGTCGGTGGCATCGGAATTGATGTGATAGCCCACGATCTCTCCGTAGATCTTCGCTCCGCGAGCCTGGGCGTCTTCGAGACGTTCCAAAGTGTAGAGGGCCCCGCCCTCGCTGACCACGATTCCGTTTCGCTTGAGGTCGAACGGGCGCGAGGCCTTGTTCGGATCCTCGTTCTCAGCCAGAGCTCCCTGGCTCTTGAACCCCGCGAAAATGCCGAAGGAGCGAATGCTCTCCGAAACGCCCCCCGCGATCGCTAGGTCGACTTCTCCCAGCTGCAGCATCTGTAGCCCTTGGATCAGGCCCAGGTTTCCAGCGGCGCAAGCGGCTCCTACGGTGTAGGCGGGACCATGGATCTTCAAATTCAGCGACACCTCGCCCGCCGGGTTGTTGGAAACGGTACGGGGATTGTGATGGTGCGACCAATACTTGGTATCGTAGTCGAATTGGGAAATGTTGTAGACCTCGTTTTCCGTCTCCACATTGCCATGCTCGGTGGTGCCCACGTAGATACCGGTGCGGTCCGAAACCAAGTCCGCGACCTCGATGCCAGCATCCTTGAGAGCCTCGCGAGCGCAGTAGATAGACACGCTGCCAGCGCGTGTGCCGACCCGCAGCTCCTTTCGTTTCTGGTAGGCCAAAGGATCGAAGTCGCACACGCCAGCCAGCACCTGCCCCATGTAGCGCATGTCGATCCGGCTGATACCCGCCTTGCCCGCTAGAAGGTTGCTGCGAAATTCGCTCAAACTGTTTCCGTTGGGGGCTGTCAGCCCAACGCCGGTGATTACGACTCTGCTTAGTGCCATGTTAGTAGATTGCTTTCTCTCGCTGCGAGCTCATTGGGCGTAGCCAATTCTCTCTCCCATTCAATACTAAACCCGAGCGAGATACCCAATTCGAAGCCGAAACGCCAAGCGCGGGCGACACCCCGCGCCGAACGGGGCTCCGACGGGCATCTTACAAAGTTACCCTTATGCCAAATTCGCGCAACGCTTTCGACCACTCGCCCGTTTCCTTCCCTCGTCGTGGCCCTCCTGCACACGAGCTCGCGAAGGAAAAGCAACGCTACACCTAGCCCGGCTCGCCAGCGACTTCCAGGTACTTAGAGAGTCCTCACAGGATCGTGAGCCAAAAAACAGCCACCTGGACATACAAATCGCGCATCGCAGCGAAAGCCATTTCATAGACCGCAACTAGATATAAGATAACGACTTGCCACGGGCTAGACCCGCATAGCTTTCTCTTTTTCCAAAGTTTACGACATAATTAACCACAAAGAATGAACAAACTTGTTGCTAAGTTTGCAGTCTCGCCCAAATTTAGACGTTAACCATACACGGTAGAATTACCGATCGACGCAATACTCCACCTAGAAAGTAAACCACGTGCTCACTCCCAACCAGTCTACCGACCCAATGAAAGTCATACTCATCGAAGACCAGATCCTGTTCCGGGAGCTTACCGAATCGATTGTGAAGGCGGATTTCAATCTAGAGGTAGTTGGACAGTACGAAGACGGCGAAGAAGGACTTCAGGCCTGTCTCGACCTCCGACCCGACCTTGTAATCCTCGATCTCAAGATCAAGAAGCTCGGAGGACTCACCGTTTTCAACCGCATCAAGGACCGCATGCCCGAGTGCAAGGTCATTCTGGTTTCCGCTCACTTCACTCCGGAAATCGTCAAGAACACGGTGGAGCGCGGCGTGAACGGCTTGGTCACCAAAAACAGCTCCATAGAGAGCCTGAAGGACGCCATCGGCCAGATCCTCAAGGGCGCCGTCTACTACTCTCCAGAAGCGTACAAGCTGCTCCGCCAGCCGATCACCAACAAGGACTACAACGACAGCCTCAAGATGCTGACACCTCGCGAGACCGACGTGCTGCAGATGGTCGGGGAAGGCTACAGCTCCAAGGAGATCGCTCGGTCCTTCAATTTGAGCGTTCGCACCATCGACGCCCACCGCTCCAACATCATGCGCAAGCTCAACCTACGCGGAGCCACCGACATGACCCGCCTCGCGGTGAAACTCAAGCTGGTCAGCCAGGACTAGCGAACGCCCATCACTTTTTCAGCACGCGAAAGGCGACCTCTCAAAGGGTCGCCTTTTTCGTTCACGCCGATCTTACGGAAGGAGGACCTAGCCCTTTGCGTGCCCATCGAGGATCTCCGCCACCTTCTGCACGAACGCGTCGGATTCGGACTCGATTCGCTCGACGATATCATCGATCTGCAGCACCTGTCCGTTTCGGCAGAGCGGGAGAGCGGCTTCGGTCAACTTGAACACCCGCAATGCCCCAAGAGCGGCAGCCGAACCCTTCATCTGATGAATGACATCGTAGCACGCCTCGGAGTCTCTCGCCATCAGCGACGCTTCCAGCTCCTCCAGCAAACGCGGCGTCTCCTGCAGGTAGATTTCGAACAGGCGACGCAGCAGCGGCCGACCGTCCTTTTCTCTTAGCAACAGTTCGTCTATCGTCCTCTGCCGATAAACGTCTTCGTTTGATACATCTGGAAGCATGGGAAACGGGGTCTAGATCGAAGAAAGGATTCTTAAAAAGCCTTACGCGCTTCGAGGGCGCTTTTCAAGGTAACGGTGTCGGCGTACAGAACGGACGCCCCGCTCGGAAGTCCAAATCCGATGCGCGACACCTTGACCGAGCCTTCTCCTACCAGATCGGTCAGGTAATGGCTCGTAGCCTCCCCTTCCACATCGTTCGGCAGGGCCAGGATGAGCTCCTCGATCGATTCCCTCTTCAACCGGTCGGTAAACCCCGACAAATTCAGCCGCTCCGGACCAATTCCGTTTATGGGCGAAAGCTTGCCATGCAGCACGTGGTACCGTCCGCGATAGGCTCCCGATTTCTCTAAGGCCATCAGGTCGCTGACATGCTCCACCACACAGAGCAGACCGCTGTCGGAACGACGCTCGTCCTGACAGATGGAACACGCTTCCTCCTCGCAGACGTTGCCACACACCGAGCAGCTACGCACGCGCTCGGAGGCGCTACGGATGGCGTCGGCTAGTGAAGCCGCCGCTTCAGGGCGCTCCAGCAGGAGGTAGATCGCCATGCGCTCAGCGGAGCGAAAGCCCACGCCAGGCAATCGCTTCAGCTCTTTCTGCAAGGCTTCGAAGGCGGGTGTCATCGTCGGGCTACGCTCGAAGCTACATCAGACCGGGCATGTTGAAGCCCTGCGTGGCCTTGGACATCTCTTCCTCGTTGTACGCCTTGGATTTGGCCGCGGCTTCCTTGACCGCCTCGAGCAAGGTCTCCTCCACCAAGCTCGCCTCCTCCTTGAGCAGTTCCGGATCGATCTTCAGCGACAGAAACTCGCCCTGGCCATTGATCTTGATCGCGACCGCGCCGCCGCCGCTGGTGACATCAAGCTCCGCCTTGGCCAGCTCCTCCTGCATGCTCTCGATCTTCTTCTGCATTTTCTGAGCCTGCTTGAGCAATTTTCCTACACCTGCCATGGTTTCGTTCCTCGAATAGATTGGGTTGAAATGAGACGAAAAAAACGGCCGTCACGCTGCCGCCAGCCCGGGGGTGCGTCAAACACTATCTAGTGGCCTGTCTATCAGTTCGCCAAAGCCTTTCCGGTAGTCCGAATAGCGAGGCCGCCAACCGGAGCTGGCCTTCAGGGACGCGTTGGAAATGCGACGATCCGCCGGCCTGCCTCCCTCGCCCAATCGCCGCGAACTGGCCCGTCCGCCCCCTGGCTTGCCCGTGAAACGCGGTTTGGCGATCTTCAATCGGTCCGCGATCCACGCCACCATCTCCTCCTTGAGGCTCGGCCTGTCGTCGATCACGTTGTAGACGCCCGGCTTAAGTTCGCTCTCATTCAGGACGCTCCACACCGCAGATTCCACGTCCTCGATCCTCACCAAGTTCAAATGGTAGTCCCCCCATCCAGGGATTTCCTCCGGGCCCTCTCGCAACGTATTCAGCATCAGATGACGCCCCGGACCATAGAGTCCCGCCAAACGCAGAACATAGCCGCTGCCTCTCGCCACTCCATCGAGAAAAACCTGCTCCGACTCGCGCACGATCTTTCCTCTTTCGTTGCTCGGCTCACTGGAGCAGCGTTCGTCCACCCACCCGCCTCCAGCATCTGGATACACGCTGACACTGCTGGTATAGATCGCCTTTCCGCCAAACCCAGCAGAGCGGGCCCACGCCGCCAGGGAGCGATTGCCCTCGACGTAGGAGCGGCGATATCCCTCCAAACCACCTCCAGCCGAGCTGACGCAGTTGACCACCCAATCGACTCCTTCGCCCGCGAAAGCATGCCAAGTCGCTCCGTCCACCCAAGCCTGGCAGGTCTCGGCCCCCAGTCGCGCGACCTCCTCCAAACTCGCTTCGTTCTTGGAAACGGCCTTCACGCGCAGCCCCTGCTCCAATGCAGTCGCCACGATTCGCCTTCCGAGATAGCCGCAACCCAATACCAACAAGGTCCTGCTCGATTCATTCGACATTTCCCCAGCATCGCAGGCGCGCTCGCCCTTTCGCAAGCCTGCAGCTCTCAGCTCGCCAGCCGAGCGAGCATCGGAATCCATCGTCAGCCTATCCGCCCTAAGCAGTGGCGCCGCGCCAATATATGTTTGCCTGCAGCGCCCCCTTTTTCAGACAACGTTCGTCATGAGCCAGCCAACTCCCACCGCCCTCGTCATCGTGTTCGATGGCATCGAGGAAATCGAAGCCCTCACTCCCGTAGACATCCTTCGACGGGCCGAGATCGACGTGACAGTGGCGTCGGTCGACGGCAACAGCCAGGTCAAGGGCCGCAACGACATCACCTTCGCCGCCGACACCTCCCTCTCCCTAGTGGCAGAGAACGAATTCGACCTAGTGCTGCTTCCCGGCGGTCCTGGAGTCCTGAAGCAACTGGATAATTCCGAACTCGCCGCGGCGCTCAAGGCGCAGGACAAGCGCGGCGGTCTGCTGGCCGCTATCTGCGCCGCCCCGAAGCTGCTGGCGAACTGCGGACTGCTCAACAACCGCAGCGCCACCTCGCACGCCTCCGTCCGCGACGATCTTCCCATCGCCTCGGAAGAACCCGTTGTGCAAGACGGTCACATAATCACCTCCCAAGGCGTCGGAACCGCAGTCGAATTTTCACTCGCGCTCGTTGGTAGGATGAAATCGAAGGAGCTCGCCGACAAAATCGCCGCCTCCATCCACTACCAATCTTGACCTCCCCCACTAGCGCTCGCTTCAGCCTAACCTAATGAAAGAATACGACTTCATCGCCATCGGCGGCGGCAGCGGCGGCTTCAACGCCGCTCGCGTCGCCCGCGGATTCTCCGACAACGTCGCCGTCATCGACGGCGCCCGCCAGCTCGGCGGCCTATGCATCCTGCGCGGCTGCATGCCCTCGAAAACGCTGATCTACTCGGCGGAAGTCCTGCACCTCGCCCAGAACGCTCGAGCGTTCGGCCTGAACATTCCAAGCGCCAAGGTCGACATGCCCGCGCTGCATCAGCGAAAACTGGAAATCATCAAGGAATTCACCGACTACCGCGTGGAGTCCATGACCAGCGGAAAGTACGACCTCTACCGCAACCAGGCCCGCTTCATCGGCCCGAACACCATCGAGCTCGACGACGGCGTCCAGCTGCGCGGCAAAAAGTTCATACTGGCCACCGGCTCCAAGATTGCGAAGCCGCCCATCCCAGGACTCGACGACGACGGCATCTGGACCAGCGACGACGTGCTGGAGCTGGATTTTCTGCCCGAGTCCGTCATCGTGCTCGGCGGCGGCGTAGTGGCCTGCGAGCTCGCCCAGTTCCTGAATCGCGTGGGAAGCCAGGTCACCCAAATCCAGCGTAGCCCGCACATTCTCAAGGACCAAGCCCCAGACGTCTCTGAAGTCGTGGAAACCGCGTTCCGCGACGAAGGCGTTTCCCTCTTCACCGATACGCAACTCGAGCGTATCGAAAAAACGGACACCGGCTACTCCGTCACCTTCAAGCTCCAAGGGGAATCAAAAACCGTTTTCGCTCAGCATCTCGTCAACGCGCTGGGGCGCTATCCGGCCACTCGAGGGCTGGGCTTGGATGCGGCAGGAGTCGATTTGAAGCCAAACGGCCAGATCGCCACCAACGAGCACCAGCAGACCAGCAATCCCGACATCTATGCCGCAGGCGATTGCGCCGGGCCGTACGAGATCGTGCACACCGCCGTACTGCAGGGCGAATACGCCGCTCGACACGCGTTTGGCAAGCCCGGCCCCGGACCGCTCAACTACGACCACATGCTGGATGTGGTCTTCACCGACCCTCAAGTGGCGCGCGTCGGGCTGACCGAAAAAGCGCTCAAGGAACGCGACATCGACTTCATCGCTGCCGACTACCCTTTCGACGACCATGGAAAATCCATCCTCATGGAAGCGAAATACGGCTTCGTGCGGGTGTTCGCCGAGAAACCCTCCGGCCGCATTCTGGGAGCCGAGATCGTCTCCAAGGACGGAGGCGAACTTATCCACGCCCTTGCGGTCGCTGTATCCAACAATTTAACCGCCGCTGATCTATTGAAAACTCATTGGTATCATCCTACCTTAGCGGAAATCATCAGCTACCCGCTTGAAGACATCGTCGACGAGCTCTAGAGGCAGGATGGCCTCTGGACTCGGAACCGTCTCAGTGATCAACCTGCCATAGGACTTCAAATCATCATGCGAACCATATTCATAACCGGCGTATCCAGAGGACTTGGACAAGCGCTCTCGAAAGCGTTGAACGATTCCGATACGCGACTCATCGGCTTCGGTCGCACCCAGGGAGACTTCAAGGGCGAGTTTCACTCATGCGACTTTTCCAAGGCTCAGCTTGCCTCGAGCATCTTCGCGTCCGCTTTGAAGGAAGCCGACCTTTCGCGAGCGAGCTCCATCGTCTTCATCAGCAACGCCGGCACGCTCGGCCCGATCGGCAAGGCCCAGCAACTCGACACCTTCGACATCGAGCAGACCATCACCGCGAACCTTTGCGGATCCACCATCGCCGCCACCCAGTTCCTTCGCGCCACGGAGTTTCTAGACGTACCCAAGCTTTTCATACAGATATCGTCCGGAGCCGCCCTGCCAGACCGAGCCAAGGGCAGCTGGTCGCTCTACTGCGCCTGCAAGGCGGGCCAGGAACAGCTGGTGCGAGCCATCGCTATCGAACAGGATGCCGCGGACTATCCCAGCCGTTTTATCAATATCAATCCCGGCGTGATGGAAACCGCCATGCAAGTGGCCATCCGCAAACTATCGCCTGACGATTTTCCCGAAGTGCAGGAGTTCATCAAGATGAAGGAAGAAGGACGCGTGCCCTCGCCCGATACGATCGCCGAACGCATAAAAGACCTCATATCCGACATATCCTCCCTGGAAAACGGCAAGACCTATACCCTCGCGAACTACAAGAAATAGCGCCACCAGAGTTTAGTAAAATTGAAAGCATCACCTATGTCCTCCGACTATCAAGCGCCTGAATTCCTCCTCGAACTGCTCGAAGCCAAGAGCCCATCCGGAGCCGAAACCCAAGCGCAGGCTGTATTCGATAAGTACGTACAACCGTCGGCGGACGTCTACCTGAAGGACACCATCGGCAACCGCATCGCCATCCTCAATCCGGAATCGGAAACTTCCGCCCTATTCGCTGGCCACCTCGACGAGCTCGGACTGCAGATCAACTACATCGACGAAAACGGATTCCTCTACTTCAAGACGCTGGGCGGACATGATCGCGTCGTCATCTCCGGCCGTCGCGTGCTCATCCAAACCAGAAACGGCATCATAAAAGGCGTCACCGGCAAACGCGCCGTGCATCTAATGGATAGCAAGGAACGCGAGAAGGTGCCGCAAATCCACGAGATGTGGATCGATATCGCGGCCAAGGACCGGGCCGACGCCCAGTCCCGCGTGCAAGTGGGAGACGTCGCCACCTACGATCACGAGTTCGCGTTTCTAAACGGCAGCGTGGCCACAGCGCGCGCCTTCGACAACAAGGGCGGTTCCTACATCGTAGGCGAAACCCTGCGACGCCTGTCCAAGGAGAAGGATCAGCTTCAGGCGAAGATCATCTCCGTAGGCAACGCTCAGGAGGAAGTCGGCGTTCGCGGAGCGACCATCTCCAGCTACAACGCCAAGCCGACCTTCGCTGTGGCCGTCGACGTCGGCCACGCCACGGATCACCCCGACTGCGACAAGCGCAAGTTTGGCGAGTTCAAGCTGGGCAAGGGCCCTATCATAACCCGCGGTCCCAATATCAATCCGATCGTATTCAAAAAACTGATCGAGGCCGCGGAAGCGAACGGCATTCCCTACCAGCTCGAAGGCGATCCTCGCCCCACCGGCACCGACGCTCGGGCCATCCAAGTCGCCGGAGCGGGCGTGGCGACCGGACTGATCAGTCTTCCGCTGCGCTACATGCACACGCCAAGCGAGGTGGTCGACCTCCAGGACGTCGAGCACTGCATCCAACTTCTGGTCGCGTTTTCGAAGAGCCTGAAAGCCGGCGAAAACGGAAACTGGTAGCGGACCTCTGATCACGGGCGCCGCCAGAAGACTCCGCGAAGCTCATACTTCGGATTGGATGGCGCCCCGGGCTGACTTGTAGACGAGCTCCTTCAAAACGGACTCGTCCAAATCCGACAAGCGACGGAAGGTCATGCAGCATTTTCCCATCTTGCGCTTTCCGATGCGTTGCATCAGCTGCTCTTCGCCTTCGAAGTCCGACATCAGGTAAAGGCTCAATCCGCGAGCCCGCGGGGCGAAACCGATGCGAAACCACTCGCCTTCACGACCGCTGGCGTAGCGATACCGATAGCTTCCGTAGCCAATCATGCTGTCGCTCCATACCGACGGCTTTAGGCCAGTGAGCTCCTTCATCAAGGCATGCAGAGCCTTGGCGTCGCGACGCAGCTCCGGATCCTCGACCTCGGCCAGCAGCGCCGCTACGGTTTTTCCCTTCGGATTCGCCACCGTTTCCCTTCCTTGCTGTGGCGTCGCTATCCTTCGGACTTGAGCGACTGCAGTTGCTCGCTCAGCCAGATCTTTCGTTTCCAGCGCAGATTCTTCGAGGACATGTCGATCTGATAGAAGCTCTTGCCTTGATCGGGCGACTGGACGCCGAGGATCTTGCATAGCTCCTGGGCGATCCACTTCTCGATCTTGAGAACCACCAGCTTCTTGCGCAGGCGACCCTGCACGTCGCGATTGAGAATGGTTGGAATGGTGTTGAGGGTAAGAATCTCGTTGATGGCGGTGTTCGCCATCTTCACGCGGCCCTCGCCGCTGGCGTAGAAGTGCGTCAGAGCGAAAACCGTGCGGCCCGGATTGCCTTGGCGAAGGAACTGACAGGCTTTGACCACGGTTGAGCCCGTGCGCACCATGTCGTCGAACAGCACCACGTCATGGCCGGAAATGCTTTCAAAGGTGTCTTCGCTCTCCGCGTGCAGCTTGATCTCCACCTCCCGCTCTCCCGTGCGCTCCTTGTCGAGCAGTATGGATTTGGCCTTGGGCAGCCCCAAGCGGCGGTGGATCTCCCTCACGAAATCGCGGGCGCCCTTGTCCGGAGCGCAGAGGGCCAGGCCCTCGCCTTCCGGACCGTAGCTCACGATGTTCGAGTTCAGCAGGTAGTCGACGTAGATGTCGTAGGGGATGAGGTTGTAGAACTGCCCTTCGAACACCCGCGTGAACATGGTTTGCACCGAGGTGGAGTGGTTGTGCACCGTGACCACCCGGTCGACGCCGGCCAGCTTCAGCATCTCCGCGTAGAGCTTCGCGGTGAAAGGCTGGCCATCGAACTTCTTCAGGTCGTCGGTGTCGCGCTCGAAGCCGGTTTCCCCCAAATCGGGGCGGGCTCCGCGGTCCTGGGCGCTGTAGTAGAGATCCGGCTCCACCAGCGTGACCTTCGACGCCCCGTTTTCCTTGGCCGCTCGAGCGATCATGAGCGTGCGCATGGCGAGGCTTTGCCTGCTCATGTTCGGATTGCTGGTGCTGACGATGATGATGCTCTTGCCCTGCAGCTTGTTGCCGATATTCGAGCGGTCGTTTTCGTCGGAAATGAAGCGGGGGCAGAATTCCGAGTTGGCGAACAGCTTCATGCTGATCATGTCGGACACGTCCTCCAGTTGCCCCATGGCGAACGCCACGTCGATGGCGAAAGGGTCATCCGAAGAGTTACCAACGACGATGTGTTTCGGTTCGTTCTCTTTCACAGCTCTCAAATCTAAACAATAGACGCGTTCCTAGAAAAGTCACCCCGCGCCGCATATTTCGGACTGCATCGTCGGGGCTGAATTTGTCGATACGAAAAAGCGGGCCCGCGGGCCCGCTCGGAAAAAATCCGTCGCCTTGGCGAAAAACGCGTGGCGGCGGCTAGTCCTGGGCCTGCAATTGCTTGACCACGCTCAGGTCCTCCAAGGTGGTGGTGTCCTGCTTGATCTCCTTGCCGACCGCGATGTCCTTGAGCAGGCGCCGCATGATCTTGCCGCTGCGCGTTTTCGGCAAGGCCGCGGCGAAGCGAATCTCATCCGGCTTGGAATGCGCTCCGATTTCGTGCCCCACGTGGTCGCGCAGCTCGCGACGCAATTCGTCGGTGCCTTCGAGTCCTTGCTTAAGGGTCACGAAACACACGATGGCGTTGCCCTTGATGTCGTGCGGACGGCCGACGACGGCAGCCTCCGCGACCGAGGGATGACTCACCAAAGCGCTTTCCACTTCGGCGGTGCCGATGCGGTGTCCTGAAACGTTCAATACGTCGTCGATGCGACCGATGATCCAGAAGTAGCCGTCCTTGTCCTGCTTGCAGCCGTCGCCACAGAAATAGACGCCCTTGTATTCGCTCCAGTAGACTTTCTTGTAGCGCTTGTTGTCGCCGTAAAGCGTGCGCAGCATGGAAGGCCACGGCGTGGTGAGCACCAGCTTGCCGTTTTCCCCCTTCTTCACCTCGTTTCCCGCGTCATCGAAAACCTTGGGCACCACGCCAAAGAAAGGAAGTCCTGCCGAGCCGGGCTTCGAAGGGGCCGCTCCTGGGAGCGTAGTGATCATGATACCGCCCGTTTCGGTCTGCCACCATGTATCCACAATTGGACAACGCTCGCCGCCAATGGTTTTATAGTACCAGCGCCAAGCCTCCGGGTTGATGGGCTCGCCCACGGTGCCGAGAAGGCGCAGGGAGCTGAGATCATGTTTCTTGATCGGCTCGTCGCCCCACTTCATGAAAGCGCGAATCGCAGTCGGGGCGGTGTAGAAGATGGTCACGCGGTGGCGTTCCACGATATCCCAAAATCGGTCGACCTCCGGGTAGTTGGGAGCTCCTTCGTAGATCACGTTGGTCGCTCCGTTGCTGAGGATGCCGTAGGTCACGTAGCTGTGGCCGGTGATCCAGCCGATATCCGCAGTGCACCAGTAGGTATCGGTTTCCTTAAGATCGAAAACGTACTTCGACGTCATGGTGGTTCCCAGCAGGTAGCCGCCGCTGGTGTGCAGCACGCCCTTCGGCTTCCCCGTGCTCCCGCTGGTATAAAGGACGAACAACGGCGTCTCCGAATCGAACGCCTTGGCGGCGTGCTTGTGGCTGGCGTCGTTCATCAGGGTGTGATACCAAACATCGCGTCCTACTTTCATGGATACGCGGTGTCCGATATGCTTGACCACGACTACGTTGGTGATGCTCGGGCAACCCTTGACCGCGTCGTCGACGTTCTTCTTGAGCTCCACCACGGAGCCGCGGCGCCAGCCGCCATCCGCGGTCACGATGACCTTCGCTTGGCAATCGTTGACGCGATCCTTGATGGACTCGGAGCTGAATCCGCCGAAAATCACCGTGTGCACAGCGCCGATGCGAGCGCTGGCCAGCATGGCCACCACCGCTTCGCAATTCATCGGCATGTAGATGGCGATACGGTCGCCTTTCTTCACTCCGAGGCCCGTCAACACGTTGGCGAACTTGCAAACCTCCACATGGAGCTGCTTGTAGGTCAAGGTCTTCTGGTCGCCGGTCTCGCCTTCGAAAATCAGGGCGGCCTTGTTCTCCCGAGGGGTGCCGAGATGTCGGTCTACGCAGTTCTCGCAAACATTTAGCTTGCCTCCTACGAACCATTTGGCATGGGGTTCTTTCCACTCGAGCGTTTTACGCCATGGCTTGCGCCATTTCAGCAATTCTTTCGCTTGGGTATTCCAGAACTTTTCCGGAGCGTTTACAGACTCCGAGTAAAGCCGTTTATATTCGGCCAAACTCGAAATGGTAGCCTGCTTCTTAAATTCGGACGAAGGTGCAATTCTTTCACCATCCTTCGACGTAGAAGTGATCTTTTCTGCCACTAGGTCAATCCTCGCTGGTTAGGGTTATTGGGGTTAAGCACAAGCCCCTACATTGCCGCCCTTTCCCCCTCCCGGTCAAGCCTCGGAAAGCACTGACGCACTATACTTTATACACGGATTGGATACGAACCACGACTCTCAACCCTCATCGGTCGCGTATTCGGTTTTCGATACACTCCTAATCAGCCTCCCAACAACGCTTCTCAATGGATAGCGAAAACGAGCAAACAGACAATACCATCACCGTCGAGGGCGTCCTCGAAGTCACTAAGAAGAAGACCGGCCAGCTGCTCGACATGAGCAAAAACGGCCGCCAGCGCCCCACCGATCCATTCGTACCCAAGGAGTTGATCCGCCGCTTCAAGCTCCGTTCCGGAAACTACATCGTCGCTCAAGCCACCGCGGATCCCCGCTTCCAGAACCCTAAGGTTCGCTACGTGGAAAGCGTGGACGGCATGCCGGTGGACGAGCGCCGAAAGGTGATGCCCTTCACCCAGCTCACCACCATCACGCCGGAGGAGCAGATTCGTCTGGAAACCGATGGCAAGCGCATGACCACTCGCGCCATGGACCTCTTCTGCCCCATCGGCAAAGGCACCCGCGGTCTTATCGTGGCCCCGCCACGAACAGGCAAGACCACCTTGCTCACTCACATCGCCCAAGGCATCAACGCCAACCACCCGGAGATCCACCTGATGATCCTGCTGGTCGACGAGCGCCCGGAGGAAGTGACCGATTTCCGCAGAAACATCGAGGCGGAAGTCTGGGCCTCCTCCAATGACGAGGATCTGCAAAGCCACCTGCGCGTAGCCGACCTCTGCATCGAGCGGGCCAAGTGCCTGGTGGAATGCGGCAAGGACGTGGTCATCCTGATGGACTCCATCACTCGACTGGCTCGCGCTCACAATTCCGCCAAGAAGTCCGGACGCACCATGTCAGGCGGTCTGGACATCCGGGCCTTGGAAAAGCCGCGTCAGATCTTCGCGGCGGCTCGCAACACCGAAGAAGCCGGCAGCCTGACCATCGTAGCTTCCGCCCTGATCGAAACCGGCAGCCGCATGGACGAACTCATCTTCCAGGAATTCAAGGGCACCGGCAACATGGAGATGGTGCTCAACCGCAAGATCGCCGACATGCGCATCTACCCAGCCATGGACATCGCCACCTCCGGCACCCGCCGCGAGGAGCTGCTCATCCCGGAAGAAAAGCTCGAAGGCATCCACTTCTTCCGCCGCGCCCTGGTTCAGCAAAAGCCCGAAGAGGCCGCCGAAACCATGCTCACTCGACTCTCCAAGACTGAATCCAATCAAGACCTCCTCGATCTGATCAGTCGTTAAAACGGCGCCAAGAGCGCCATCTCTACATAATAAACCCCTTGCGAAGCGCTTAACGCTTGATCTGCCACAAGGACTCGCAAGAAAAAGAACGTTTCCTCTGTCGTCCGCCCCTAAGCGGACACCATCACAGTTCTCTCTCTCTATGGATAGTTTCTCCGAACAGTGCCTCGACATGGCTCGCTCCATGCTCAGCCACAATTTGGATTCCATCAATCCCGATGGAACCATCACACCTGTCGAAGGTGAAGATTCGCGTCTGGATGAATCAGGTCACGCTGCTCTAGCCATCGGAGAGTTCTATCGGGCAACCGGAGAAACCGAGCTGGACGGCAAGGACCTGATCGATCTCGCGGCTCGTTGCATCACCGCCCAGGCCTTCCGCGATCCCCCGCAGGAAAACGGCTTGGCCTACGCCGCCCTCGGCCTGCTCTCCTTCGGTCCATCCAAGGAGCGCAACCCGGTCTGGGAGCGCCTGGTGGACGAGACCCGCGAGCACCTCGATCGTCTGCTGCTCAACCGCAGCGACTACAACAACCACTGGCAGGCCTTCAACATCGCCAAGGCCGTATGCCGCTTCTCCCTCGGTCTTTCCAAGAAGGACGAGACCGGCCGCCTCATCGAGCGCTTCCTTTCCCGCATCCAAGAGACCAGCTCCAACGGCTACTTCGACGACGTGGACGAAGAAGGCATCGGCGGCTCCTTCTCCCTCTACGGCGTGATGTCCTTCGTTTTCATCCGCCAGGCCCTGCAGCTGCATAGCAACCCCGGCCTGCGCGACCGCAAGCTCCCTTCGCTGCGCACCTTCGCCGAAAAGTACATCAAGCTGCTTCCCGATCTGGTGCGCGAAGACGGTCTGGGCTGGTCCTTCTCCAACAACGGCGGCGCCTACGGCCAGATGCACCTCATCAGCCTGCTCATGCAAGGCTTCCGCGACGGCTGGGTTCCCGAAGACAAGAAGAGCAAGTACTTCGACCTGCTGCGTCGCCTGTTCTATAACTTCTACGTGACCTTCCTCGACCAGGAGCACGGCTACCTGGTGGTTCGCGACGAGGAGCGCACCGCCTACCCGAAGCACACCACCCGTTTGGCCAACTTCGACGGAGCTCGCTACCTCAGCCAATGGTCGCGTCTCTCCAAGCAGATCGACGCTCCGCCCGCCGCGGCCCCAGAGCCGTTCAAGTCCGGCTGCCGCTTCGTCATCTTCGACAAGTCCAACAAGAAGGAACAAGGCCTCCTGCTCTACCGCAACGTGGACTCCGGGCTGCAGCTGCAGATGCCGCTGATCTCTTCCAATGGGACTCCCACCGCGGACTGCCTTCCCTTCCCGCACTCGCCGGGCGTCTTCGACTGGCCGAACAACAGCTACCTGCCTATCATGGTGCCGGAGCTGACCGTTGGCGAAAACGTGTTCGTGCCTGCCTACTACGGCAAGAAGTGCACCACTGGCCTCGGCTTCAAGCGCTCCTTCTACTTCCGCTACGAGCAGCCGGAGTTCATCAACACCGAAGAGAAGATCGTTCCGGGTCTGGGCACCGTGAAGGTCAACTGGACCTTCGCTGGCAACCAGATCTCCTGCGAGTTCATCTACACGGTGAAGAACCAGATCACCCTCGATCGCTTCCGCTACGTGCTGGCCATCGGATCTCCGCACTCCCGCTACCGCGTGGACTCCTGCCCGATGCTTGGCGCGGAAGGCCTGCGCTGCACCGTGCAGAAGGACGACTTCCAGGGCACCTGGAAGGAGACCGAAGTGGTGACCAACGACCGCAACTACCGGACCAACTACGGAAACCTGCACTACCTGCAGATCCTCGAGCGCGACCATCCGCTCATCATGCGTCCCGGTCAGACCTACCGCTTCGCCGCCTCCTTCGATCCCGACATCATCGCCGTCGGCGAAACCGAATAGGCGCTTCGCCGCCCGTCGCCTCCCTTTGCAAACGCCGCGTCTTCGGATGCGGCGTTTTCGTTTGGGGTCTTCTGCCAACGAGGCATCCGTAGTGTTACGAAACATTTGCAGTTGCGCTGCAGAGCGAATACGCTGCCCAGTCGCATGCCCCCTTCTCTCCTCCGCTTCCTTGGACTAGCAGCGATTGTCGCTGGTCTGCTCCTTCGTTCCCTCTATGGCGAGCAGCCCTACTCGCCTGCCCGAACCGATCCGAACCTGGAGAGTTGGCGCTGGACGGAGTTTCCCTTTCTCGACGGTCGCGGAGTGTCTTACATGACCGAATCTCCGGCAAACACCTTCTGGTTTGGCGGAGCCGGATCCATCTACCGCTACGACGGCTACGAAGTGCGCGAATTCGGTCCGGCAACCGGCTTCCTCGGGACCGCGACCCTCAGTCTCGAAACCTCGCCCTCCGGCGACCTCTACGCTGGAAGCGATCAAGGGCTCTTCCGATTCGAAGGGGAGCGGTGGATACCCGTGCTCGCAAGCCACACGCCGGGACGCGTGCAGATCCGAGAAATCAGCTTTCTGCCCGACGGCGCCGTGCTGGTAGGCATCGGCGAGAGAGAAGAGAACGAAGACACGCCTCGAAACTGGCATGGCCTAGGCCTCATTCGAGGCGACCAGATGAAACTCTACTCCGCCGCCACCCCTGCCAGAGACGACTTCTACGGCACGGTCCAGAACCTGACAGCGGTTTCTCCACCCGAGGAAATCGGTATCATGATGTCGGATACGAAAGAGCTAAACGTCACCTCGAGTCTCGTGGCCAGCGATGGATCCGTCTACGCGGTGATCTCGAAAAACAATGGCGACAACAACCACATCGCGCGTTTCGCCTACGCGCCAGACTCCTTCGAGCTCACGCTGCAAGACGCCTTCTTCCGGGCCGATGGGATCAGCATCGATAGCCTATCGAACCTCATCGAGAGCGAAGACGGCGAGATTTGGGCAACCAGCAACAGCGCTGTGAGCGGGATCAGCCGCTGGAACGGCTCCACTTGGTCGCATCTCCGGATCACGGACCATTTTCCCGGCTCCGAGCTGTTCTACCACTCCCTCCGGTCGAGCGACGGGGCCATTTGGGTAGACGGCTTCGGCCAGTACTTCGTGTTCCGCTCGGGAAGCTGGACCAAGTACGCGGCGCCAGAAGTCCCGCTCACCTCGAACAATCGCATCAACTTCTTCGAAGCGGCCGACGGGGCCATGTGGCTGATCGCTAGCAACTCCAAGGTCTTTCGACTGGACTACGCCAGCCGCAGCTGGAAAACCCTGAAGGGCCTCGCCTTTCAACTGGAAACGCCGGCTGGAGAGAGCTACTACTTGACCGAGGAGGGGCGCGTAGCGCGAGAGTCGGACGACGTCTGGACCAGCTACGGCACGGAGGACGGTCTCATCGACGCTCCCGTCAGGTTGTTTCTGACATCCTATGGCGAGCTGTGGGCCATCGGCAGCCACCGAAAAGACGCCGCCCTCTCCTATCGCGATTCGAAAGGAAACTGGAACATCCTTTCCTTTCCTAGCCTTTCCTGGGGGCTCGATCATCGGGCGGCGTTCGAAGACCGATCAGGCCGACTTTATTTCGCCGCGGCCGTCGACACCAGCCCCGAACAAGAGCCAGGCATCATCCGCTTCAATCGCCCCGTGGGAAGCAAGGAGGACTGGACGCTGCTGCGCAGCGATCCTCGAAACATCACCAAAGGCAGCTTCTATGGCTTAGGCCAGGACCCACAGGGCCGGATCTGGGTCGGCGGGCGTCCTCCCGTGATCGTTGAGAGCGACGCGCTGAAACGGACCAAGCAGTTCCCTCACCTCTCCACCTACGTCGACTACGTCTTCAACCAGCCCGACGGAGACTTGTGGCTGCTCACCCGCGATCAAGGCATTCTGCAAATAACCGACCACGGAGAGGTCTGGCATACCATCGACACCGACCTGCCCTCCCATTCGCTGATCTCCGGATTCGCCAGGAGCGGAGAGGATGTCTGGGTGGCCCTGTCCGACCAGATCGCCCACTTCGACGGTATCTCCTGGAGCAGCTTCATG
Source organism: Pelagicoccus sp. SDUM812003 (assembly GCF_031127815.1). Taxonomy (NCBI): domain Bacteria; kingdom Pseudomonadati; phylum Verrucomicrobiota; class Opitutia; order Puniceicoccales; family Pelagicoccaceae; genus Pelagicoccus; species Pelagicoccus sp. SDUM812003. The sequence continues at coordinate 215,347 of NZ_JARXHY010000007.1, read as the reverse complement.
CAGCTGCCTGAAGCGAACTACACGCGGGCAGGCGTGTTCATAAAAGACGGTCCCAGCGATGGCATACACATCGTGCAGGTCAGCAATCAATGGACGCGCCGAGCGCTCTACGATTCGCAGCCCGCAGAGATCGCGATCCCCTTCCAAACGCTCACCGCCTTCAAGGACAAGTCGGCGCCGCGCATCGAAATCACCCATTTCGAGCCCCAAGTCAGCGAACGCGGCAATACCTCCATAACCTGGCAGGCGGTGGACTACCTCGAAGCGACGCCCCGGGATAAAATCGAATACTCCTACAAGCTGAACGATCGCCAATGGACTCCCTTCGCCAGGCAGAACCACCAGATGTTTCTCGGCTTGCCTCACGGCTCGCACACCCTGCAGGTCAAGGCTAGGGATCACGGGTTCAACGTTTCCCCTGAGATCGCCGCCGTGACTTTCTCCGTGACAGCTCCCATCTGGAGGCAAACCTGGTTCCAAGCCACCATCGCCGTCCTCGTCGGACTTGTCATTTTCCTATGGATACTCACCCAAAGCCGGAACAACCGACTTCAGCTGCTGAACGCAAATCTATCCAAGGCCAACGAAAAACTGCAGCTCCAACGCGCGACCATCGAGTCCCAGAATAGGATCCTCCGCCAAGGCAAGTCCGACCTGGAGAAACGCGTGAGGGAGCGAACCAAGGACCTCGAGCAAGCGAAACGGAAAGCCGAAGAATCCGACCACCTCAAGTCGGCCTTTCTCGCCAACGTTTCGCACGAGATTCGCACCCCCATGAACGCCATCATCGGCTTCTCCGACCTGCTCATGGCCAGCACCCAGACCCAAGGCGAGCAGCGCGACTTCATTCGCACCATCCAAAACAGCGGAAAGGACCTTCTCAATCTCATAGACGACATCATCGAGATCTCCAAAATCGAGTCGGAAAAGATCGAAATTGAAACGCAGGACATATCCGTAGATTGGATACTTAGCCAGACCCACGATACCTTTCGCGGCGTCTTGACCAGCTTTGGCCGCGACAACCTGCAGTTTCTCGTCGCCAAGGAGGAGCTCCCGGAAGGCTGCATCCTGAATACGGACCCCGATCGGCTCAAGCAAGTGCTCAAGAACCTGATCAGCAACGCGATCAAATTCACCCCGGATGGCTACATCCAGCTGGGCTGCAGACCGACCGCTCAAGGAGACGCCTTGGAGTTCTCGGTGGAGGACTCGGGATTCGGCATCAAGAAGGAACAGCTTTCGCTCATCTTCGAACGCTTCCAAAAGGGCGACACCAATCTCGGCCACACCTACCGAGGAAGCGGGCTGGGGCTGGCGATCAGCCAAAACCTCGTCTCCAAGCTGGGCGGCGCCTTGCGAGTCGAGTCGGAGTATCAGAAAGGAAGTCGCTTCTATTTCTCTCTACCCTGGGATGGTAGAATTCGGCGCGACTTCGACGTTCCGCAGGCCGAAGCCCCGGAAATCCCCCCTCCCTCCATTCCCCACAGGCCGCAGGAGCCGGTGCTTCTGGTGGAGGACGAGGAGACAAACTCCACCCTGATGGCGAAGATGCTGCAACAGCTTGGCGTGCCGTTCGTGCACGCCTCCTCCGGCGAGCGAGCGGTGGCCCTCTGCAAGCGAAGAACCTTTTCCGCTGTCCTCATGGATATCAAACTGCCCGAAATGCAAGGCGACGAAGCCGCCAGACGTATCCGAGAGATCGCCCCGGACCTGCCGATCATTTCCCAAACCGCCTACGCCATGGCAGGCGAGCGCGAGCGCTACAGCCACGATCCGTTCTCGGGCTACCTCTCCAAGCCGCTCTCCATATCCAGCCTCGCCCAAGCCCTCAACGCTACCGGACGCGTGCGCTAGGCGAGGCCGCGCCAGGTTTGCCCCCCCTCTAAAAATGCGTTGCCAGCGCATGCCTCCCTCCTAGCGTCATGGCTCTTCCGGTTCCACTTTTCGAGAAATGTTAGCCAAACGCATCATCCCTTGCCTCGACGTTCACGCCGGCCGCGTGGTCAAAGGCGTTAAGTTCAAAGAGCTCCGCGACGCGGGAGATCCCGTCGCCTGCGCCAAGGCCTACGACGAGCAGGGCGCCGACGAGCTGGTCTTTCTCGATATCACCGCATCCTCCGACGAGCGCCAGATCATGCGCGATGTGGTCGAGCAAACCGCCTCCGAGTGCTTCATGCCCCTGACCGTCGGCGGCGGTCTGCGAACGGTGGAGGACATCACCAAGATGCTGCACTCCGGGGCCGACAAGGTCTCGCTCAATACCGCAGCCATCAACAATCCCGACCTCATCTTCCAGTCGGCCCGCAAGTTCGGAAACCAATGCATCGTGCTGGCCATCGACGCCAAGCGCGACGGCGACTCCTGGCGCGTCTTCACTCACGGCGGACGAAACCCCACCCCGCTCGACGCCATCGAATGGGCCAAGAAGGGCGTCTCGCTAGGAGCGGGAGAAATCCTGCTCACCAGCATGGACGCCGATGGCACCCTCGCCGGCTACGACTGCGAGCTTACCCGACGCATCTCCGAAGCGGTGGAGGTACCAGTCATCGCGTCCGGCGGAGCCGGAAACCTGGACCACCTGGTCGACGTTCTCCAAAAGGGCAAAGCCGACGCGGTACTTGCCGCTTCCATTTTCCACTTCGGCACCTACACTATCGGCCAAGCGAAAGAGCGCCTCGCAAACGCCGGATTGCCCGCCCGTCTCTAGCCCCCTTACACGTCACTACCCTCTCGCCCCATGGAGCTCACCAAATTTTCAGACTACAGCCTTCGTCTCCTCATCTACCTCGCCCTGAACGACGATCGCCTGGTCTCGCTCCAGGAAGTCGCCGACGCCTACCAGATCTCCCGAAACCATCTGGTCAAAATCGCTGGAAACCTGAATCAGCTCGGCTACGTGCAGGCCACTCGAGGAAAAGGAGGCGGTCTGCGCCTCGCCAAAGCCCCACGGGACATCAACGCAGGACAGCTCGTCCGTCTCACCGAAGGAGACGCGCCGCTCATCGAATGCTTCGACCCAGTGAAAAACTCCTGCTGCTTGTCACCCGCTTGCGTGCTCAAAGGGGCCCTGAAACAAGCCGAAAACGCCTTCTATTCCGAGCTGGAACGATTCACTTTGGCCGACCTCGTCAAGCGTCCCGAAAACTTGCGAAGACAGTTCCCCAGCCTTAGCGAAAGTCGCGTTTCCGAATAGCTTCGACCTGACCTCGTATCTGCATTTCCGGTACAGATACCAAAACCCGCCGCCTCCCCAGCGCTCGATCTCGATCAGGGGAATTTTGAGCGCCTCGATTTCGATCTCGTTTTCGGACTGAAATCGATAGGTCGGATAAACGAAATTCATAGGTCCAGCGATCGCAGACTTCACGTGATGCGAAATCCAATACCAACGCCCCTGAAAGAGCGCTTTTTCCAAGGCAATCCATAAGTTGCATTATAAATACCTCTTTCTGGCATATCGGATGCTAAGCTTGGTGAGGAAATCAAACCTGATCCTCGCCTAATCCGATATGAACAAGAAAACGAACTCCTTGGCTGTCGCTGCGACCGTAGCGACCCTCACCCTCTCCTCGATCCTCTTTTCGGGCTGCGACGACAGCTCGGAAGCTGCTAGCGGCATCAGTCCGCAGAAGATGGCGGACGCTCTGCACCTCGTGATGAGCTCCGACCGTACCGTCTACACCCGCAACGTGGTCAACCGACTCACCAAACAGGACAAGGTCATCACCGCTAGCGAACATTGGGTGGATGACAAGGCCCTGCCGCTACCTGCTCAAATGTTCCGCATGGGGGCAGAGATGGTAGCCGAAAAAAGCAATGGTGAATTCAGTTATTCACTACAGTCGCTCTGGCCGATCAACAAGCAGAACGCTCCGAAAACCGATGCCGAAAAAGAGGGCTTGCAGTTCATCGCCGACAATCCCGGTCAAAACTACTACGCAGAGGAGACGCTGGGCGGCACCAAGTACTTCACCGGCATCTACGCCGACACAGGCGTAGCCGCAGCCTGCATCGACTGCCACAACGAGCACAAGGACTCGCCTCGCACCGACTTCAAGATGGGCGAAGTCATGGGCGGCGTCGTCATCAGAATTCCTCTCGACTAAATCATAAATCCATAATCTGAATACAATGAGCGAAACGCAAACACCCTCTCTCTACGACCGCATCGGCGGCGAAGCCGCCGTGGACGCCGCAGTCGACCTTTTCTACAAGAAGGTTCTCGCCGACGATCGCATCAAACACTTCTTCGAAGGCGTCGACATGAGCAAGCAGATCGGCCACCAGAAGAAGTTTCTCACCTACGCCTTCGGTGGAGCTCCCCAGTACACCGGTCGCAGCATGCGCGCAGCCCACAAGCGCCTGGTGGAGGAGATGGGCCTCAACGAAAGCCATTTCCACGCCGTGATGGAAAACCTCGGCGCCACCCTGCAGGAGCTTGGCGTGCCGATGGATATGATCGGCGAAGCTGCGGCGATCGCCGAGTCCACCAAGGGCGACGTGCTCAACAAGTAGCAACACCTCATCCCTCCCTGGCATGTCCCATCGCCATTGCAGCTGCCTCCATCCGATCGCCACGGCTAGCGCCCTATCGCTTGCCGTCGCGCTCGCGGGCTGCGGAAAGGAACCGGAAAAGAAGACGATCGCCCAGCCTTTCGATCCGGCCGCCGTCACGCTCGACGATCCCGACTTGATTGCGGGTCAACAAACCTGGCTCGGCACCTGCAAGACCTGCCATATGACCGGGCTCACGGGCGCTCCCATTATCGGAAACACCGAGGCATGGGCGCCACGCATCGCCAAAGGACTGGATACGCTGTACGACCACGCTCTAAACGGCTTCATCGGACCGAAATACACCGAGATGCCGCCTAAAGGAGGATTCACCGAACTCAGCGATGAAGAAGTGAAACAAGCCGTGCGTTTCATGACCCATGTCAGCAAATAGCGCTCTACCTATCTGGACCATGAACCGTTCCCTCAACCACGATGAACTGAAATCGGCCTGGAAGCGCTGCCTGCCCGTTTCCGACGCGTTCGCAGAGATCCTTTTCTATCGACTCGCCGAACGCCTTCCGGAAACAAGGTCCCTCAGAGCTTTGGCCCTCGGCAGGTGCCACACTCAGTTCGTACACCTGGTCGGTACTTTGGTCTTTCGTAGTCAATCCGTCGATACATTCCCAAATACCACCGACGAACGCGATCAGCGGAGCATTCTGATTTTCGAGCAGCCGGTGGATCTCGACTGCTTCGAAGACGCTCTCGTCTACGCTTTCCAGCAAACCTTAGGACACACCTTCAAAGCCGAAACAGGAGCGTCGATACGCGAAATGATCCTGCAGCTGAAGGGACCGTCCTCGACATCCAAATCAAGCGGAGCGGCGGCCTGAGACTTCGCAACCGAGATCCGCTTCTCGACGTCGCTAACGCCGCGCCTTGCGTATGAGCAGACCGAAACCAGCGAAAATGAGAATCCTCGTGGTGGGCAACGGCATGGTCTCCCAACGCTTCGCAGAGCGCCTCGCCGAGAAGCGACTGCCCGTCCAGCTCACTATCCTTGGAGAGGAGCCTCATCATGCCTACGATCGGGTCCACCTGAGCGCCTACTTTCGCCACCGGGATCACAAGTCGCTTCTGCTCGCGAAGGATTCCTGGTACGCGAAGAACGGAGTTCAGCTGCTGAAAGGCTGCCGAGCTGTCGCCATCGATCGAGCGCGCAAGGAGGTCGTCACCCATACCGGCGAACGCCTGCCCTATGACAAGCTGGTGCTCGCTACCGGCTCCACGCCTTTCGTACCCCCCATCGAAGGTATAGATACGGAGGGTGTCTTCACCTACCGTACTATCGAGGACGCGTCCAAGATAATCGAATACGCACGAGGCAAGAAGCGAGGTATCGCCCTCGGTGGCGGTCTTCTCGGTCTCGAGGCGGCCAACGCCCTTCGCGAACTTGGCCTCGCGACCTACGTGGTGGAATTCGCCAACGGACTCATGCCACGCCAGCTGAATCAGGACGCCTCGATGGTCTTGGAGAAAAACGTTCGCGAACTCGGCGTCACCCCTCTTCTAGGAAAAGGAGCCAGAACTGTGCAGCGGAGAAACGGGGGGCTCTCCATCACCTTTTCCGACGATACCATTCTCGAAACGGACCTCCTCGTAGTTGCCGCTGGGATACGCCCGAGGGATGACCTCGCCCAAGCGTCCGGTTTATCCTTGGGAGCGCGCGGCGGCATACTGGTGAACGACAGCCTTCAAACCAGCGATTCCGACATCTACGCCATCGGCGAATGCGCCTTGCATAGAGGGCAGATCTACGGACTGGTCGCTCCCGGCTACCACATGGCGGACATCCTCGCCGATCGGATAGAAGGGTTTGAACGCTGCTTCGAAGGCGCGGACACTTCCTGCCGACTCAAACTGCTAGGTGTCGAGGTGTGCGCCTTTGGCGACAATCTTGGCGAAGGCAAGACTCTCGTCTATCGCGATGCCCAATGCTATCGCATGCTAGTCCTTAAACGCGACTGCATCGCGGGAGCGACTGTAGTTGGAGACTGGGGACAAATTCACCAAATACAAATCGCGGTGAAGGACCAGCGATTCATGTCGCCCTCCGAGCAAGCGAAGTTCGAGAAGACCGGCCTCATCGACGCAGGCGAAAGCGCCTTGGATTGGACAGCCAATACCATGATCTGCAACTGCGTTCAGATCAGCAAGGGCCAAATCTCAGCCTGCGTCTCGAACGGTTGCTCTTCAGTCTCCCAACTTTCCAAAGAAACAGGAGCGGGCACCGTCTGCGGATCCTGCCGACCTCTGCTCGGGCAGCTGGTGGGAGCCACCGACGAGGAAGCCGTCTTCGCCCCCAAGGGCAGGAGAGCGCTTTTGGCTGCCTCCTGGATTGCGGCCAGCATAGTTCTGGCGCTCTTTCTTGTCGGCCCTCTGCCCATACCCACGACGGTGCAGGACGCCTACTATCAGTTTTGCAAGCTCTGGACCGAGGAACTCTATAAACAGATTTCTGGATACACCATGGCCGGAGCATCCCTCCTGGCTCTGGGACTCTCCGCCCGCAAACGAGTCACCTTCGCTCGCTTCGGAAACTTCGGCTGGTGGCGGGCGACCCATGCCATTCTTGGCAGCATCTGCCTACTGGCGCTGCTGGCCCATACTGGATTGAGCTTCGGAAACAACCTCAACCTTTGGCTGATGAGCGTCTTCGTCTCCCTAAATCTAGTCGGAGCCCTAGCGGGTCTCACCGTCGCTATGGAGGATCGCTTCACCTCGCCCCTTGCGCGTCGTATCCGTTCCTTTGTGACAAGGATGCACATCGTCTTTTTCTGGCCCTATCCGGCATTGCTGGGCTTTCACATCTACAAGGTCTACGCCTACTAAATCGAAACGATGTCCAGCAACAAGCTCCAGTGGATCCTCGCAGCGATCGTACCAGTCATCTGCCTGGTCCAGTTCAGTCCTGAAGCCGGCGTGACCCAGGAATCGGCCTTTCTCCCCGGCGCCACCTCGCACGGCCATCACCAGATCGAGCTGCAGTGCTCGGCCTGTCACTCGGACGATATGGGCCTCAGGCCGAACGCCTGCACGGACTGTCACCAGGCGGAGCTGAAACGGGCCAACGACTCCCACCCCAAAGCCAAGTTTCTCGATCCGCGCAATGCCGACCGGGTGGAGATCCTCGACGCTCGAAACTGCGTCACCTGCCACCGCGAGCACAGTCCCGAAACCACGCTCGAAATGGGCCTCACGCTTCCAGCCGACTACTGCTTTTTCTGCCATCAGGACATCGAAGAGGATCGACCGACGCATAAAGGGCTGCCTTTCGATAGCTGCTCCACCGCAGGCTGCCACAACTACCACGACAACACCGCACTCTACGAAGACTTTCTGGAGCAGCACCTGAACGACAAGCCCTTTGCGGAGGATCCGCGCAAGCTACCGAAAAACCACTACCATGGATGGTCCGAGGAAAACCGGCGCCAGCCGCTAGGAGCCAGCGATCGCGACAGTCCGGACGACGTGGCTTTCACTCAAAGCGTGGTGTACGACTGGTCTCTCAGCGCCCACGCCAAAGCTGGCGTCAACTGCTCCGATTGCCACGAGCCGGAGGGGGCAGCCTTTGTCGAAAAACCCGGTTTCGCCGCCTGCCAGAGCTGTCACGACTACGAGACCGAGACCTTTCTCGAGAGCATGCATGGTATGAGGCTGGCCGCTGGATTGAGTCCCATGACGCCCGCCCTAGCCGAAATCCCCATGCACCAATCGGCAGCGCACAAGGAGCTCAGCTGCGTCGCTTGCCATGACGCCCACAGCTCGGACGTGCAGTTCGCTTCAAGGCAAGCCTGCATCAGCTGTCACGATAGCGAACATGTGAACAACTATCGCGGATCGCTGCACGCCGAGCTTTGGACCAAGGAACTCGCGGGCGAAGGGCCGCCCGATAGCGGCGTTTCCTGCGCCACCTGCCATTTCCCACGCGTCGAGCGCAACGAGTTCGGAGAGGTTTCCAACCGCGTCCTGCACAACCAGAACGAAACGCTGCGCCCCAACGAAAAGATGATACGCCCGGTCTGCTTGCAATGCCATGGACTCGGTTTCGCCATCGACGCTCTGGCCGATCAAGACCTGATTCGAAGCAACTTCCAAGGTCGGCCGCAAGTCCATGTGGAGAGTCTGGAAATGGTGGAGGAAAAGCTCCGCAGGCTGCAGTCCGAACGCTCACCGTAGACTCCGGTAAGCGCCTTCCCTAGCTCCCTCGTCCTGCCCGCAAGCAGGCGGGATTTATTCCGTCAAAATCGTCCAAAAGCGCTTTCTTATTCGACGAAATTCGCTAGTCTTTTTTCATGATTCTCGGGCAGCTGATTCAGACCGGACGTCGCTTCTGCGAATGTCGCTCTCGCGACTTCATCCCGGAGAGCGAAGATACGATCGTTGTCATTGCTTATTCGATACACGACCGCTTTCTCGCTCACTCCTTCGACATTTCTCTGCCGAATCTGAACTCCGCTATCAACGCGTGGCTGGAGCAATGCGAAGCCATCGCCTACATCCTAATTCATCGCGAGCCAAAGAACTATCAGGAGGAGCTTCCCTCTCCCATCGGCAGGCCGCGCATGGATCGCATCAGCCTCACTGCGGCCACCACCGACAGCTTCAAGCTCTGCTCGTTCTATCTTCAGGAAAGTTCGGAGCCAGACGCCTATCGACTCATCGAGACCAATTGCCGACTGGTGCCGGTGGACTTCGCCACCACCAACCTTTTCAGCGCGGCCGAGCGAGAGGAGGAGCCGTCCTTCTCCCGAAGAGAGGCAGAGCTCACCGACTCGATAAGCGCCTAAGGCCGCGCCTCCCGAAAGTCGAAGAGCTCTGCCTCTGCAAACACCCCTCCATCAGCGCTCTTTCGTGACGATTCGCCGTTCTTACAAACGCATCGCGGATCCATGCTTGTCGCAGACGAGCAGCTCCGGTTAAACAGAGTCCTATGATCAAGTTCCTACACACTCGCATACGTGTCGCCGACCTGCAGAAGTCCATGGACTTCTACTGCAAGCATTGCGGATTCGAAGTCTTCAAAGGCCCCAACACCAGCCCGCAGGGCAACCAGATCGTGCACCTGCAACTTCCGGGCAACGAGCACATGCTGGAGCTCACCTACTCGCCGGACTTCAAGGTCGAGTTCCCCGAAGACCTGATGCACACCTGCATCGGCGTGGACGACATCAAGGCCTTCTGCCAAAAGCTCGAAGACGACGGCGTGGAAGTCTGGCCGGGCAACTGGAAGGAAAAGGAGGGCTTCGACATGGCCTTCATCACCGACCCCGACGGCTACGAAGTCGAGATCCTGCCAAACAATCGCTAACGAGCCACACTCGCCAATCACCAAACCGCGCCGAAACCGAGCGCGGTTTTTCATTGCCGGCCATTGGCGACCTCGCGATCTCTTCCACCCGTGCACTGCGACATTCTTGACAGCTTCTACCTCAAGCCAAATGGAGAGGTCCCGTGCGAAGACGATGTGGGCGAGCACCTTACCCTAGGGATCATCGAGAATTCGGATTCGCCATGGTCGCCTACGGACTTTTTTCGGAACGAAAACTTCATAAAAATCCGAACGGCTGCCGAGAACGGCCAACTTCCTTGGGGCGAAACCTGCCGAGCCTGCGCACACCTGCAACCACGTCAGTGGCATTCGAATCTGCTACGCAAAAAAATCCGCAAACTTCAAATCGAGCCTACCATGCATTGTTCGCTCCTCTGTCCGGCCTGCGGAAATCGTGAACAACTTGGCAGACGAAAGGGAGATCGGACCATGCCGCTATCTCTGTTGGAGCGGGTTTTGAGCGGCTTTCGGCGCGAAGGATACTCGATCGACTACGTGGAATGGGCAGGCCAAGGCGATCCGTTGCTCCACTCCGACTTTTCTAAATTGTCGGGGCTAGTTCGCCACTATTATCCAAAAACACGTCAACGGGTCATCACCAACGCCAACTACGACTTTCAACGAACCATCGGCGTCTCTTTCGTGGAGGACATCGTGGTTTCTTGAGACGGAGCGATTCAGGCGAACTACCAACGCTATCGTATCAACGGCAAACTCGAGAAGGTATTCCGATTCATTGAGGAGGCGAAGCGGAGATCGCCCGCTACCAAGGTCATCTGGAAATACATCCTATTCGAATTCAACGACACCGATGCGGAGATTCTACTCGCCCAACGAAAAGCCCTCGAGTTAGGCGTGGACGAAATGAGATTTGTCGTCACCGCAACCAACTATCGCTCCCAGCGTTTCCATATCGGAAACGGGCATGAGCTACCCGTAGCCCATCCGCGACTGTCGGTACGCCTCAATCCGCTCGTCTCACGTATCGATCAATTGGGGACGGCTATTCCCTCATCGAAGCTCCGTTCAATCGGCCACAAGATCCACCGATGCCTCCGAGGGCTTCCGAAACGCTTGATCATCGCATCCGGATTCAGCCGCGTTTTTACCACTCGAAACCATGAGGACCGAATACTTGTCACCGAAGCGTGGATACTAATGATCGGACGAAAGCCGAACTCTGCCACTAATCTGCTACTCGACGATTCCCTTCGCAGCTCCCAAGCAAGCCCGCTCCCACCCCAATCCCCTATCGAGGGCTTCCTCGCAAAGCTAGGAATACACCTGTGCCGATTCCGCCTCTCATGCCACCAAAACGACCACCTCGACCAAGCGCGTCTGGAACTGAGGATACAAGATAAGCCCTACCTCTCGCAAAAGTTTTCCTTCGGCGCGACTTTAGACCGGGCCTCAGATGAGTCACAACCCCAAAAAGACAAGAGCTTGCTACGTAGCGGAAGTCGCGAGACTTCCGCCCCAACATTTCAATCCAGCATCTCCAGCAGCTCGCCCTCGACGTAGTCGGCGGCGAGCGTTCTCAGACGCACCCGCCCGCAACGGTTGGCCAAGTCCAGGCCCTTATCCACTGCCCGTTCGCCCTCGCGCGGGACCACCACGCGAATGTAGTTGTCAGTATAGCTCGGCCAGCTATCCGGCTTCGGGTTTTCGAAGAGCACCCGCATCTCCTTGCCGAGATGGGACTCGTAGAAGTCGTAGCGCTTCTTCGCTGACAAGCGCCTCAAGTAGGCGCTGCGCCGGGCGCGCTCGGGAATCGGCACCTGATCCTCGCGCCGGGCTGCCACCGTGCCCTGTCGCTCGGAGTAGGAAAACACGTGACAGAAATCGAAGGGATTCTCCAAAAACACCTGACAGGTTTCCTGGAACTCCTCGTCCGTTTCGCCGGAAAACCCCACCATGATATCGGTGCCAATGTAGCAGCCGGGCACGCTGTCGTGAGCGAGGTGAAGAAACTCCAGGTATTCAGAAATCGTATACTTGCGACGCATTTCCCGCAGAACCTTGTCGCAACCGCTCTGCAGCGGTATGTGAAAAAACGGCAGCAAAGCGTGCTGCGGATCGTTCATCAACGCGAACAGCTCCGTCGGGATGGTGGTCGGCTCGATGCTGCTGATGCGGATGCGATCGATGCCGGGAATCGCGTTGAGCTTTTCCAAAACGGCGAGCAGCCCGCCACGCTTCGTCTCGTAGGTGCCGATGTTGACGCCGGTGATCACGATCTCGCGAATCCCCTGCGACGCCTTGAGGCGCGCCTCTTCCAGCAGATTTTCCATGTCCCGAGCCCGGGCCGCGCCGCGAGCGAAGGGGATGATGCAGAAACTGCACACGAAACTGCAGCCGTCCTGGATCTTCAGGTTGGCCCGCTGGTTGAAAGGCACATCGCCAAAGTTCCGAATGGAGAAATCCTCCTTGCTGATGCGTTCGCGGATGATGACCGGCTTCTCGTTCTTCTCCTGGCCGACGTAGTCGATCACGCTCATCTTCTCCTGGTTGCCGATGATCAAGTCGACACCGCCAATTTCGGCGATCTCCTTGGCTCCCATTTGCGAGTAGCAGCCGATCACCGCCGTGTAGGCTTCGGGGTTCCTTCGAACGAACTGCCGGATGGTCTGCCGGCATTTCGAGTCGGCCAGGTTGGTCACGGTGCAGGTGTTGATGATGCCGAGATCCGCGGGCTCGCCGAAGGGCACGATCTCGTAGCCACGCTGCTCCAGTCCCTGCTGAATCAGCAGCGTTTCCGACTGGTTCAAGCGGCAGCCGAGGGTGTGCAGGCAAGCGCGTTTCTTGGCGACGTCATTCATGGCGAAACCGACCTTCCATAGAGCAAGAACGCGGATTGTCATGCAAAAAGCTCCCTTCGCCCGCCGAATCCGAGGTCGGTTAACACGTTTTTGAACTCGCCCCGCGCTCGCATCTGCATTCCTTCATGGACGTCTTTTCCATGATCGCCGATTCCACCGAACAGAAACTCACGGACGCCGCCGCCAACGCCCTTCCCAGATGGAACATCGGCGCCGCCGACTTTGGCATCTTCATCGCCCTGCTCTTTTCCAGCATGGTGGTCGTCTCGGCTTTGGCGGCGAAAATAGCCCATTGGGCCGTGGGACCGACCGAAGAAGGAAGCGACCCGCCGCTGATCGTCTTCCTCGCCGGAAATCTCGGCACCCAGCTGGGCATGGTGGCGGCCTTCGCCGCGTTCATCCTGATCACCCGCCATCAGCACCAGGAAAGCGCCTCCCGCCCGTCACAAGTGAAGTCGGTCCGCCGCTCCGCCCTCATCGGACTCAAGTGGCTGGCCATCTCCTATCCGGTTATGATTGGAGTGAACCTGATCTGGAAAGTGGTCCTGCAGGGGTTGGGCTTCGAGCAGGTGACCCAAGACCCGATCCGTCTGGTGCAAGAGGGAGGCTCTTTGGCCGAGAGAACCATGATCTACACCATGATCGTGCTGGTCGCCCCGGTGTGCGAGGAGCTGGTGTTTCGGGGGGCGATCTTCCGATTTCTCCACCACAGATTCCCCCTGACCGCCGCCACGGCCATTTCCGCCGCCCTCTTCGCTCTGATCCACTTCAACCTCTACAGTTTCGCTCCCCTTTTCGTGATCGGCGTCACCCTGGCGCTCGCCTATCGAGAGTCCGGCTCCTTGCTCTCCGCTGTGGTGCTGCACGCCGTTTTCAATACCATCAACCTGTTTATCATCCTGCTCTTTCCCGACGTCACGTGAGCCCCTTCACCTCAGATACCCACCAATCCATCGCCACGCTCGGCGAAGTCGAACTCATCAAGCGGATCCGCGACTGGCTGGGCGACGCGAATCCCGCCCCACCCGAGGGCATCGGCGACGACTGCGCCCGCTTCCAACCAAGTCGAAACGACGTGCGGCAGCTCGTCACCACCGACCCGGTCATCTATGGCTACCACTTCGATGACCAGCTCTCGCCCGAGCAGACCGCGGGCAAACTCGCCAAACGAAACCTCAGCGACGTGGCCGCCATGGGAGGAACGCCGCGCATCGCCACCGTCAGCCTAGCCCTTCCGCAAAACGTCTCGATCGCGTGGATACAGCGTTTCTACGAAACGCTCTCCAAGCTCGGAAGACGCTATCGGTTTCAAATCGTAGGCGGCGACATTTCCGGATCCGACGGGTTCCTCGGAGCATTCCTCACCTTGATCGGCGAAACCGAGCCCGGGCACCCCGGTTTGCTCCGCCACCGAGCGCAGCCAGGGAGTCCACTCTACGTATCCGGGGCCATCGGAGGAACGCGACTCTGCAAGCACTACGACTTCGAACCGAGACTGGAGGAAGGTCGATGGCTAGCCCGAAGCGGCGCCTGTCTCTCCTGCACGGACCTGAGCGACGGACTTGGAAAAGACCTCAAGAACATCCTGTCTCCAACTACTGGATGCAGCATCGACTGCGCTTTGCTTCCGATTTCCGACGACGCGATTCGAACGTCGAAGGATTCCGGACACACGAAATTCCACCATGCGTTCAACGATGGCGAGGACTACGAGCTTCTCTTCGCCCTGGACCCAAAGGCGGATCTTCGGGAATTCGAAGCCGCTTGGAGTGGGAATTTCGATACGCCACTTACCCGCATCGGCACCTTCGACGCCTTGGGAAGCGGTTCCGAGGAAAGCCCTCTCAAACTCATCAACGCCCCAGACTCGCTTCACGTTTCAGGCTATGAACATCTTAGATAAGCTGGCTCGGGGCATCGTCACATCCCAAGCGGAAGAAACGATCGAAATCGCCCGCAATCTGGCGACCGTTCTCCCCGAGGAGGCAGTGCTGGCATTGGAAGGCGATCTGGGAGCCGGAAAAACCACTTTCGTGAAAGGCCTAGCAGAGCGCTGGCGTATCCAAGAGCCCATCACGAGCCCGACCTTCAATATCTACAATCTATACCAAGGCGATCGGCAGCTGGCCCACATGGACGCCTATCGCCTGGAGAAGTCGCCCGAGATCTGGGAGGAACTGATGCTGGAAGAGCTGATCGCGCCTCCGTTCTGCCTCGCCATCGAATGGCCCAGCAAGCTGGCGTTCATTCCTTGGACCATTACCCATACCCTTCGCTTCGATGCCCGGGGCGACGAGCGAAAAATCACCCTCATCTCGTAGGATGCCTCGGTCGGAGAAAAAAGGGACGCGCCTCCAGCGAGGCGCGTCGTGTATCAAAAATCCTGCTACTTCCGAAACCGTTTCGCCTAGCGAACGCCGAACGCGTATACCGTCTTCGACTTAAAAACCTCTCCCGGGCGCAAGGTCGTCGTCGGGAAATGGCCGATGTTGGGCGAATTCGGAAAGTGCTGCGTCTCCAGACAGAAGCCGCTGCGCTTTTGGTAGACCGTTCCACCTTTTCCCTTCAGCGAGCCATCGAGAAAGTTGCCCGAATAGAACTGAACACCTGGCTCAGTGGTGTAGACCTTCATCTCGCGTCCTGACTTCGGATCCCAAGCGGTAGCGGCCAGAGCGAACTCGTCGGGCCTCTTGTCGATGACCCAGTTGTGATCGAAGCCGCCGCGGGACGATACCACCCCTGCTTCGTCCACATCCTGACCGATCGCCTTGGCTTGGCGAAAATCCATGCCACAGCCCGCTACCGGTACGATCGCTCCCGTAGGAATGCCGCCGTCATCGGTCGCGGTGTAGAACTCCGAATTGATCTGCAGCTCGTGATCCAGCGGCGAGGGGCCAGCATGACCGGCGAGGTTGAAATAGGCGTGATTGGTCGGATTGTAGACCGTGGTCTTGTCTGCAGTGGCTTCGTATTCGATCACCCACTCGTTAGCATCGGTGAGCTTGTAGATCACAGTGGCCTGCAGATTGCCCGGATAGCCTTCCTCTCCATCCTTGCTCAGGTAGCTCAGCTTCACGCCCGTGAACCCGTCACCCGAGATCTCCTCCGCATCCCAAACCACCTTGTCGAAACCACGCTTGCCGCCGTGCAAGTGGTTTTTCCCGTCGTTGGCGTGCAATCCGGAAACATACGTTCCGTCCAGGCAAAATGAGCAGTCCCCGATTCGGTTTCCAAAACGTCCGATGATCGCTCCGAAATACGCGTCGTTGTGGTCCTGATACTCCTCGACGGTTTCGAAGCCAAGCGTCACATCCGCCAGTGTTCCGTCACGGTCCGGTACGTGAATTTCGGATACGATGCCACCGAAATTGGTGAGCTTCAGCTTCATGCCGTTTTTGTTTTCGAGCGTAAAGAACTCCATAGGTCAGAGAATTGCGTTTTGTTTGAGAGAGAAGACCGACGCCGCTTTCCAGCAGCCACCCCGATTCTAGCCAAGTCATTAGCGATGCAAGCCTCATTTCCCCGCTTTTATAAGCGGAGCGAATATTGGATGCGAAACCCGCCAACCGCTCTGCTCCTGCCCGATCGCCAGCGAGCGAGCGTTCGAAACGCCTAATTCGCTTCGCCGAGCATCTTGCCGAACACCATGCGGCCGCCGCTGGTGGGTATGATGCTGTCGACCTCGATCAAAACGGTGCTTCCGACCAGATCGGCTCCGTTGTTGACCACGACCATGGAGCCGTCCTCCAGATACCCCACCCCCTGGCTGTCCTCCTTGCCGATCTTGACCAGCTTCACGGAAAGAGTTTCGCCCACTTCCACTTCGCGCGAAAGGGCCTTGGACAGGCCAAGCATGTCCACGAAAGGGATTCCCTCCTGACGCGCTCGCCTGATCAGTCCCTCGCTAGTGGTCAGCAAGCGCCCCTTGAGGCTGCTCACCACGAACATCAGCTTCTCCTCGCGGCTCTGCTTGCGGTCGACGTCGCTGTCCACCACCCGCACCTCCACATGATCGAAGTCGCGAAGCTCCGACAGCGTCTTGAGGCCGCGTTTTCCGCGATTGCGCTCCTCCTCGACGGCCGAATTGTTCAGCTCGTTCAGCTCGTCCAGAATGAACTTCGGCAAAAACAGCACGTCGCCCAGCATGCGGGCCTGACAGAGCTTTGAGACGCGGCCATCCACCAGGCAGCTGTCGTCCAGCACCACCAGCGGCGCTTCCACGCGCTGCGGCTCGAAGCGGACGTACGGAATCACGAGGTTGAACTCGTCCTTTCCCCGCAGCGCGATGACCGCGGACAGATAGGTGATCACGATGAAAACTCCAATGCGCGAGATGTAGATGACCTGAGCGTCGCCTTCCTCGAAAAGCGGAGAGATGGAGATGAAATGCGAAGCCAGAATGCCCATCAGCAAGCCAAATGTCATCGCCGACAGCCCCCGCAGAGAGAAGCCCTTGAGCAGGATGTCGACCAGCACCAGCAAAGCGCCGATCAAAATCGCCACCGTGATGGTCAACGCCGGTCCGCCAACTTCCGGATAAGCGTAGGAAACGGCCAGACCCGCCAAGACGCAAAACGCCATGAGGATCAATCGGAGTACGAGCACGGTTTGGTTCATTAGAAAAGCGGGACGGGGACGCTGGATTCGGGGAGCTCAGAGGCGTTTCTACAAATAAGCCCCTTAATAGCAGTCACTTAATCTCGCCAAGGCGATGGGTTCAATCTGAAAACAGCTGATAGATGAAAAGCGCGACCGGCAAGCCGATGAAAACTCCCATCGCCCAATAAATTATTCGCTTGGCGCGATCTGCCTGTTCACTGTTTTCTGGCGGCTCTTCCACTGAATCTTTCCTCCTCACGAACCCTATGACGCTCCTCCACGCAGTAAAGTCCGAAAGCGAGCGCGATCTGGCTGCCTGGCCGATCCGCGCTCAGAAGCCCGTTGCCTAGCGCCGTGTTTGACACCCTGACCATCATCGCCCCAGGCCTGCTCGGCGCCTCGCTCGCCATGGCCGCCCACCAAAAGAAACTGGCCCGAAAGATCGCTATCTACGCTCGACGCCAGGAAGCGGTCGACGCCCTAAACGAACAGCCTTGGTGCGACTTCGCCTCCACCGATCTCACCGCCGCTTGCCAGGACTCCGACATGATCGTGCTCTGCGCCCCGGTCGAACGCATCATCACCTTGGCCGAGCAGATCGCTCCCGGCCTCTCCCGAAATCCCATCGTCACGGACGTGGGCAGCGTAAAAGCGGACATCGTGCAACGTTGCGAAACCGCCCTCGCCGGCAAGGCCCGCTTCGTGGGCTCCCACCCGATGGCCGGTTCGGAAAAGACCGGCATGGAAAACGCCTGCAGCGACCTCTTCGAGCAGCGCGTCTGCTTCGTCACTCCTTCACACGCCACCGACCCGCAGGCCCTCCAGACCACCGTCGCCTTCTGGAAAGCCGTCGGATCGACCGTGCTCGAGGAAACGCCCGACAATCACGATCGCATCGTGGCTCAGGTCAGCCATCTCCCTCACCTGCTCGCTTCCGCTCTGGCCTCATTCCTCCAGAGCAGCCAGCCGCGAGCGGGCGATCTCTGCGGAAACGGCTTGCGCGACACGACCCGCATCGCTTCCGGCCACCCCGAGCTTTGGGGGCAGATCGTTTCGCAAAACCGCAAGGAGATTCTGCGGGCCATCGCCGACTTTCAGAGCCATCTCAGCGCCGTGAGCGACGCCATCGCATCGGAAAACGACGCCCAAGTTCTCGACATGCTCAGCCGAGGAAAACAGTTTCGCGATAGCCTCTAGCCCCACCGTCGCTCACTCCTTCCATGCAAGATCCCTATCCTGTCCCACCCTTCACTTCGCCAGTCAACGGCAGCGTCACGGTACCCGGTTCCAAAAGCATCACCAACCGGGCCCTGATCATGGCGGCCCTGGCCGATGGCCAAACCACCCTGCACAACTGCCTTTTCAGCGAGGACACGGAAATCATGATCCGAGCCCTGCAGGATCTAGGCTTCGAGGTCCTGCCCGACCCCTCTGCCAAGTCTATACAGGTCACCGGTCTGAGCGGTCGCATCCCGAACCGTCGGGCAAATCTCTTCGTGGGAAACTCCGGCACCTCCGCTCGCTTCCTGACCGCATTCTGCTGCCTGTCTCAAGATGGCGAATACACCATCGACGGCGTGCCTCAAATGCGCAAGCGGCCGATCGCCGACCTGGCCGAAACGCTCAATCGACTTGGAGCAAACATCGAAACCACCCACGGTTTCGCCCCACTGACCATCAAGGCGAACGGTCTCCGTGGCGGGCAAGCCAGCATAGACGCCTCCAGCAGCAGCCAGTTCGTCTCCGCCCTCATCATGGCCGCTCCCTACTCGGAAAAAGGCATCGAAATCGCCATGGAGGACACCTCCGTGCGCCGTGGCTACATCGACATGACCCTGCAGATGCTGACCCAGTTCGGCATACCGGAGAGCGCCTTGTCCTCCAGCCTGGAAGGCTACCGCATCGAAGCGGGCGGCCCCTACGCGCTCCCAGCAGGCCAGTACCACATCGAGGGAGACGCCTCGGCCGCCAGCTATTTTTTCGCCCTGCCGCTAGTGGTCGGCGGACAAGTGGAAATCCACGGCGTCACCAGGAACTCCTTGCAAGGCGACATCGCCTTCGCTTCGCGTATGGAAAAAGCGGGTGCACTGATAGAATGGAAAGAGCGATGCGCAGTCTGTCGCTACGATCTGAATACAGGCAAAGCAGCTCCGCTCCTTGGCAGCTTCTATGCCTACTCCGACACCTTTCTCACCGGAGCGGCCTTGGCGCCTCTGCTCGACGGCCGCAGCTCCATCGAGGGGATCGCCCACACGCGTCATCAGGAATGCGATCGCATCGCAGCCATGGCGAATGGCTTGGAGCGCGTCGGACAGGAGGTCGCCGAGACCGAAGGCAGCCTTGCCGTGACACCGCGACCCTTGAAACCCGCCACAGTCGCCACCTACCATGACCATCGAGTCGCCATGAGCTTCGGCGTGCTCGGCAGCGTGGACGCCTTGGGCGACGGATCGCCCTGGCTGCGGATCGAGGACCCGACCTGCTGCAAGAAGACGTTTCCCGACTTCTTCGATGTATTGGAAAACTTGAGACAGCAATCCTCAAGGTAGGGCGGCATCGCCGAGGCCGCCGCGCCACCCGATACCTCCCCCCCCAAAAAAACCATCTTCCATGTCAAAATCATTCATCATCGTAGCCATCGACGGAGGCGCCGCAGCCGGCAAAAGCTCCACCTCTCGAGCCTTGAGCGAGCGTTTCAAGCTCATGCATGTCGATACAGGTTCCTTCTACCGAGCGACAACCGTCAAGCTGATGGAACTCGGCGTTCCTGCCAAAGCGGGTCCCGAGCTGGGAAAAGGCCTCAACTCGCTCGAACTCGATACCGCCCTCGAAGGCAACTCCGCATCCATCGTCATCAATGGCTGGATACCGGACCAGAGCATCCGAAGCCAGCAGGTCAACGAAAACGTCTCCCACTACGCGGCCATCCCCGAGCTGCGCAAGTTCCTCCTGGACTACCAGCGCGATCAGGCGAACGTGGCTCGAGCGAAAGGCTTTGCCGGTCTGGTGATGGAGGGCCGCGACATCGGCTCGGTCATCTTCCCGGACGCGGACCTGCGTCTCTTTCTCTTCGCGGACCCCGTCAAGCGCGCCGCCCGACGCGCCGCCGAGGGTCTGGCCGACAGCATCGAGACCCGCGACAAGCTCGACGCTTCCCGCAAAACCGCTCCGCTGGCCTGCCCGGAAGGAGCCACCTATCTCGATACCTCCGAGATGACGCTCGAGCAGGTCGTCGATCACGTTTCCACCTTGGTAACCGCCGCTTTCGAGGAAGCCTGATGTCTACGACGAATCCCTATTCGGAACGCGTTTTCTGGTTCAGCCACACCGTGGCTCGCACGGTGCTCGACCATCTCCTGATTGGCGAGGTCGAAGGCCTGAACAACGTGCCGCGCCACGGAGCATGCATCCTGGCGGTGAACCACGCCAGCCACTTCGATCCGCCATTGATCGGCTGCCTGGTGATGCGCGAGATCACCTTCTTCGCCCGCAAGACGCTTTGGATCAACAAGGCAGCCAGCTGGTGGCTCGATAGCGTGGGCACCATTCCGGTGGATCGCGACGGAGACTCCGACATCAAAGCCATGCGGGCGACCTTGGGCACGCTCAAAAACGGCGGCCTGCTCTCGCTCTTCCCCGAGGGCACGCGCAGCAAGGACGGCGCCCTGCAGTCCGCCAAGCCGGGCATCGGCCTGATCGCCGCCAAGTCGCAGGCCACCGTCATCCCCTGCCGCATTTTCAACTCCCACCGGGTCCTCTCCAAAGGCAAGGTCCTCCCGAACTTCAATCTGCGCGTGCACATGCGCTACGGGAAGCCCCTGAGCCCCGAGGACTACGATCCAGGCAAGGAAGCGGGCAAGCAGCGCTTTCAGGTCGTGGCGGATCGCATCATGGCAGAGATCGCCAAGCTTGATCGCCCCCGAGCCAAGGCGCTGTAGAGCCCGAAAACGAAACTGCGTAAGCCGTTTCAAAATATAGCCTCGAGAAAGCGAGAGGAGTCGCTCCCACAAAAAGCTTTAAGTCCCCAGCGGCTGGGGTACTTTCTCCTACATTCGGTGTCCCACACCAAGATACCACCATGAAGGCCTTCAATCGACTCCTGCAGCTGCTCGCCCTCGGCGGAGCCATCGCCTCCGGCGCCTTCTATTTCCTTGCTCAGGAAAACCGGATCTCGAGCGACGCTCAGCTCGAAACCCTGCAGGCCCAGCTCAGCTCCGAGCGCTCCAAGTCCGCCACCCTACGGGACGAGGTGTCCGATCTTCGAGCCGAACTGGATCGCTCCAGCGAGGAGGCGGAGCGGCTCGACTCGGAAAACCTGCTGGCCGAGACGCAGCTCGCCCAGCTCCAACGGGAGAACCAACGCCTTGTCGACGAACGAGATGTGCAAGCCATCGCCGAGCAGCGGCTGCAAAGCGAAAACGATCGCCTCACCCAGGAGCTGGCCACCCTGCGGGCGAGCAGCGTGCCCAGAGACCGAGTGGTGGACTACGAGCAGCAGATCGCAGCCTTGGAACGCCAGATTCTCGAACTGCAGCAAACCCGAGCCGACGCCGCTCCCCAATCGCCCCTGCTCTCGGTGCGGATACCGGAAAACCCGAGCCTCGCTGGCAAGGTGCTCACCGTGGGCAAGGAAGCCTCCTTCGTCGTTCTAGACATCGGCTACAACGAAGGCGTGCGCCTGCAAAGCGAGCTCTACGTGCAGCACGGCGACACCCCCATCGCTAAAATTCAAGTCACCGAAGTTAAGGAAAACTTGAGCATAGCTCGAGTTTTGCCAGAGTCCCTCCTCAAAACCCCACAATCCGGGGATTCGGTCGCCAGCCCAAACTAAGCTTTTGAAAATGAAAAAGTTCCTATCGCTCATACTAGCCATCGCGAGCCTCTCCACCTGCCTGTTCATCACAGGCTGCGCGGATCCGGACGAATCCACCATTCCATGGAGTCGACCCAAGGACTGGGAAGGCGGCGTTCCAGGCATGGGCAGCAGCTAAGCTGTCGCATCTCGCCCCGGCCACTCCACGTTCGCCCCTCCTCATGCCCGGCGAAAACGCCTCTTTGAGCCCAGAGCCAGGACACCTCTACGTCGTGGCGACCCCTATCGGCAACCTGGCCGATATCACCGAACGCGCCCGGTCTCTGCTCTCGCAGGTGGACGCCGTCGCTTGCGAGGATACCCGCACCACCGGAGCCATGCTCACCCGCATGGAAATCCGGCGTCCGCTCTTCTCCTACCACGACCACAACGAAGCCAAGGCTGCGGAAGCGATCGTGGAAAAACTGCAGGCAGGCCAATCGATCGCCTTGGTTTCCGACGCTGGCACGCCGGGCGTCTCCGACCCTGGATTTCGCGTCGCCAGAGCCTGCCGCAAACGTGGACTGCCCATCGTGCCCGTGCCCGGCCCAAGCGCTCTGATCACCTTGCTTAGCGTGAGCGGGCTGCCCACCGACGCCTTCTTCTTCGCCGGATTTCTGCCTCCAAAGTCCGCCGCCCGTAAGCGCTTCTTCGAGGAGTATCGAGAGTTCAAGCACACCATCGCTCTCTACGAATCCTGCCACCGTATCCAAAAGATGGTGAAGGAGCTGGAAGAAACCCTTGGCTCCGAACGCGTGGTCTGCATCGGCCGCGAATTGACCAAGAGGTTTGAAACCATTCGCAGCGGACCGATTGGCTCGATTCGCGAAGAGATGGAAACCGCGAGCAAAAAGGGCGAGTTCGTGGTGCTCATCGCCCCTAAAGGCTATGAAATCTAGGTCCGAAACCGTCGGCATAATCGACGTAGGCAGCAATACCATCAAGCTGCTCGTGGCCAAGGCGTCGCCGAAAACCACCGCCGAAACTGTCGAATTCCATGTCGAGGAAACGCGTATCGGCGAAGGCATGACAGGCAATCCGCCCATCATCGACGAAGACGCCATCGAACGCGGCGCCGCCGCCATCGCCCGTCTCGTCTCCATAGGCGAAGAATCCTGCGACACGCTCTGCATCGTGGCCACCAGCGCCGTGCGCGACGCCAGCAACAAGCAGGCTTTCGTCAACGCCGTCGAAAGCCGTTGCGGACACGAGCTTCGCATTCTCTCTGGCGATGAAGAGGCCTACCTGATCGGCAAGGGCGTCCAGTGCGATCCCCAGTTCGAGGACCTGCATACCTACACCTTGCTCGACCTTGGCGGGGGCAGTTTGGAGTGTATCCAGATTAAGGATCGCCAGCTATTGGGGGCGGAGAGCCTTCAGCTCGGTTCGGTCCGACTCGCATCTCTGCTTCTGAAGGATCGGGCCGCCGCGCTATCGGTCTCAGACTTTCAACGGATCTACGAATACACGCGCAGCGCCTGGAGCCGCTCCACTTTTCCTCCGCAGTCCTCGCCGTCCCCTCTTGCAATACTCACCGGCGGTTCCGCGAAACACTTCGCTACGCTGCTCTCGAAGAAACAGCTTTCCCAAGGGCTGTCCATGGAGGAGTTCAACGCCAAGGCTCAATCGATCTGCGAGGTCGACTCCGATCAGCGCGTGGTTCGATTTGGCATACCAGCATCCCGAGCGGACATCTTTCCTACCGCAGTCGCCACCCTCAAAACCTCGCTGGAATACCTCGGCTGCAAGGAAATATACTTTTCCGAATACAACCTTCGCTACGGCGTCGCATCCATTCTGCTGCAACACGGCGCCCTCAAGCTGTCCTGAGCGACGCAGGTATTTCACAAGGCCTCGGAAATCTCGCTGAACCAAAGCCGACGCGTCTCTACGTCTCGTTTTCGATTCGTCGTTATCTCCAAAATCCGGATACCCGGTTTCGTTTGCGGGACCAACTTCGCGAGTTCGCTCCAGCTATCGACGCGTCGATGCTCGAATCCATAAGTTCGAGCCCAATTCGCAAAATCGATCGCCTGATCGGTCGCGAAATGCTTCTCGAACACGTCATCGAAACGGGCCGCAGGCAAGGCTTCAAAGATCCCTCCACCCGCGTTGTTGAGCAGCAACAGGGTCAGACTGCCTCGAAAGACGTTTCGAATCAGCGCTCCGTTGCTATCGTGCAGCAATGCGAGGTCGCCGATCAGCAGATAGGCAGGCCCCTGCCGATGGGCCACTCCCAATGCGGTGGACAGTATTCCATCGATACCATTGGCTCCACGCGAACTGAAGACCCGAACCCGACGGTCGTTCTTGGGCAGGTAGAACTCCAGATCGCGCGGCGGCATGCTGTTGGAAACGCATAGGGTCGAGTTTTCGGGCAGGATCGATCCCAACATCCAAGCGAGCTTGCCCTCGAAGAAGGCGCTTTCAGCCTGCATGCGATCGCTGAGCAGACCCATCGTCCGGGCATCCGCAGCGAGCCAGGCCTCGAGAAACGCTCCGCTTTCGCGCGTGGGGGCCGAAACCGCTGTCTTGGCGAGATCGAGCGCCACGGTTTGCGATCGGGAGTGCGTCGCATCCAGATTCCGAGACCGCTCCGCAAGGATCAGCGTCGGCAGATCCAGTTTCGCCAGCCAGGAGCGCAGCAGCTTGCAGGTGGGATAGCTTCCCAACACAAGCACGCGCTTCGGCTTCAACTCGTCGCGCAATCGATCCGAGCGCAGAAGGAATTCGTATCCACTGACCAACGACGGAAAATCCTTCGCTCGGTAGCGGATGGGATTCATACCATCGGCTAGAAGCGGCCATTGCAAAGCGTCCGCCAAGGCTCCGACATTCGAAAGCCAGGACGCTTCGTCTACCGGAGCGTTCGGCCCAACCAAGATGATGCCCTCTCCGCACTGACTCCACTCATCGGGCAACGACCACTCGCCGGTCGGCGCGACTTGCTGCAGCGCCACCTGGGAACAGAACGAAGCCAGCTCCGATGGTTCGAGGCGCGGTTGAAATCCTTCTACTTCCGTCGGAGTTAGCGGGTCGCGAAAAGGCGCGTTGATCTGCACCGGCCCGGGATCGCCATGCAGCGCCTTGTCCACCTGGTGGGCCACTGTCTGCCTGAGATAGCGCAGCAGCTCCAAGTCGTTTTCCGGTACCGCCAGCTCGATCGAGCTTCTGACGTATCCACCAAAGAACTTCAGCTGATCTATGGTCTGGCCCGCAGCGCAGTGCCGCAGCTCCGGCGGACGATCCGTGGTCAGTACGATCATCGGGATACCGAGCTCGCTAGCTTCCACCACCGCTGGGAAGAAATTCGCCACGGCCGATCCAGACGTGCACACCAGCGCGACAGGCTTGCCGCTTCGCTTGGCAAGTCCCAGAGCGAAAAAGCCCGCCGACCGCTCATCGAGAATCGGGATGGCCTCGACCCCATGGCAACGGGCGAAGGCGAAAGTGAGCGGAGAACTTCGAGAGCCGGGGCAGGTGACCGCGTATTCAACCCCTTTGCGGCGCAGCGTTTCCACAAGCACGCTCGCCCATTGAGTCGTTTGATTTGGAAAACCGCCCGGCATGCTAGAGGAGATTCTCCTTCAGAGCCTGAAACTTCAAGTTCGTTTCCTGATACTCTCGCTCCGGCTCAGAACCGTCCACCACACCGACGCCAGCATAGAGACGAGCCTGCTTTCCCGAGACCTGAGCCGATCGGATCGCCACTAGAAACTCGCCTTCTCCCTGGGCGTTCACCCAGCCGATCGGCCCCGCGTACAGCCCTCGAGGAAAGGTCTCAAAATCGCGAATCGAGGCCACCGCGACTTCGCGTGGGGTGCCTCCCACCGCAGGCGTCGGATGCAAGGCTTCCACGATATCCAACATGTGAATACCTGAGCGCTTCTTCGCTTCGATATCCACATGCAGGTGCTGCACGTTCTGAAGCTTCTTGAGATAGGGCCGACAGCTTTCGGGCGCTGAAATGCCCAGTTGCTGCAGTCGCCGGCGGATCGACTCGAACACGATCGCGTGCTCGCGAAGATCCTTTTCGCTATGTAAAAGCTGATTCCCCAGTTGAGCGTCCTCGGACGCGGAACGACCGCGCGGGGCGGTACCCGCTAGCGCATCTACCTTGACCACGGCGTCCTCGACCGAAACAAGCCGTTCCGGACTGGCCCCGATAAAGCTCTCCCCTCTCCCATTGGCATAGGAAAAAGCGTAGCAATCTGGGTAGCGTTCCCGCAGCGTATTCAGAATCTCAAGCGGATGAAAGGCCTGGTTCGCAGTGAGGTCGAGCGCTCGGGCTAGCACGATCTTTCGAAAGTCGCCGCGCTTGATCGCCTCCACCGCCTTGGAAACGGACTGCTTGAAAATAGCGTCGCCGCCACATTCGGAGGTCTCGATGACATCGAGCCGCGGTCGGGCCCTGCGTTGCTCGGAGTCCGCATAGTCGAAGCTGCGAAACTTCGTATTCGCGTTCCATATACGCGTCGCCTCCGCTGCGACATCGCTCTCGGGTTCCACCAACGCGTTCGCGATGGCGACGCAGCGCCCTTTTTTGACCGCGACCTGCCACCGGGGAACGAATACGCTTGAGGAAGGAAACGGTTCCGATTGCTCCACATCAGCGAAGAACGAAAAGGCGCTAAAGAAGCAAGGTCCGAAAAACGGCAGGCTGTCGTCGCCCACCGCGATGGTGTGCTCCAGCGTATCCGCTATCCACTCCTTCACCTCGGCGAAGCGCCGCGGGCCCGTAGGAGCGAAACGGACAGCGTCTTCCGCCCCGGCGATCGCAAGATTCTCGCTGCGCCGTTCGGTGTAGAAATGCGGCTCGTTTTCCTCGTAGATCGACTCCAGCACCGCCAGAGGGTCGAGGGCGCCCGCTTCCGCAGCGATGCTCACCAGTTGCGGATGGGAACGCTCCGCCGCTCTCGCTTGGCAGCCCTGCAGAAAGCGAAACAAGGCCTCGTAGCTTCCCGCTTGGGACGGATCTAAAGGAATCGTATCCACGCAGTGGCGACTCGCTGACTACTTTTCGCGTTGCGGCTTAGGGAAAAGGATAACGCGTTCGCCCACCTTGCAGCCAGTCAACGCGTCCGACGCCTTGAGGCGCTCGCGCCAAACCGCATCGGTCTTGTAGCCAAGCAGCGAATACACACGCTTGGTCGTTTCAGGCATCACGGGCTCGATCAAGCCGACCGCTCGCCGCAGGGCCTCCGCCATCAGCGAAAGCGAAGTCGCCACGATCTGCTTGTCCTTTTCGTCATCCGACTTGGCCAGCTTCCAAGGCGAACGTTGCTCGGCATAGCGATTGATGGAGCGGATGAAATTGAAGGTCAGCTCGAGGGCTTTGTGAAACTGAAACTCCTCGTAGAGGGTCACGACCTGCTCCTCGGTTTCCGCCCAAACCGCTTCGAGCTCCTTCTCCGGAGCTTCCTCGATGGTTCGGGCGGGAAAGGTCTCGCCGCAATAGCGCGGCGTCATCGTCAGCACCCGATTGAGCAAGTTGCCCAGATCGTTGGCGAGGTCGCTGTTGTAGCGGCTCATGAACAGCTCGTCGGAGAACTCGCTGTCCTGCCCCACATTCATTTCGCGGGTGACGAAGTAGCGGAAGGCGTCCGCGCCGAACTCGTCCATGAGATCCAGCGGGTTGATCACCTTACCGGTGCTCTTGGACATCTTTTGACCGCCAGTCATCCACCAGCCATGCACCAGCAGCCCCTTGGGCAGCTCGATGCCGCACGCTTTCAGCATGATGGGCCAATAGACGGCGTGCGGGGGCAGAAGAATGTCCTTGCCGATGACGTGGTAGTCCACTGGCCAATACTTTTCGAAATCCGGCGTCCCATAGCCCACCGCGCTGATGTAGTTCACGAGGGCGTCGAACCAGACATAGGTCACGTACTGCTCGTCGAAGGGGAGCGGGATGCCCCATTCCAAGCGTTCCTTGGGCCGAGAGATGCACAGATCGTTGATCGGCTCCTTGAGAAACTCCAGCACCTGCTTGGCGCGGAAGCGCGGGAAGATGAAGTCCTCGTTGTTCTTGAGATGATCGACCAGCCAATCCTGGTATTTGCTGAGCTTGAAGAAATAGTTGCTTTCTGTGATCTCCGTGACCTCTCCGTAGATCTCCGGCCACGCGCCGTCCACCTTGTCCTTCTCCTGCAGGAATTGCTCGGCGCGGGAGCTGTAGTAGCCCTTGTACTCGGCCTGATAAATCTCACCGCGGTCGTAGAGATCCTGCAAGAGAGCTCGCACCACCTTCTTGTGACGCTCTTCCGTGGTGCGGATGAAATCGTCGTTGGAAATCTCCAAGCGCTTGCAAAGCCCTTGAAACTTCTCCGCCGCTTCGTCGCACAGCTCGATGGGCTCGATACCGCGCTGGCGAGCCGACTGCTGGACCTTTTGTCCATGCTCGTCGAGGCCAGTGAGAAAGCGCACGTCCTCCCCCTTGAGGCGTCGGAAGCGAGCGACGACGTCAGTCAACACTTTCTCGTAGGCATGGCCAAGGTGCGGCGAACCGTTTGCGTAATCGATAGCGGTGGTGATGTAGAAAGACTTCATGGTTCGTTAGAAAGCGAAACGGCATAAGGCCAGGGTCTGCTCGCCGCAATCTAAATGCGACGCCGGCCACTCTACGAGCGACGCCGTGTCGTTCGTCCGCCTCTCCATGCGGGAAGCGCTTCGATTCAGGGGAATTCAGGGATTTTCCAAACGGAAAAAAGGTCTCCTGCCCAAGTCGCCCTAGAGGAAGGAGCTCATTTCGCCCTGATGGATCTAAAATCGCCAAATTTAAGCGATATTGCTGACACCTTCGTTCCTCAGAAAATGAACCCTGCTCCGCCATTACCCAAAAAAAGCATCCATGCCTCCTTGTCGCGAAGCGACGGTTACTCGCTGATCGAGCTGATGATCGCCACCGTCATTCTGAGTCTTCTCGCTTTCGGGACCTTGAGCGGACTCCTGCAGGTGCGGCGTCTCACGGAGGGGTCCATCCAACTTGGCACCGCAACCGCCGTGGCTCAGGGCTACATCGAGCAAATGAAGAACATGGAGTACTCCCTGCTCGACCAGAGCTCCATCGAGGAACTGATCAACCAGGGAGCGGCCGATAGCCTAGCGGTTTCGCCGATGCCGGCCGACCCCGAAGCGGGAAACGAAAACTCGGACATCCTGAACACCCGCCTGATCGACATCAACAACACGCCCGACGACGAAGCGGACGATCTCGCCATCAACTACGTGGTCTACGTGGAAGACATCACCAACGAAGCGGCCGGCGTCAGCGACGCCCGACGCATCATCCTGCGCTGGTCCTACCAGAACCCCGGACCGGGAAGCGCCCAATCGGTCGGAAACACCCTCTACGCCATCCGATCCCGCGTCCCAACTTTTTAAGGAAAACATGAACACGCCCGCCCCCAAAACCAGCAACCGCGGCTACACCTTGGTCGAAGTGATGATCGCCCTAGGTATCTTCAGCCTAATCATGGCAGGAACCACCGCCTTCCTGATCAATACCTCCAATTTCGCTGCGTACACCGAAGGCAAGCTACTGGTCAACCGCGACATCAGAGCCTTCACCAGCGAGCTCTCCGACTTCGCCACCTACTCCAACTACTTCGTCATCTACAAGTCCTTCTCCGACCGCACCGTGGTCGACGAAGGCGGCTCAGGCGACTTCATGGTGCTGGCATTCGTGGACGATGACGATCCATCGCTCTATACCCAGCTCATCGGCTTCTATCGTTCCGCTACCGAGACCACCGAAGGTCCCGTGCAAAAGTTCTCTATCGCCTTCGATCCTCCCTCCGACCAGCCCCTGGCCGACCTGCTGCCAGCATCCAGCTCCGCGGGCAGCCACGAGGAGATCATCGAGCTCTCCCGCGGTCTGAGCGACGGGCGGCTCTTCTACAACTTCTTCAATCGCAGCATCACGGTGCAGGGCGAGATCCTGCACGAAGGCAATCTCGCCAAACGGGCGACCAACACCTACAATTTCACCGTCTCGCCGAGAGGATAACCCCATGAGAGCTTCCAACCTGATATCCGAAAAACGCGGCGGAGCCTTGCTGGCGGTCTTCGTGATCGCCACTTCGCTCGCAGTCATCATCGCTTCCCTCTTCAGCCATTCCATGTCGGAACGAAGAATCAACAAGCGCCACGAACTGCGGCTCATTTCGAAAAACGCCTCCGAAGCCATCGCCGAATACGGCTTCGCGCAGCTGCGCCACAAGTTCGAAAACCGCACCAACTTCTCCATGGACGCTCTCAAGCCCGGCTCCAGCGACGAGTTGACCATGCCAGCCTCAAGCCTGTTCGGCAGCGTGCTCGACTACGAAAAATCCGAGCTGGTGGGCGGCACCGTGCCCGACTACCCCACCGAGCTGACCTACATCGACCCCGTCGACCCAGCCAACGAATTCGATCCGCTGCGCGGCCAGAAGGTCTACGCCCGAAACATCGGCATCTACGCCAAGGCGGTGGTCAATGACCCCCTCGGCGGCTCCAGCATCACCAGCTACATTTCCCAGAAGCTCCAAGTCCGCGACGCCCCGCTCTTCGCCCACGCCATTTTCTACAACCTCGATCTGGAAGTCTCGCCCGGACCCAAAATGGACATCTTCGGCCCGGTCCACACCAACGGGGACTTGTACCTGCAAGGCATCGACGGGGTCGACTTTCACTACCCCGTATCCACTTCGAAAGACATGTTCTACGGCTGGGGCACCGGCAAACCCTCCGCCCAAGGATCCGGCAACGAGCGCCTGCAGACGGGCGACGTGCGCTTCAAGAACCGGGCTGGAGACCTGGTCTCCATGAAGGACGGCGGCAGCTTCATGGACTCCAATCGCAGCGACTGGCGCGAATACGCCTCCAATCGATGGAACGGCAACCTGCTCACCCAGGAGCATGGCGTGGAAACCTACCAGCCTGTGGCCTTTCCCGACTACAAGAAAGACGATCCCTCCACTCACGAATACGATCCGGTCAATTCCGGTCACGCCCTCATCGAGCCGCCGCTGCCTACCGCCAGTCCGGACTACAACGCCGAAATCGAGAAACAAAAGCTCTCCACCAAAGCCGGCCTCTACTTTTCCTGGGACGTCGAAACAGGGGAAGTGAAAGCCTTCGATGGCGATGGCTACGAGTACGACATCTCGAATCTGGAAGGCCCCGGCAGCGACTACCTCTACGAGATCAAGGAAAACGCCATGCAGGACAAACGACGCAACAAGCAGATCGACATGGTCGATTTCAACGTGGGAAAACTGAAGCAGTTGATCGAGAATCCCGACGTCTCCTCACCCAACGGCCACATCGGCGTCTACGATCCTGATATCCCTCACTCGGCCTACAACCCCGGCTCCGAGTGGAACGGCATCGTCTACTTCGAAACCAAGACCAGCTCCAGCAACGCCCAGAACCAGGAGCGCCTGCACCACTCGGGCATTCGCGTCTGGGGCGGCGAGACCGACCGCAGCGGACAGGGCATTCCCAGCTATGGAGAAGACCCAGGTTTGACCTTCGCCACCAACAACGCCCTCTACGTGAAAGGCCATTTCAATGCCGACGGCACCTTGCACGATACCTGGACCAGCGAAAACAGCGCCTTGGTGCCCGAAGTGGGCGAAGTGCCGGTGGCTCTCTACGGAGATAGCGTCACCATTCTCTCAAACAGCTGGGACGATTCCATCACCTCGAGCAAACCCGACGCCAGCAGCACTGAAGTGGCGGCCGCCATCGTCTCGGGCCTCATCCCCTCCGACGCACGCAGCAACGGGAAAAGCAGCGGCGGCGTGCACAACTTCCCCCGCTTCCTCGAGGACTGGGGCGGCAAGAGCCTCTACATCAGAGGATCGCTGGTCTGCCTCTACGAAAGCGAAGTGGACGACAGCCAATGGCAGATCAACTACTACAGCCCGCCCGCTCGCAAATGGGGGTTCAGCCAGCTCTTCCTCAACGGCACCTTCCCCCCAGGAACGCCCCTGCTGCGCACCTACCGACGGGTGGACTACACCGACCTTACCCAGACCGAATACGAGAACGCCCTGCGCGCTCTGCCCTGGGGCGGAGAGGAATCCTAGCGACCCGCTTCCCGACGCTAAACGAAGCGCTCCAAGCGCCTCAGCAGGAGCTGGTTTCCACCGGCCAAGACCCGAAAACGCGCCACTTCGGCGCCAGCCGAGGGATCGCCCCTTCCCCCCCATCAGGCAATCGCTGACGCGGACTTAGGCGTGCATCCGTTTCACGCCTCTGACGCTCTCTAGGCATTGCCCTCTACGGACGAATAGGGTGATATTAGCAACGTAGCCTGCCAAGATCCCTCTGTCCCATGAAACCTATAATCGCCGCAACCGCCTGCTTCATCACCGCTACGGTGGTATGCGCTCACATATCCGACGGTACGGAATCCAGCTCCACTGAAGCCAAACAACAACCTATCGTCTCGTATATCCAAAACGCTTACACCGATAGCACGTCAGGCAATATGGAACCCAGCGCCTACGGGCTGGTGGGTGCCGCTGCGCTGACGCTCGTCATCGCAGCAAGACGAATTGGCGCCCAGCTGCAAAGCTAGTCGGCCGCCAGTTTTTTACTCTACAAAAGCCAACCCCTCAACCGAGCGGTTGGCTTTTTGCGTCCCAGCGACCAGGCCCCGAACCGGCAGAGGCGAGCGCCTCGCAGTCCCGCCTTTTCACGCTTCGAAAACGGGAGCTCGCTATCCCAGCAGCTCGCGAATCAGCTTCTGCACGAGCTGCGGATTCGCCTTGCCGCGGCTTTTTTTCATCACCGGCCCCAGCAAGGCGTTGAGCGCCTTGTCGTTTCCGGAACGAAAATCCTCCACTGGGCGCGGATTCTCGTCGATGGCCTCCTGGCACCAGGCCCTGACCTGACCTTCGTCGAAGTCCGGCTTCAGTCCCTTTCGCTCGATGACCTGATCCGCCGTTTCGCCGGTCTTGAACATTTCGGGAAACACGTCCTTGTTGGCCACGTTCTTGGGCACGACGCCCTTTTCCACCGCTCGGACCAGCGTCAGCAGCGAGTCCGGAGTGATCTTGCACTCGTCGAGCGAGATCCCCGCCTCGCCCATCTCGCGCAACAGGTCGTTGGCCACCAGATTTCCTAAGGCCTGAGCGCTCTTGGGAGCCTGCTTGGCCGCGGACTCGAACCAATCGCTCAATTTGCGGTCCGGCACAAGCACGCAGGTGATGGTATAGGGCAGACCGTACTCTTTCATGAAGCGGCGCTGCTTATCCCACGGAAGCTCGGGAATCTCGTCGCGCAAGCGCTGCCGCCATTCATCATCGATCTCCACCGGCATCAGATCCGGATCGGGGAAATAGCGGTAGTCGTGAGCGTCCTCCTTCTCGCGCATCAGCTCCGTGCGACCGAGGTCCGCGTTCCAGCGCCAGGTGGCTTGGACCTGCTGCTTGCCACGCTTTAGCTCGCTGATCTGACGCTTGATCTCGTAGTCGATGCCGTTCTTCACGCCCGTAATGCTATTGAGGTTCTTGAGCTCGATCTTCGTTCCGAGCTCCTTCTGCCCCACCGGACGAACCGAAATGTTGGCATCCGCGCGCATCTGCCCCTTTTCCATGTCGCAGTCCGAAATCCCGCAATAGATCATAGTCTGCCGGATGGCGGTCAGAAAGGCGAACGCCTCCTCGCCGGAATGCATGTCCGGCTCGCTCACGATCTCCATCAAGGAAGACCCAGCGCGATTGTAGTCCACCAAGCTGTCCTCGGAAAAGTGGTTCAGCTTTCCTACGTCGTTCTCCAAATGGATGCGGGTGAGCTGGATCTTCTTATGCTCTCCCATCACGCCACGGTTTTCTCCGGGCAACTCGATCTCGACATAGCCGCCTTCGCAGATCGGCTTGTCGTACTGAGTGATCTGGTAGTTGTTCGGGCTATCTGGATAAAAGTAGTTCTTCCGGTCCCACTTGCAGTAGTCGGGAATGACGCAATTGAGAGCCAGACCCGCCTTGATGATGCCATCTAGCGACGCCTTGTTCATCACCGGCAACGCCCCTGGCAGGCCCATGATCACGGCGTCGACAAGCGTGTTTGGCTCGTATCCATAACCTTGGCGACAACGGGTGAAGATCTTCGACTCGGTCTTGATCTGAACATGGACTTCCAGTCCGATAACTGCTTCGTATTCCATTTTCCTAAATGCTTTTTTCAACCACAGATGGCTCAGACGAGCACAGAAAGCGCTCCATTCGCAAAACCATCCTTCATATCACCTGTGTCTATTCTTGAAATCAGTGGTTAAAATATAACTACAAGTTCGGGTGCTGGTTCTTAAAATCGTGAGCCGATTCGAACGCTTGCGCCACGGCCAGAATCTCTTCTTCCTTGAACGGTTTGCCGAGGACCTGCAGCCCCACTGGCAGTCCATCGCTGTATCCGCAAGGCAACGACAAACCTGCGATCCCAGCCAAATTCGCCGAGATCGTGTAGATATCGCTCAAATACATCGAAAGCGGGTCCGCCGTCTTCTCGCCCTTTTTGAAGGCGGTCGAAGGCGAGGTGGGAGCTAAGATCGCGTCGACTTCCTTGAACGCGTTTTCGAAATCGCGACGGATCAGCGTGCGCACCTTCTGTGCCTTTAGATAGTAGGCGTCATAATAGCCACTGCTCAGAACGTAGGTACCCAAAATCACACGACGCTTCACTTCCTCGCCAAATCCCTCCGCTCGGGATTGGCAATAGATGTCAACCGAGTCCTTGGCGTCAAACGCCTCGGCACGGTGAGTGTAGCGGATCCCATCGTAGCGGGCGAGATTCGAAGAGGCCTCCGCGGTGGCGATGATGTAGTAGGTCGCGACCGCATACTCGGTATGCGGCAAGCTGACTTCCTTGATCTCGCAACCTAGGCTTCGGTAGAACTCGATCGCGTCCTGCACCGGTTTCATCGCCGACTCGTCGGAGACGTTTTCGAAATACTCCTTGGGCAGGCCGAGGGTCCACTTCTTTCCTTTCAGAGACTCCATGGCCGCCAAATAGTCCGGCACGTCCGCCCGGTAGGATGTGGAATCTCGTTCGTCGTGACCTGCTATACCCTGCAGCAGCATCGCCGCGTCCTTCACGCTTCGGGCCATCGGCCCGACCTGATCGAGCGACGACGCGAAGGCCGCCAAACCGAAGCGCGACACCCGCCCATAAGTCGGTTTCAACCCCACCACTCCGCAGTACGAAGCTGGCTGTCGAATCGAGCCGCCCGTATCGCTGCCCAAGGTCAAAGGAGCTTCACCCGCCGCTAGGGCAGCAGCGCTTCCGCCGGAACTACCGCCAGGCACGCAATCGAGATTCCATGGGTTGGAGGTCTTCTTGAAAGCGGAATTTTCAGTGGAAGAGCCCATGGCGTATTCGTCCATATTGAGCCGTCCCCACAGCACAGCCCCGTTCGACCTCAGTTTTTGGATACAGGTCGCATCGTAGGGAGAGACGAAGTTCTCCAGCATCTTGCTCGAGCAAGTGAGCGGCTGGTCCTTCACCGCCAGCACGTCCTTGATTCCTACCGGAATGCCGTCAAGGGGACCTAAGGTCTTCCCTCCCGCTCGCCGGAGATCAGAGGCTTCAGCCTGCTTCAGAGCGTCGGCTTCGTCGTAGCTGTTGAAAGCGGCCACGCGATCCTCGACCGCTTTGGTGCGCTCGATAACCGTCTTGGTCAGCTCCACCGCAGACAGCTCCTTCTTGTCCAGCAGCTCCGAAAGCTCGCTCGCCGTTTTATAATAAAGTTCCTGCATCGTGAATAACTAACTACACATCCCACGAATTGCTCCAATCCGCACGAATGCGCTATGCTCCTCTAGTCGATCAATTCGTGTCAATTTGTGTTATTCGTGGGCGACTCCGTTCAATCCACCACCTTCGGCACCACGATCATGTTGTCGCGTTGGGCGGGAGCGTTCTTGAGCGCTTCCTGCACGGACAGCTCCGAGCTTACCTTGTCCTCCTGCCAAACGTTGCTCACCGGATGAGGATGGGCCGTGGGCTCGACATCGCTCGTATCGAGCTCCTCGAGCTTCTCCACGTATCCAATGATTGAATCCAGCTGCTCCGAGTACTTGGCCTTTTCCTCGTCGCTCAAAGCGATGCGAGCGAGCTTGGCGGTGTAGTCGATATCGATATGCGTCTTTTTCGACATGGTCTTCTGCGTTCTGGGAAAACGTTCGTTCTAGTCGCGAATCGTGTAGCTCGTCTTTTCCGGGACCTGCTTGCAGATCGCCTCGAAGACTTTGCTCACCTCCTTGTCCTTCAAAGTCCGGTCCATCGCTCGGAAGGCGATTGAAATAGCGACGCTTTTCTTTCCTTCCGCTAGGCCGGTCCCCTGATAAACATCGAAAATGGAAACGGCTTCGACCTCGAACCCCTTCGCTGCCTTGCTCGCGAGCTTAGACAGGGTGCGGGCCACCTCCTCCGCGCTCTCGTTCTGGTCAACTACCAGAGCCAAGTCCCGACTCGTCGCCGGGTACAGACTGAACGGCTTGAACTTGATGCGCTTGGGCTGACGCAGGCGCTCGGGCAGATAGCAGAAGATACCTCCCACGACCTCGCCTTGGATATCCATTTCCTTGATACGAGGCAAACTCATCAAGCCTATGCGGGCGAAGAAACCAGCCTTCGGCTCCTCGTAGGCAGCGCTGTGGCCTTCCTGCCAAGCAGTTCCGTTTTCACCCACTGGACGGATCTTGAACTTGCTCAGGTCGAGTCCGGCGAAGCTCGCGATGGTCTCCACCCGCTTTTTCACCGCGTAGAAATCGTCGAAACCGCGCTCCTTCCAGCTGCGTTCGACGCCCCCGTTGCATTCGATGAACGCCACCGCGATCATCTCCACGATCTTCCCGTTAAGCTCCGCGAAGATGCGACCGCTTTCGAAGAAACGGTTGGCCCCTGTCTTGCGGGCCTGATTGAGGCGCAGCGTTTCCAGCAAGCCAGGCAGCAGGCTGTGACGGAGCTGCGTCTGGTCCTCGCTGATCGGATTCAGCAAAGCCAGCTCTTCAGCGCACACATGGCCCGACCAGGTCTTTTGCTCCTCCTGCGAACGCAATGTGTAGTTCACCGCCTCGGCGAAATTCTGGCCAACGAGGAAGCTGGAGGACTTCCTCACGAACTCCGTGATAGGACTGTCGACAGCGGTAGTCGCAGTGGCCCGAACCTGTCCGCCGGGGATGCGATGCGTACCGTAGATTCGAAGAACCTCCTCCAACAGGTCGATGGGACGGTACAGGTCGCCTCGGTAGCTGGGGATGGATACCCGCCACTCGTCTTCAGACGCTTCGTTGACCGATAGGTCCAGCAACTCCCACGCTTCCTTGATATCGTCATCCGAAATGTCGAAGCCGGCTTTGCGACGCACCCAATTCGGGTCCATCTCGATCTCGGTCTCCCAGTTCGGCTCCTTGCCAGCCGTGTAGCTGTTCGAGCAAAGCTCGCCGCCCGCGGTCTGCAGGATGAGCGATATGGCTCGGTCAGTTGCGTAACGCAAGGAGAGCGGATCCACCCCGCGCTCGAAGCGATAGGAGCTGTCGGTAGAAAGTCCCAGCTTTTTGGATACCCAGCGAATGGTGGACGGCTTGAAGTATGCGACTTCCAAAACAACGTCCGTCGTGTCGCCCTTCACTTCCGAGTTCAAGCCTCCCATGACGCCGGCCACGGCCAACGGCTTTTCCTGATCAGCGATCACCACCATGCGGTCCGAAAGCTTTCTCTCCGTCTCATCGAGCGTAGTCATCGGCTCGCCATCGCTAGCATGGCGCACGCGAATCCGGCCGCCCGCGATATCCCGGGCATCGAAGGCATGCATGGGGTTGCCGCATTCGTGCATTACGAAGTTGGTCACATCCACCACGTTGTTGATGGGACGCAAGCCGATGGAAGCAAGCGCCTCCTGCAGCCATTTCGGGCTCGGCCCGATCTTCACGCCTTTGATCACGCTGGCTAGGTAGAGCGGACAATCCTCCGCTGCATCGACTTCGACTCCGCCGAAAATCGATTCGCCATTCGGACGATCTCCTTCAGGGGTGATGTCGTTGATTTCCGGATACTTCAGCTCTCGGCGATACCAGGCGGCAAGCTCACGGGCGATACCAAGATGGCAAAGGCAATCCGGTCGATTTGGCGTCACCTCGAGATTAAAAACAGTGTCGCTGTCGCTCAGGGCCTCGTTGATCGGCGTGCCGACTTCCGGGCGATCTTCCAGGATCAGCAGACCTGCATGATCCTGCCCGGCTCCGATTTCCTTGCCGGAGCACATCATGCCATCGGACTCCACGCCACGCAGCTTGGAACGCTTGATTTTGAAGCCGCCTGGCAGCTCCGCACCGGGAAGAGCGACCGGCACGCGATCGCCCACCTTGTAGTTGCTGGCTCCGCACACGATCGACTTTTCGCCAAACTCAGGACCGCAATCGACGCGACACACGCCCAGCTTGTCCGCATCGGGATGCGGATCGCGCTGAAGCACCTCGCCAACCACCACGTTTTCCAAGAGGGGCACGCCGGTGGTTTCCATGTCGTCGACTTCGAAGCCGAGCAGCGTCAGCGAGTCGGCAAGCTCCTGTGGAGTCTCGTCGAGATCTACATAGCGTTTAAGCCATTTCAGAGAAAGTTTCACTGTAGGAAAGTGTTAGGGATTTTGGATACACGTTCGCTTAGGCGAACTGCGACAGGAAGCGGGCGTCGTTTTGG
This sequence comes from Pelagicoccus sp. SDUM812003, assembly GCF_031127815.1. Classification (NCBI taxonomy): domain Bacteria; kingdom Pseudomonadati; phylum Verrucomicrobiota; class Opitutia; order Puniceicoccales; family Pelagicoccaceae; genus Pelagicoccus; species Pelagicoccus sp. SDUM812003. Next base: position 176,496 of record NZ_JARXHY010000007.1, on the reverse strand, counting down.
TAGAAGTAGCGAATGTCGTCGATGCCGTAGAGAATCATGGCGATGCGCTCGATCCCCATGCCGAAGGCGAAACCGGAATACGTCTCCGGATCGTAGCCGACGGAGTCGAAAACCGCGGGTTCGACCATGCCGCAGCCGGCGATTTCCACCCACTCGCTGCCCAGCTTCGCAAGATGGCTCGAGGAGAAATCGACCTCGAAACTCGGCTCGGTGTACGGGAAGAAGTGCGGACGAAAGCGGGTCTTGGTTCCCTTGCCTAGCAGTTGCTCGAAGAAGTAGTCGAGCACCGCCTTGAGGTCGCGAACGGTCACGTTCTCGTCCACGTACAACCCTTCGATCTGATGGAAATTGGCGCTGTGCGTGGCGTCCACCGTGTCGCGGCGAAAGCAGCGGCCCGGAGAAATGACCCGCAGCGGCGGCCTCTCCTTGAGCATGGTGCGGATCTGGACCGAAGAGGTGTGCGTGCGCAGCAGGTAGCGCTCGTCTTCCTTTTTGGATACATTGCCGAACCGGGCGTCGTCAGGCAGATAGAACGTGTCCTGCAAATCTCTAGCCGGGTGATCGGCCGGCGTGTTCAAAGCGTCGAAGCAGTAGTACTCCGTTTCCACTTCCGTGCCTTCCACCACCGTGAAGCCGATCTGCTTGAAGATGCTGCAGATTTCCTCCCGAACCTTGGTAAGCGGATGAAGACTGCCCGGACCGGGCTCCACCGAAGGCAGCGATGGGTCGATCGCCGGACCGATGCGGGCGGCGAGCTCCGCGTTCTCGATGGCCTCGAGCGCCTGGTCGTAGAAGCCTTGAATCTGCTGCTTGGCCTGATTGATCATCTTGCCGAAGGCCGGACGATCCTCCTTGGGAACGGAGCCCATGCCCTTCATGACCTTGGTCAAGGCTCCGTTGGGGCCGGTGATCTCCGCCTTGATGCTTTCGAATCCAGCGCGGCTGCTCACGGCGCTGACTTTCTTCTTCGCGGTTTCTACGATGTTTTTGAGTTCTTCTTCCATGGTCTGGAAATCGGTGCGGGACGGATCGCTGATCCGCTTGGAATGGGACTGGACGACGGCGGATCTTGGATCCGCCCAACAAGTGGGTCGAAAATGAAAAAAAGGAGTTCGAGCAGATACCCGAACTCCTTTTGATGAAAGGCTAAATTTAGATGTCCGAGCTCTTTTTAGCGAGCTTCGGAATGTCGTGTGGAACGAGCCCGCTCTAGGCGGCTGCCTTCGCCTTCAGGGCGTCCTTGGCCTTTTCGACCAGTCCCTTGAACGCGACGGGATCGTTCACAGCGAGATCAGCGAGGATCTTGCGATCGAGCACGACTTCCGCAGCCTTGAGGCCCTCGGTAAATCGGCTGTAGCTGATGCCTTCCGCGCGGCAAGCGGCGTTGATGCGGACGATCCAGAGTTGGCGCCAGGTGCGTTTCTTGGCGCGGCGGTCGCGATAGGCGTACTGCAGGGCGTGGGCCACTGCTTCCTTCGCGTAGCGGTAGAGTCGCGACTTGTTGCCGAAGTAGCCCTTGGCTTGCTTCAGCATCTTCTTGCGACGCTTGTTGTATGCGGGTGCGTTTGTTGCTCTAGGCATGTTTGGTGATCTTTCTAGTGCTCGATTTCGTTAGGTCGCCTACTAAGTATTTACCCAATCGAAATAATTCTCGTCGTAACAGGGTCTTAGAGACCGTGGGGAAGACCGCGCATGAGGTCTGCCTGACGGCCGTCGGAGACGGACTTGTCCCTGTTGAGGTTACGCTTCTGCTTGGTGCTCTTCTGGTGCAGATGGTGACGCTGGCCAGGTGAGCGACGACGGAGCTTGCCGTTGCCGGTAAGCTTGAAGCGCTTTGCTATGGATTTCTTGGTCTTTTGCATGACTTTGAAGAAACCGAAGACAAAGATACAAAAGCCCCCCTGTGTAAAGGGGAAAGACGGGAATTTTCGGCAGGCGTCGGCGAGCTCGATGGCCGCCGCGATTCCGGTCAGGTTTCGCTCGGGCGAGCCGCCCTGTTCGTCGCGGCCAGCCGATACGAAAAAACCGCCTTCTCGCGGAAAGCGGTTTTTGGAAAATGGAGCCGGCGATGGGACTCGAACCCGCAACCTACTGATTACAAATCAGTTGCTCTACCAATTGAGCTACGCCGGCGTGGCTTTGTCTGATAACGGCGCGGGACCGTGCACCTTTAGGAAATTGGTACCCCCCCGGGGACTCGAACCCCGAACCAATTGATTAAGAGTCAACTGCTCTACCGATTGAGCTAGAGAGGCATGAATTGGAAAGGCCCCCGAAAATCCAAGTTCGGACCCGTCTGTCAATAGTGTTTTCAAAAATCGATCCGAAAAATCGCCATCGCAGAGGGAAGCCCCCGAAATCGGACAGGTGCGTTTCGCGCTCTCGCCTGTCTCCGCCGGGCCCTTAGAAATCCTGCAACGCGCCTTGCCCAAGCGGGCTCTCTTCCAGAAACCGATCCCAAATCTCGCCGATCAGGTAGATCGAACCCGTGACCACCAGAGGAGGGGCTCCGTGCTGATCGAGGGAGCAGACGCCTTTCGACGGAAAGATCCGAGCGATCTCGCCCCGCTCCACCGCCCCCTCGAAATCGTCGGGCACGAACGACGCTAGCTCCTCCAGCGAACAGGCTCGACTCTGCTGGGGCACCACGAAGGTGATGCTGCGGGCCCACTTCGCCGCCACCGGCACCAGGCTGCTGGCTCGATAGCCGCCCATCACGCCCATCACCACGTCAGGCTTAGCTCCGCCGCTGCGCTCGACCAAATCGGCCAAGTTGTCGTCCAGCCAACGCGCTCCTTCGGAATTGTGCGAGACATCGAAAACGATCTTCCGATGCCGCAGCTGCCGCTCTTCCCAGCGACCGGGCCAGGAAACGGAGGCCAAGCTGGCTTCGGCGGTCGCGCGGTCCAAGCCGAAACGCCCCGCCATCGCCTCCACCACCGTCATGGCAATGGCGGCGTTGATGCGCTGGTAGCGTCCGTACAGATTGGTCCGAGGAAAGCTTTCCAAATCCTCGCCGAAACGCTCCGCTACCGTGATGAGCTCGCAGCCGCGCTCGCGGCAAATGCTTCGCACTTCCGCCATGGCGTCCTCCGGCAGCAGCCCCGCCACCACGGGCACGCCAGGCTTGATGATGCCGCCCTTCTCCCGAGCGATCGCGGCGTGGGAGTCTCCTAGGATTTCGCAGTGGTCCAATCCGATGGAAGTGATCACGCTGCACTCCGGCACCAAAACGTTGGTCGCGTCCAGCCGCCCGCCGAGCCCCACCTCCACCAAGGCGATGTCCACCGCTTCACGCTGAAAACGCAGAAACGCCATGGCCGTCATGAACTCGAAGAAACTCGGGTGCAACTCCGCATCAGGCTGGGCAATCGCGCTCGCCAAGGGAGCCAGTTCGCGCACGAAATCCAGAATCGCCTCCTCGCTGAGGATGCGGCGGTTCACCTGAATGCGCTCGCCCTGCCGAACCAGGTGCGGCGACGTCGAAAGCCCCGTTTTGAACCCTTGGTCGCGAAACACCTGCTCCAACATGGCGCAGGTCGACCCCTTCCCGTTGGTGCCAGCGACGTGGATTGACGGAAAGCTGCGCTGCGGCTGCCCAAGCGCATCCGCGAAACGTTCCATACGGTCGATTCCGTATTTCGACCCCGCATTCTTGAGCGAATACAACCATTCGCGGGCTGCCTCGTAGGAGCTGAGATCAGGCATGGCGTTCGACGGGAGGGCCGCGGCGCTCCCGCTTCCTTACGTTATGCGGACTCTGGCTCTTTTTTCAGGTAAAGAGCAGCCAGCAGCTCGTGCAGTCGGGCCCGCATCTCGGTGCGAGGCACGATCTGATCGATGAGTCCACGCTGAAACAGGAATTCCGCGGACTGGAAGCCTTCCGGCAGCTCCGCGTTGGTGGTCTCCTTGATCACCCGAGCCCCTGCGAAACAGATGCGAGCGCCCGGCTCGGCCAAGATGACGTCGCCCAACGTAGCGAAACTCGCCGTCACTCCACCCGCGGTCGGATCGGTGAGGATCGATATGAATGGCAGCCGGGCCGCCGAAAGCCGACTGAGCGCCGCGCTGGTCTTGGCCATCTGCATCAGACTGAGGATGCCCTCCTGCATGCGAGCGCCGCCAGAGGCGGAAATCACAATGCACGGGATCTTGTTTTTGATGGCCCGCTCGATGGCTCGCGTGATCTTCTCCCCGGCGACCGAACCCAGAGAACCGCCGCTGAACTGGAAATCGAACACCGCGATGGAAACCGGGATCCCCTGGATCTTGCCCAGACCGCTGATGAGCGACTCCTTTTCGCCGGTCTTCTTCTGATACTGAGCCACGCGCTCCGGATAGGGCTTGGAATCCACGAACTCCAGAGCATCGCCCGGCATGAGATCGCGGTCCTCCTCCTTGAAGCTATTCTCGTCAAGCAGACTCTGGATGCGCTTGCGGGCAGTGATGGGAAAATGGTAGCCGCTCTTGGGCACCACGTTCTGGTTCTGCTCCAGTTCCTTGTTGTAGATGATCTCGCCGGAAACCGGGCACTTCTTCCACATCCCCTGCGGAATGTCCTTCTTTTTGACGATTACGGTCGAGTACTTCGGTTTTTGAAAGAGTGCCATTGTCAGAGCCTTCTAGTTGAAAAATCGCTTGGGATCAGGTCTAGCCATGCCCGATAGTCAAGACATCTATGCGACCGGCCCCCGCCTGCTCCAGCGCGTGAGCGCAGGCATTGAGCGTCGAGCCTGTCGTAAAAACGTCATCGACGATAACATAGCGTCGGCCGGGCTGTATGGCACGGTTTCGGCGCAATGAAAAGGCATTTTTCAGGTTGCGCACCCGCTCGCGCCGGTTGAACCGCGTCTGCGAAACGGTATCCACGCGCCGCTCCAAGACGTCCCCCATCTCGCTGTCCGGAAACACCTTCGCCAGCTCGCGAACGATCAACTCGCTCTGGTTGTAGCCCCGCTCCCTCATTTTACGAGCGTGCAACGGCACCGGCAGCAGAATCGCGTCGCCGACGAACTCCCGCAATCCTGGCCCCAGGCGGGCCATGGCAGCGATGTCGCGCAAGGCCCAGAATCCCCGCTCATACTTCAACTCGTGAATCAGATGCCGCACCGGGCCGCGAAACAGCGACACCGACCAGCCTTGCCCAAAGACCGGGCTCAGGTGCTCGCAATGCATGCAGCCCGCCTTCGACTCCGTCTCGCCGAAAAACGGAAATCCGCAGGTCAGGCACTTCGGCTCCCGCACCAACTGGACGCGATCGCAGCACGCGACGCAGACGCTGGCAAAGTCGCTCCGCGCCTCCACCAATCCGCCGCATTCCACGCACTGGGACGGAAAGGCGGCCGCGGTGAAGGCTTCGAAACAACGGCTGAACAAACGAGGCAACATAAGGGTAACCTCTTAAACCTAAGCCCACTCGCCCCAGGCGCCACCCCAAAAAGGCGATCGCCTCCAGAGCAACTGTTATTTGCAACGTCGCAATCAACAGTTGCGGCCGTCGGCGCTCGGAGACGCCCCGGCGCGCCCGTGGGTCGATACAAATGAAAAGGGGCCTCCCCGGCGAAGGGAGGCCCGCTAAAAAACGGTCGATCAGCTGGAGATCGCTCGGCCCGAACGCTAAGCGGTTGCTCCGGTCGTTTCGGCTCGGGCCTTTTCGCCCAATGGAGTGCTGATGTAGCGCTCGCCGCAGCTGCAGGCCACCGTGACGATGGTCTTGCCAGCCATTTCCGGACGCTTGGCCAGCTGCAAGGCCGCCCATACGTTGGCTCCGGAGGAGATGCCGCCACAGATGCCTTCCTTGAGGGCGAGGTCCTGAGCGGTTTGGAACGCGTCTTCGTTGGTCACGGTGATGACGTCGTCGATGATATCCTTGTTGCAGTTCTTGGGGATGAAACCGGCCCCGATGCCTTGGATCTTGTGCGGACCTGGCTGACCACCAGAAATCACCGGGCTGTTAGTCGGCTCGACTGCGACGGTGAACAATTCCTTGCGGCTCTTGATGACCTCGGAGACCCCAGTGATGGTGCCACCTGTGCCCACGCCAGCCACGAAGGCGTCGATCTTGCCTTCAGTCGCTTCCCAGATCTCCTCCGCGGTGGTCTGGCGATGCACCTCCGGATTGGCCGGATTCTCGAACTGCTGCGGCATGAACGCCTTCTCGCCATACTCTTCGAGCAGCTCCTGGGCGCGAGCGATGGCGCCCGGCATACCCTTAGGGCCCGGGGTGAGCACCAGTTCGGCTCCCAACATGCGAAGCAGCACCCGACGCTCCATGGACATGGTTTCCGGCATGGTCAGCACCAAGCGATAGCCCTTGGCGGCAGCCACGAAAGCCAGCGCGATGCCCGTGTTTCCGGAAGTCGGCTCCACGATGATGCTGTCCGGACCGAGCTTTCCTTCCTTCTCGGCGGCCTCGATCATGGCGCGACCGATACGATCCTTCACGCTGGAGAGCGGGTTGAAGAACTCGCACTTCACGTAAACGTCAGCAGCCAAACCCTCTGTGAGACGGTTCAGCTTGATGAGCGGGGTGTTGCCGATCGCGGCGATTATGTTAGGGAATGCTTTTGCCATAGTGAGCGTATATTTGGGTTTCTTACTCTACTTAGTCAAGATTAGTTGAAGACGGGATTAAACGCTAAGCGATCCGCCTCGCAGGGTCGACTACGGAATGCGTTAATCTAATAGACGACTGGCCTGGGAAAACGGAGGCAGCGATTCCTCAGGCCAGGGAAAACGCTAGGGCGTCGTCGAGCTTGGGCAGCTGGAAAGGGTACTTGCTGTTTTCCAAGGCGCGCGGATAGATCTGCAAATCGCTCAGCAGAAGCTCATCGGCCATTTGGCCAAGGGCGCCGCGCAGGGCGAACTGCGGTGCGGGCAGGATCGCGGGTCGCCTGAGACGCGCCCCGAGCTTGCGAGCGAACGCCCCTTGGCTCAGCGTTTCCGGGGCGGTCAGGTTGACCGGGCCATGGAGTTTCGGCTGCAACAAAGTCCACGTCACGCCTTTCACCCAATCTTCCAATGCGATCCAAGGGAACCCTTGCTGGCCATCGCCCAGCGGCCCGCCAAGTCCGAGTCGAAAGGCTGGCAACATCTGAGCGAGGGCTCCACCGCGGGGATCGAGCACCACTCCGGTGCGCAGCAAGGCGACCCGACAGCCCAAGCTTTCGGCCCGGTAGGCGGCAGCTTCCCACGCGTCGCAGAGGTCGGCCAAGAAACCGGCACCCCGTTTCGCAGACTCATCCACCAGGCCATCGCTTTTCTGGCCGTAGAAACCGACGGCCGACCCGCCGAGGAAGCGATTGGGCGGACTTTCCAAGCGGGTGAGCGCAGTGATCAGAAACTGGGTGGCGTCCACGCGGCTCTTCCAAAGCCCCTGCTTTCGCTCCTCCGACCAACGTCCCGAAAAAAGCGACTGCCCCATCAAGGAAATCACCGCGTCGAAGCCTTCCAGCCGCGCCAGCTCGATCTCCCCTTTCGCCGGATCCCAACGGATATCGCCCGGCTTTTTCGGATGGCGCGTCAGCGTCTGCACCCGATGGCCTTGCGTGCCGAGGAAGGCGATCAGCTGCTGCCCGAGAAAGCCGCTGCCGCCGGCGACCAGCACGCGAAGCGACCCGGTGGCCGGCGCGGCTTTGCGAAAGGCGACATCGGAAGCGATCAGCTGATGGCGGTATTCGAACATCCGCTCCAGCTTTTCGCGAACCATCGAACCAGCGACGCCACGGCCCAAGCCTCCAAGCGGCAGTTCGTATTCAATCTCGTCCGACATGCGACAACGGGTATCGTTGATCCATTCGAATCGGTGCCGGTGGTTCCAGGAACGAAACGGACCTTGAACCTGCGTATCGACAAAATGGCTACCGTTTTCGCATTCGACGTGCTCCCCTTTCCAAGACCGCCTGCCAAAAGGCGTCTTTAAGGAGATCTCGATACGCTTGCCCACCCCCAGACCTTCGTCCTCGCGCAGCAGCTCCACCTTTTCCCAGGGCGGGCTCAGGCGCAAGAAGGCTCCGGGACGCCCATGCCAGGCGAAGAGCTCCTTGGCCGACAGAGCGACCTCGCTTTGCTTGCGAAACGTTTGAACCCCAGAGCTCATCCTAGGAAGCCTCCTCCTTCTTTTCCTTCATGCGCTGATAGGCATCGAGCGCGGCCTGGCGCCCCTCCGCATGTCCGACGATGGGACGTGGATAGGTTTCGCCTAACGTCACGTTCGCAGATTCCAACTCTTCCTCCGAAGCTTCCCATGGAGCAAACAGATACTTGTTCGGCAGTTTCGCAAGTTCGGGAACCCATCTTCGAACGTATTCGCCTTCCGAGTCGAATCGCTGCCCCTGCGTAATGGGATTGAAAATACGAAAGTACGGGGCAGCGTCCGCCCCGCAGCCACCGATCCATTGCCAGCCCATAGTGTTGTTAGCCAAGTCCGCGTCGACCAAAGTGTCCCAAAACCACGCAGCGCCCTCCTGCCACGGGATGAGCAGGTGCTTCACCAAAAACGAGGACGCGATCATGCGCACGCGATTGTGCATCCAGCCAGTGGTCCACAGCTGCCGCATGCCGGCGTCCACGATCGGGTAGCCGGTTTGCCCCTTTTTCCAAGCCCGCAGGGCCTTCTGGTTCTTTTTCCACGGGAAGTCCTCGAACTCCGGCCGCAGCGGCTTGCTCGGCGTATCCGGAAAATGGAACAGCAGATGGTGAGCGAACTCCCGCCAGACGATCTGTCGCAGGTAGGGCTCAGCCTCGTCGCTTTCCAGCTCGCGCCAAAGCTGCACCGGCGAGATCTCGCCGAAATGCAAATGCGGCGAGAGTCGCGACACTCCGTCCTCCGCAGGCAGATCGCGTTGGTCGTCGTAACGCGCCAGTCCTTGCTTCGCAAACATCGACAAGCGCTCGCGAGCTCCCTTCTCTCCAGGCGTCCAATGATCGTAAAAGGCTTCGTCCCAAGGGATTTCCGGCAGGAGATCGAAGGCCTCCAACGGATCGGATTGGGGCCATTTCTGCGGCGCCTCGAGCGTCTTCGGGGCATCCGAGAGCTGGCGCACCGAGCGCGGCTTCAAATGCTTCCAGAACGGGGTGAAGACCTTGAAGGGAGAGCCGGACTTGTTGGCGATCTGGGGAGGCGAATGCAGCAGGCTTCCATTGAAGCTCCGACCTTGCGCCCCGATGTCGGCCAAACGTTTCTTGATTTCGGTATCGCGATCCACAATGGCTGGCTCGTAGCGACGATTCCAATACACTTCCACCGCAGCTTCGCTCTCGACCAGGTCACTCAGAACCTGCCAAGAGGAACCGCGGCGCAGAATCAAGCGCGAGCCAAGCGACTCCAGCTGCTCGCCTAGGCGAGCCAGCGAATGATGCAGCCACCAACGGCTCGCTGCGCCGTCCGGCCATTCGCCCTCGCCTTCCTCATCGAGAATGAAGAGCGGCAGCACCGGGAGCCCGGATTCCCCTGCCTTGGCGAGCGCTGGATTGTCGGACAGGCGCAGGTCCTTACGGAACCAGACGATCACGCAACTTGGATTCGGCATGAGGCGAGCTTCACGGATTCGCCCGCGTCAAACAAGCGAATTCGAAAAGCAACACCCTGCCAGCCAGCAGCTTACGAAGTACTTCAACGGCAAGCCACACGTGCCCGGCCAAGCGATGGGCCTCAAATGGAATCCCTATAAAGCGCTTCGTACTCGGCGGTTACACGCTTCCAGGAGAAGTCGCGCCCCATGCCGTTCGCGATCACCTTGGCCATGCGTTTCTTGTCAGCAAAAAGCTTGAGGGCCGCTCTCAAGGCCCCGCGAAACGCCACGTCGTTTGGCTCGAAAACGATGCCGGTGCCGGACTCCGGATCCTCGACGATGTCGATCACCGTATCCTTGAGGCCTCCCACACCGGAGACCAGAGGGACCGTGCCGTAGCGCTGGCTGTACATCTGGTTGAGGCCGCAGGGTTCGAAGATGGACGGCATCAGGAAGAAATCGCTGCCCGCCTCCACCAAGTGCGACATCGCCTCGTCCAACTGGATGCTTAAGCCGACCTTGTTCGGGTGGGCCTTGGCCCAGCGCTTGAGAGCCTTTTCGTAGTCGGGATCCCCCTTTCCGAGCAGCACCAGCTTGCAGTCCTCCTTGGCGAAGAAATTCAGCTGCCGCAGCAGCAGGTCCAAGCCTTTCTGCTCGGTCAAACGGCAAACCATGCCGAAGACCGGGGACGCGTCGACCGGCAGGCCGAGCTTTTCCAGCAGGGCTGCCTTGCACTTGGCTTTTCCGCTCAAGTCCTTGGCGCTGTAGTGAAACGGAAGACACGGATCGGTTTTCGGGTTCCAGACCTCGGTGTCGATGCCGTTAGCGATGCCCACCAGGTCGTCCTCCCGCACCTTGAGCGCTCCCTCCAGCCCGCATCCGAAGCGCGGAGTGAGGATCTCGCGAGCGTAGTTCTGGCTCACCGTCATGATCTTGTCGGCGAAGAAGATGCCGCCCTTGATCATGCTGATCTGCTTGTAGAACTCCAGCCCATCGATGGCGTTGAACTCGTCCGGCAAGTTGGTGAGCTCGAAGGACGGCTGCGGGAAGAGTCCCTGAAACGCCAGGTTGTGGATGGAGAAAAAGGTTTTGAGAGCGAGGGAAATGCTATTGGCCTGCTCCTCCATTCTCAGGAAAAGCGGCAGCAGCCCCGCTTGCCAGTCGTGGCAGTGCAGGATGTCGGCCTTGATCCCCAGCAAGCGCATGGCCTGAACTACAGCCTTGCAAAAGTAGATGTAGCGCCGATCGTTGTCGTCATAGTCACGCTCCCGCGTACCGTAAAGGTTGGTACGATCGAAGAACTCGTCGCGGCGGATGATGTATAGCGTCTGGCGCCGCCCCAGGGAAAGCTCCCACACCTCGCCTCGCAGGTACTGTTCTCCCAGTTCCACCTGCAGCACGACCTTGAGCTTCGCCTTTTCGAACTCTTTGGATTCCAGAATCTTTCGATATCCAGGAAGGAAAAACGAGACTTCGTGACCTACACTAGCCAACGACTTGAATAACGACCCGCAAACATCCGCTAATCCTCCGGTCTTCACGAAGGGGAACATCTCGCTTGCTGCATGAACGACTTTCATAGATCACTCTGGTCTAGGGATTAGAAAATCAAATCCAACAACATTCTCCCGCCCTTGCAAGTTATCGGGCGGTTTATCACATGAAGAAACTCAGGGAACGAATTATCGCCCTCATGCAGACGCCGGACTACGCCGCGCTCGACAAGCATGGACTCTCCACCGAACTGAAACTCGGCAAAAAAGAACGCCGCAAACTCGACTACGAAATGCGTCTCCTTCTCGCCGAAGGGGACATCATCCGCATCAAGGGCGACCGCTTCTGCCTGCCCAAGGACGTGGATCTAGTGACCGGCGTCATCAAGTTTCGCCAGACCGGATCCGCCATCCTCATCCCCGACCCCAAGCCCACCAGCGACGAACAGCAGAAAGCCATCGAGGTGCGGGCCGAAGATACCGGCGTGGCCATGCATGGCGATCGCGTAGTGGTGCGCCTCGACGATCGCATCCCGCCCAAGCGCACGGTCTGGGATCGCAAAAAAGCCTCCCAGCCGCGCAATCGCAGCGACGCCCCGCAAGGCCGCGTGATCCGAATCCAGGAGAGAGCCCGAGAGACCATCGTGGGCACGCTCTGCAAGACGCGCTTCTTCCATTACGTCGCGCCTGACGATCCGCGCATCATCCACGACATCTACGTCCCGGATCCCGAACAGGCGAAAGTCGACCCGACGCCGGAAGTCGGCAGCAAGGTCGTGGTCAAGCTGCACGAATGGGAGCAGCGGCACGTCAATCCGGAGGGCGAGATCATCCTCAACCTAGGCAAGACCCACGAGCCGCAAGCCGAGCTCATGGCCATCCTGCACAAATACAATCTCGATCCGGAATTCCCGCCTAAGGTCATCGAGGAAGCGAAAGCGATTTCTCCGAAAGTCACCAAAAACCAACTACGCGGACGCCACGATCTTCGCGAGGTCTTCACCTTCACCATCGACCCGGACGACGCCAAGGATTTCGACGACGCCCTGTCCCTCGAATATCCGAGCAAGGACACCATACGCATCGGCATCCATATCGCGGACGTCGCTAGCTACGTGAAGCCCGGCACCGCCCTCGACAAGGAAGCCCACAATCGCGGCAACTCCACCTATCTGGTCGGCACCGTCATTCCCATGCTGCCGCACGCCCTCTCCAACGGCATCTGCAGCTTGGTGGAGGATGAGGACCGCCTCACCAAATCGGTTTTCGTGACCTTCGACAGGAAGAAGGCCGTCACCCAGATCGACTACGCCAACTCCGTCATCCGCAGCGACAAACGCCTGACCTACAAGCAAGCCTATTGCCTGCTGAAAAACGACGATTTGCAAGCGGCCCGAGACCTCAAACTTCCGCCCGCCCACCAAACCGGAGCGACCGGACGCGCCCTGAATTCGCTGAGCAACAAGGAGCTGTTGAAACTGCAGAAAAGCGTGCGCGACCTCTGGAGCATCGCCTCCAAGCTGCGAGAGGACCGCTTCAAGAAAGGCAGCCTCAACCTCGATATGGAAGAGACCAAGATCTTCGTAGACGAAAATGGATACGCGGATCGCTTGGAGAAAATCGTCAACGACGAGAGCCACCAGCTGATCGAGGAGTTCATGCTGCTGGCCAACGAATGCGTGGCTCGCGATATGAAGCGTAACAATCTGCCCTGCATCTATCGCGTGCATGAGGATCCGGACGAAGAGCGCCTCAACGAGCTACGCCAGTACATGGGAACCTGGGGCATCGAGACGGCCGACCTCAACAACCGAAACGATCTCATCAAGCTGCTGGAAGTCCTCAAAGACCATCCGCAAGGTCGCCTGCTGCGCACCCAGGTGCTGCGCTCCCTGAAGAAGGCTTGCTACAAGTCGTCTCCAGACGGCCACTACGGACTGTGCAAGAACGACTACACGCATTTCACGTCTCCAATCCGTCGATACTCCGACCTCGTGGTGCATCGCGTCTTCGAAACCTTCCTCGTGAAGGTCGGCGGCCAGAAACCGCTCGAAGGCAAAGCCGCGCGCTACAACGCATCCGCCGCCGCCTCGGTCGCCGAACACCTCAGCCACACCGAGGTCAACAGCACCGAGGCCGAACGCGAGTCCATCAAGGTGAAGCTGTTGGAGTTCTTCGAACGCGAGCTGGAAAAGAAGCAGCCCACCGTCTTCGACGCCATCATCACCGAAGTGCGCAACCACGGCATGTTCATCGAACTGACCGAGTCCAACGCCTTCGGCATGGTGCACATCTCGACGCTCAAGGACGACCTCTACCGCATCAACCCGAGCGGCTCAGCCCTCGTAGGCCGACGAAACAAGCGGGTCTACGGCCTCGGGCATAGCATTCCGGTGATGGTGCACCGAGTGGACCGATTCAAGCGTCAAGTGGACTTCCGTATTTCGGAAAAGGACTTGAAACCGCGCGACAAGGAATCGCCATTGGTGAGCGCTCGCTTCGAATCGCGGGTTGCGCCGCGAGACGCCAAAAGCGCCTCCAGCAAAGCGCCCTCTCGCAGGTCAGTCTCACGAAAGAAGCCGGCCAAAAAGGCCGCTAAAAAGGCCCGCGAGGCACCGCCCAAGCGGAAGCCAACCCCCACCAAGAAAGCCCGCCGCAACCGCCGCTCCCAAAAGCAAGGTAGGGCGTGACCGCCGGGCAGAGGTAGGGCGTGACCGCCGGGCAGAGGTAGGGCGTGACCGCCGGGCACGCCGCAGCGATTCGAACCGGCTCGCCCGGCGGTCGAGCCCAACCTTCGACGACTCACGAAGAGTGAGCTCTCAGTCCCTGATTCCACAGGCTGAGAGTTTTTTGCCCGCAGCGAGACTCTGGAAATTCGACTTTCAACAAAAGCCTGCAAAAGCTCGTAAAAAACGAGATTTCGCAGAGTGTTTAGCCTCTATGACCCACTACCACTACCAAGACCGCTTCAAGAAACTGTACCAGAAATCAGTCGAGCTCTACCGCTCGGGAAACACCAACAAAGCAAGCTGGTTCGACGCCGAGGAGTTGGCCTTCATCAAAGCGAATGGCTGGCGCGTGCAGGACTTCTTCGACTACGGAGAGGATCAGGCCACCGGGGGCGAGCCTTCCTACGAAATCGCCCAGTCCATCGAGCAGGCTCGCCGAGACTACTTCCTGCACATGCAAAACGGGAAGCGCTCGGGAAAAACCATCGATGCGTCGGAGCTGCCACCCAAGGACGCGGAAATGGACGGGATCGTCTGGCTTCCGCGCATCATTCAAAAGGCCATCGGCAAACTGCGCGGGGAGCTTTGCGAGGACATCATGTACTGCTGCGGCGGCGACCGCCATTTCCTGCAAACCCATGACATCCACCCGGCCGAATTTCTGCGTCTGGTTTGGGCCAAGGTCGACGAACCGGAAGCCATCGTCGACTTCGTCAAAACCCGCAGCCCGGAAACGGCGCCCGCTTAAACGCTCGAGAAAGCGATCCGACCTACCAAAGCCGTGGCTCTCGCAAGTCGCGGCTTTTTTCGCGCCCCTTTTCGCGCGGCGCAGTGGAGCAGAGCCTCACTGCCCTTCGGAGACTTCGACGCCGATCCAGCGATAGACTCCCAGGTACGCGACCAAAAGGCTGTTTTTCCCATCCCTCTTCAGGGCGAAAGAGACGTCTTCCGGAGTCGCCACTTTACGGCCGTTCACCTTTTGGATCACCATCCCCTCCGGCAAGGCTTCCGCGAAGGGACTGTTCGGGTCAACAGAGAAAACCACCACTCCCTCCAAGTGCTCGTCTAAGTCGAAACGCTTGCGCGCTTCATCGTCCAACTCTCCAAGCGACACGCCCTCCAGCTCGACCGGCACCTCCGGCTCGACCGTTTCGATGCGCGGAGCGCGCGGCTCCTCTCGCGACGCGATCTCGCCGTCTCGTTGAACGAGGCGCGCGAGCAAGCTCAGTCTCTCGCCATCTCGTATCACGATCACCGATACCTCGTCGCCCGGCTTCTTCTGGGCGATGGTCACCCGCAGATCGCTAGGCGATAGGATTTCGGCGCCGTCCACGGACACGATCAAATCGCCCACTTCGATCCCGGCAGCTTCCGCGGGGGTGCCTCGATTGACCTGATTCACCAAAGCGCCCTTCAGGCTCTCCACGCCGATCAGGTCCGCTTGCAGTTCGCTCAAAGGCTCGATGCCCACCCCGAGAAATCCGCGCATCACCGAGCCGACCTCGATCAGATCCGTCATCACGGAGTAGGCCAGATTCGCTGGTACCGCAAATCCGATGCCGATGCTTCCACCAGAAAGCCCATCGGTCTGAATCAAGGTATTGATGCCGACCACCCGACCGTAAGCATCCACCAATGCCCCACCGGAGTTTCCAGTGTTGATGGGAGCGTCGGTTTGGATGAAGCTCTCGAAACCGCCCTGGATGACGCCCATCTGCTGTCGTTTCAAAGCGGATACAATACCCATGGTGACGGTTTTCCCCACGCCTAGCGGATTGCCAATGGCGAACACCACATCTCCCACTTCCAGCAAGTCGCTATCGGCCAAGGTCGCATGCGGCAGATCGTCCTCATCGATCTTGAGGACCGCGATATCGGTGCGGGGATCCGCTCCTACCAAAGTCGCTTCGAACACGCGAAGATCATCCAGCTGCACTCGAATCTCGTCAGCTCGGCTGATCACATGCTCGTTGGTTATAATGTATCCGTTTTTTGAAACAATCACTCCTGAGCCGATGCCAAGTCGCGGCAGCGCCTCGACCTCCGGAGCGTTTCCGAACAACTGCTCCAAGAGGGATTCCTGATCAACGCTTTGGTCCCGAAGCGACTCCGCGTAAACGCTCACCACGGAGGGACGCGCCGTTCGCAAGGCCGCAGCGTAGCTGACGACAAACTCGGACTGGTCCCGATCCAGTGGGGTTGGATCGATCCGCACCAGCTCGTCCACCTTCGACGGGCTCGACGGCTCAGCCAGTAGAGCCATCGGAACGAAAATGAACGTGAAGCGAAACAGTCGGATGGTGGGGCTGAGAAACATGATAGGAGTAACGCTTCAACCCTAACCCTTGATCGCGCCGGGACAAGAAACCAAAGCCCGGAGTGAGAGTTTCAAACGCGCCCGGAGGTCGCGTTCCACCTCTCAAACGCTTTAGCCGCGACCGTTGCTCGCAGGCCCAAACGACTTTGTAGAAGGTGGAGCGGGACCTCCGGGCACGCTTTCGGCCGCGGTCAGCGACTGCGGCAATGGCTTTCCAGACAAAAGAAAGGGCGCTTAGAAGCCCTTCACGCGAAAGAGGCTGGTCACGCTCTCGTTGTTGTTGATGCGGATGATGGCTTCGCCGAGCAGCTTGGCCACGCTCAACACCTTGATGGGCAGACCGCGAGTATCCACCGGGATCGTGTCGGTGACGATCAGCTCGTCGATCGGGCCGTCCTTCAGGCGCTCGTAGGCCATGTCCTGCAGATTCGCATGCGTCACCGCGGCGAAAATGCGGCTAGCGCCCTGGCGTTTGATCAGTTTCGCGGCAGCGCAAATCGTGCCCGCGGTCTCCGTCATGTCATCGATCAGCAGCACGTCGCAGTCCTTGACATCGCCCACGATGCTCGTGGCCTCGACCTGGGTAGCGCTGTGCCGTTTCTTGGCCACGAAGCCCAGACCGCTCTTAAGCATGCGGGCGTAGGCGTCGGCCATCTTCACGCCGCCCACGTCGGGCGACATGACCACCAGATTCTTCAAATCCAACTTGGAGATGTATTCGTAGAGCACCGGGAAGGCCAGCAGATGATCGACCGGGATATCGAAGAAGCCCTGGATCTGTCCGGCGTGGAGGTCGACGGCCAGCACGCGGTTGGCGCCCGCAGAAGTCAGAAGGTTCGCCACCAGCTTGGCAGTGATGGGAACGCGCGGCTGGTCCTTTCGATCCTGCCGAGCGTACCCATAGAAGGGGATCACCGCCGTGATGCGAGCCGCAGAGGCCCGACGAGCCGCGTCGATCATGATGAGCAGCTCGATCAGGTTGTTGTTCACCGGTGGGCAGCTGGACTGGATGAGAAAGACGTCCTGTCCGCGCACGTTCTCGTTGATCCTGACAAAGGATTCTCCGTCGGGGAAACTCGTTACGGTGGCGTCGGTGAGAGGGACCCCCACGAATTGGCAAATGTCGTCGGCGAGCTGCCGATTCGAATTTCCAGCTATGATCTTCAGGTTATCCGCTCGCATGGCGTTTTGGTAAGTGTGTGGATTGGAGAGAAGAGGAAGGAAGCGCGTTTGTAGCAGAGCCACGCCGCATGCACAGAACGAAATGGCCTAATCCTGGAGCAGTTGGGCTTCCACTCGCTTGAGGCGCCTGAACAAATCGGGCAGGCGACGCCTCAACACTGTGATGCGCTGATGGGCGATGAGCGACACTGCCGGCGAGCCGCCGTATTTGCCGCCCCCCTGCACATCCGCGTAGGCCACGCATTCGCCCGACAGCTGAGCCCCGTCGCCTATGGTGAGGTGTCCTGCCGCTCCCGAGCGGGCGCCCATGACCACGTAGTTGCCCAACGTGGTGCTGCCAGCGAGCCCTACCTGGGCGCAGAGGATGCAGTGCTTGCCGATGTCGCAGTTGTGGCCGACCTGCACCAGATTGTCGATCTTGGTGCCCTCCCCGATTCGCGTCGGACCAAAGCGGCCGCGATCGATGGTGGTGTTTGCTCCGATCTCTACGTCGTCTCCGATCAGCACCGATCCGATCTGCGGCACCTTGCGATGGCGCCCGGCCTCGAACTCGTACCCGAAACCGTCCGCTCCAATCACGGTAGACGCATGGATTCGTACTCGTTTTCCCAATACGGAATCGCGTTCGATCGAGACGTTGGCTCCCAGCCAGCAATCCTCGCCGAGCCGACAGTTCTCGCCGATGCGAGATCCGGATCCGATGACGCATCTCGGGCCCACCACGGCCCCCTCGCCGATGGTCACAAACGCGGCGATGCTGGCGCTCGGATCGATCTCCGCCGAGTCCGCGATCTCCGCCATGCGGTGTATTCCCGGAGCCGGCTTCACCCACATAGCACGTTCGATGAGCTCGCAAAGCTTGGCGATTTCGATGGAGGGATGCTCCACTCGCAGAAACAGCTGCCCCTCCTTGGGGCTGGCTTCGACATCCTCGCCTAGGATGACCAAGGAGGCCTTGCTGGCTTCCAATTCCCGGGCGTACTTGTTGGAGGAGACGAAACAGGCCTCGCCCGTCTGGGCTTCCGTGAGCGAGGAAACTCCCGTGATGGCTCGCACCCCGAGCTCGCCTTCGTAGGAGCTGTAGGTGACGCGATCCAAGATGGTGTTGAGAGACAGAGAAACGTCCATGCGTGTGACTTTGAAAAGGAGATTGAGCGTGAGCGCCAAGGCTTCCGGAGGCAATCCGCTTGAAAATAGAAAAGCCCCGCCAGAAAGGCAGGGCTAGAAAGTGTAATCTACATGGAAAGGAACGCCCTATTCGGCGGCTTCCTCTTCCATGCCCTTGGTCGCGTTGATGCGAGTGATCACTTCAGGAGTGATGTCGTAGGAACCGTCGGTGTAGAGAACCGGGGCGCGGCCATCTCCAGCGCGAGCGGTGATGTCGATGACCAAGGTAGCGCTACGCTCCTCGGAGATCTCGTTCACCACTTCGGCGATGTCCTGGTAGAAGAGGTTGAGCTGCTGCTGGCGGCGAGCCGCGAACTGACGCTGCGTCTCGGATAGGAACTTGCGCAGCTCCTGATCCTTGGCCTGGATCTCCTGAGCTTTCGCCTGACCATCCTGCATGGCTTCCTTGCGAGCCTCCTCGGTCAAGATGTCGCTTTGAGCCTGCTCGCGCAGCTCTTCGAAAACGGTCACCTGAGCGTTGATTTCGGTTTCCATGGCGGTGGCCTTTTCGCGAGCCTTCGTTTCACTCTCTTCCATCTCGGAGAGGAACTGCTCAACCTTGTAGTACTTGTTCAGCGCCTCGTCGACCTTGACGGTTAGGATGACGTCTTCGGCAGCGTTCGCTGTTGCGGCAGCCATAGCGATGGCACTGAAAAGGCATAGGAGGGACTTGAAACGGGTCATAAATCGTAAGGGTTCGTGTTGGGGAGAGGAATTAGAATCTGCTTCCAAATGTAAAGTTGAATTGTCCGCCATTGTCGTTGCCGCCCTGCTCGGAAGGTCCGTCCGTAGTGAGCGGGATGGCGTAGTCGAGGCGTAGCGGAGTACCCATCATGGACATACGGATGCCGAATCCGTAGTTGTCATTCCAACCGCTTCGGTTGTTTCCAGCCAAGTAGGTTTCGCCTCCGTATTCGTAGTAAATGTTCTCGCGATCGATACCGAAATCGCCCGCTTCCTTATTAACGAAACCACCATCGTAGAAGGCCGCGATTCGGAAGTCCTCGGTCAAGCCGAAGGAATACTCGGCGCCAAACATTCCGTAGGTCTTGCCACCGATGTAGACTGGCGGCGTTTTCAACAACGACTTGGCTCCCGTGAAGGGGTTGGTGCGGATCTGGCCGCCGTACTCCCGCGGGCTGACGTCACGGTACTCGAAACCGCGCAAGGTGTTCGGGCCGCCTAGGAAGAAGCGCTCGTTCCAAGGCACTACGGACGTCGGATCGTCTTCGTCAAGTTCGTCAACGATGCCGAAGCGAACGAGAAACTCGAGCGTCTGAGTAAGTCGCTCGGAAAGCGGCAGGTAGAGGGCGTTGCGCGACTCGAGCTTGTAGAACTCGAAATCCCCCCCGAGGAAGTCGCCGGCGTAATGCATGTCGAGTTCCAGACGCATGCCGCGGTGGGAGTTAATGATGCGGTCGCGGGTATCGCGAATAAGCAGGAGATTGAGGCGAGATGTGGTGCCGATGCTGTTCAGCAGCTGGCGGCGAATCTGTTCCGGAGTGCCAGTGTTCGAATCGACCGCGGAACCGTAGTCCTGTTTGGAAAGTCCGTAGGATACGCGACCTTCGATCAGTTCGATCAATCGCTTGCGAAGGGAGATTTCAAAACCGCGGCGTTCGGAGTCATAGTAGTCAGACTCGTAGTCGGTCGTGGTGTTGAAAAGTTGGATACCAAGCGCCAAGCGCTTTTCAAACAGCCAAGGCTCCTCGAACGCTAGAATGGTGGAGGTGGAGCGGCCGCCGAGCTGAGCCTTGAGGCGGAACTTCTGACCATCGCCCTGGAAGGCGCCGCGCCAGTTGAGAATATCGAAGTTCGACTGCGTGAGCTCGATAAAGAAGACGCCCTTTTCCAGGGAGCTGAAGCCAGCGCCGAAGGAGAAGTTTCCGGTACGGCCTTCGCGGAACGTGATGCGCAAATCCTTGCGGCCGGGGATGTTTGTGGACTGGGAGGTGACGTTTGTGTCTTCGAAGTATCGCGTATTGTCCAAACGCATACGGCTGGACTCCATGCGCACGCTGTCGAAGGTGCTGCCTGGGCTGAGAGCCAGCTCGCGAAGCACCACCACGCTCTTGGTCTTAGTGTTCCCTTCGATGTCGATGGATTCGACGAGGAATTTCTCGCTCTCGCGCACCACGTACTGGATATCGATGTCGCCGGTCTGCACGTTGGGCACGCGAACCAGACGAACTCGCGTTTCCATGTATCCGAACTGGCCGTAGAAATCCTCCAGTCGGTTCACGTCCTCGTCCAGCTTTTCGGGTTTGTAGACCGATCCGGGCACTGAACGCAGCATCAGACGCAGCACGGAATCCTCGTAAATGTCGTTGCCCACGAACTCGATATTCCCGATGCGGTACTGCTTGCCCTCGTCCACTTGGATATCGATGCGCATGCGGTTGTCGCTCGGATAGGAGAACTGCACGTCGGTCGGATCGATTTCCACATCGAGGTAGCCCTCCTTGCGGTAGGCGTCCTTGAGCGACTCCAGGTCATCCTCGAACTGGTCGCGGTCGAAGCGGCCGCTGCCGGTAAAGATCGAGAGAAGGCCCCACTTGCGGGTCTCCATGGACTTCTTGAGCTTGCGGTCCTTGATGTTCTCGTTGCCCTCGAAAGCGACTTTGCCGATCTTGAACTTGCGCCCTTCCTTGATCTGGAAGGTCACGGTGGCGAAACCCGTGACGGCGCTGCGATCGATCTGGTAGTCCACGCGAGCCTGGGAGAACCCTTTTTTCAGATATAGCTCCTGCAGCGTTTCGGAAGCGGCCTTCACGCGCGGCTCGTTGAGGGTCTGGTTTTCCACCAGCTCGATCTCCCGCTTGAGCTTGCCGTCCTTGAGCTTCTCGTTGCCTTCGAAGATGATGGCGGAGATGCGAAACTTTGGGCGAATGTCGAAGATGACATCGATCTCGTCCTCGTCCACCGGAGCGACGCGAGCTTCGATGTATTCGAAAAGGTTGGACCGGTAGAGGGAGCGGATGTCGCGATCGACCATCACCGGGTCGTAGGGCTCGCCTTCGCGCAACGACATGTTGGCTCGAGCGACCTCAGCGTTCACGTTGGACAAGCCGGTGAAGTTGATGATCAGCTTTCGTATCGTGGGAGGCTCTGGCTCTTCGGTTTGAGCGGAAAGCGTCAGGATGCTGAGTGGGAGGAGGAACAGCGCGAAGGATAAGCGCGCCATATGGGAGAGGCTATTCCGTGTAGTCTTCAAAACGAGTGATGTCTTTGATGAATTTGAGCTTAACTTCGCCTACGGGTCCGGCACGTTGCTTGGCGATGATTAGGTCGGCCTCGTCAGCTGCAACGGAAAAATCGTCACCTGCGTCCTTAGGTCGAGCTAAAAGAAGGACCACGTCAGCGTCTTGCTCGATCGAGCCTGATTCGCGCAGGTCGGAAAGCTTGGGCTGACGCTTCTCCTTCTCGGAGTCGCGGTTGAGCTGACTTAGAACAATCACCGGCACCTTGAGTTCCTTCGCAAGCCCCTTAATTCCTCGCGAGATTTCCGCGATCTGCTGTTCTCGAGGCACGCGCGGATCGGTGCCGGCGAGCAGCTGCAGGTAGTCGACCACGATCAGTCCCATGCCTGGATTGCGGGCGAAAACGCGGCGCGACTTGGCTCGCAGCTGGTTGATGGTGACCTGCGAAGCGTCGTCGATCCAGAGCGGAGCCTGCTTGAGCTCGATGGCCGCGGCGGCCAGGCGCTGCTGCTCCTCCTTGTTGACGAAACCTTCGCGCAAGCGCTGCGAACTGACGCGAGCCCGGCCGGTAAGCATTCGCATGGCGAGCTGCTCGGCGCCCATTTCCAGGCTGAAGACCAGCACGCCGGCCTTTTTCGCCTTCGGGTCGCGGGGCATGGCGATCGCTTCGGCGATATTGAGAGCCAAACTGGTCTTGCCCATGGAGGGACGAGCCGCCAGCACGATCATTTCGGTGGACTTGATGCCGTTGGTCATCTTGTCCAAGTCGCGATAGCCGGTGGAGAGCCCGGTGAGCTGGCCCTTTCCCTCCAGCATGCGCTTCACCAAGTTCACCGCCTCGTCGACGGATTCGCGAATGGAGCGCGAGGTGTCGGCAACCTGCTCGTCGGAGATGGCGTAAATCTCCTTTTCCACTTCGTCGATGAGCATCTCGATGGAGCCGTCCCCGTTTTCGAAGCATTTCTCCAAGCTCTTGGTCGCGGTGGAGATCAAACGGCGACGCGTGAAGTGCTCGCGGACCTTGTCGAGAAAGTAGTTGGCGTGGGCAGTGGTCTCGATGTGGGAGGTGAGCTCCGCCACGTACAGCGGTCCGCCGACTTCGTCCAGCTTTCCTCGGCTGCGCAGTTCCTCCGCCAGGATCTGGGCGTCGAGCATGCTCTTCCCTTCGAAGAGCTCGCAGCAAACCTGGAAGATGACCTGGTTGGCCGGATTGTAGAAAGCCTCCGGCGGCAGCTTCTGGGCCATGCAGCGCGAGATGATCTCGGCCGGGTCCAGCAAACATGCGGCGAGGAGGCCTTTCTCCGCATTTGGACTATGCGGCAAGGTTCGCCCGGCGATCGTGGAGAGCGCCGGGCTAGAATTCATTGCAGGGGCGTCGCGCCCCGAAAACGGCTTGTTCGACATGCGGGATCGTCAAGCCTGATAAGGATTACTCTGCGGAAGCTTCTTCTTCCTTGGCTTCGGCTTCTTCAGCGTCCGCTTCGACGATCGGATTTTCCGAAACCACGTCGATCTTCATCTCGACCTCCACTTCAGGATGGATCTTCACGATGAAGACGTGCTGACCGAGCTCCTTGATGGGCTGGTCGAGGTGGATCTTCTTGCGGTCGATCTCGTAGCCCGCTTCGGAAAGCTTCTCGTGGATGTGGATGGAGGTGACGGCGCCGAACATGCGGCCCGCTTCGCCAGTCTTGACCGCGATGCCGATCTGAGTCTCGGCGAGCTTGGCCGCCTGAGCCTTCGCGTCTTCGAGGTTCTTGGCTTCGCGCTCGGCCCGACGGGCCTTGAGGGCTTCGATCTGCTTGCGATTGGAACGGTTGACGGGGATCGCCTTCTTGGTAGGAAGGAGGAAGTTGCGAGCGAAGCCCGCTTTTACTTTTACTTGATCGCCTTCGCCGCCGAGACCTTCAACGGGCTCGATGAGTAGTACTTCGCTGGTTGCCATGATATGCGAGTGGTTAAGTGTATGCTAAATTGTTGTTGCGAATCGCCGGCCGTTTCAGAATGGCACGTCTTCTTCGATGTCGTCGCTTGGAGCGGGTTTGTTTGATGAGGAAGGAGCGTTGGAGCGCTGAGCCGGAGCGTAACTGCCGGAGGACTGACCGCCCTCGCCGCCGCTGCGGCCGCCCATGAGCTGCATGTTTTCAACGATGACCTTCAGCTTGCTGCGCTTCTCGCCTTCCTTCGACTCCCAGGAATCGAACTTCAAGCGACCTTCCACAAAGAGCGGGTTGCCCTTGGTAACGTACTTGGAAATGATTTCCGCCTGCTTGCCCCATGCTTCCAGATCGACAAAGGTGGTTTCCTCCTGGGTCTCGCCACTATCGCTGGTGCGGTAGGTGCGATTGACCGCCATGCCGAACTGGCACACCGCGGTGCCTCTCGGAGTGGTGCGCAACTCGGGGTCGCGGGTCAGGTTGCCTAGGAGGATTACTCTATTGAAGTTAGCCATGGATCAAACGGTGGGGATAAGGGTTCAGTTGAGGCGTTACGCCTTCTGAATCATCTTGTGCGACACCAGTTTGTTCAAGCGAAGTTTTTCCAGAACGGCTGCCGGGGTCTCTGCGGATCCCGAGAACTCGTACTGCACGTAAACGCCACTCTCGTACTTGACGTCGGGAATCCGAGCGAAGTCCTTGCGGCCGAGGTCTTCCACCTTGGTCACTTCCGCGCCGGCTTCCGAAAGCTCGGCCTTCAGGCCTTCGATCAGGTCTTCGACGCTCTCCTCACGACCACGGGTGTCGAGGATGAAGGTTGCTCTGTAGTTAGATGCTGTTGCTGTCATCGTTTTTCTTTTTTCGATTGATATGATTCATGGCCATCTCCGGTCCATCCCGCAGCAGTCGTACCAGACTGTCCACGTAACGCTCCATCGAGGCTGCGACGATGGTTTCCTCGTCGCTGGAAAATTTGCTTAGAACGTAGTCCGCCAAGGCCATTTCCTTGAGCGGCTTTTGGCCGATGCCCACCCTCACCCGGGCGAAACGCGGGGCGATGCGGCTTAGAATGTCAGCTACGCCATTGTGCCCTCCGGCGCTGCCAGCAAGGCTGATCTTCACCTCGCCGAGCTCCAGGTTGAGCTCGTCGTAGACCACCGCCATCTCCTCGGGCGGAATCTTGTAGTAGCTGCAGACCTTTTGCACGCAGCGTCCGCTATCGTTCATGTAGGTCTGGGGCTTGAGAAGAATCACTTTGCCGAAGGCGTCGTCCACCATCGAGGTCAGCTCGCCTTTGAAGGATCGCTCCTTCTTCCAGGGCTCGGCCCCGCGATTGTCCGCGAAAGCGTCGAGCACGCGAAAGCCAATGTTGTGGCGTGTGCTGACATACTCGCTACCGGGATTGCCTAGACCGACTACCAACCGGAAGCTCATCTGCCGTTCTAAAAGTTGTGGAAAGAACAAAAAAGGCGAACCGCTGCGAGGCGTCGGTCCGCCGGGAAAAAGGTCAGCCCTACTTTACGACCGCGAACACCGGCTGGGCGGGAGCGTCGAGGTACTTGACGCCGTCGATGGCCGGGAGCTCGCTGACGTGCAAACTGTCGCCCACCTTGAGAGCGGTGACGTCGGCGTTGATGGACTCGGGAATGTCCTTGGGCAAGCAACGCACCAGCACGGTCTGGGAAACGGTTTCGATAGTGGCGTTCTCGTTCTTCACGCCCCATGCCTCGCCGACCGGGTGCACAGGCACTTCGATTTCGACCAGCTCGTCGTCAGCGACTTCCTGAAAATCGATGTGCGTGTAGCTGTCCTTGATCGGGTGACGCTGCACTTCCTTGATGATCGAGGTGCGCGCCGCGCTTTCGCCGGACTTGAGCTGCACAACAGGTGTGTTGTTTCCGATGGTACGGAGGAGACTGCGCAGCTCGCGAGCGTCGACGGAAAGGTTTTCCGGCTCCTTGCTCTTGCCGTAAACGACGGCTGGCACGCGGCCTTCAGCGCGAAGACGGCCAGAAGCGGCAGAACCCGCCTGGTTGCGATTGGAAGCGTTGATTGTGAGCGTTTTCATGGTTAGAAATTCGTTTTCTCTAGAGGGGATCTCCCGGGAAAAGGCGGAGAACCGTAAGTGCGCGCTGCCGGAAATCAATCAAAACATGAGCCATTCGCGTCTTTTTTTGCGAATAGCGAAAGCCAGCCTAGTTGAGCTGACGTTTTCCGATGCCGGAGCAGCTGCCTAGTTTTCGTTCGCGCCCTGGTCGATGCGGCGCCGATGAAGCTCGACAAACGAGCGTCTGAAACGTCCGTCGCGTTCCCGCAGCGGACACGGAAAAGCAGCAATCCATCGCGGGGGCTTTGTCAACAGACAAAACGGCTCCGGCCCGGCATAGCAGCATTCGAAATCGTTACCCTCGAACCAAGCTCTCCTTATAATGGCGGGCAAGCGCCCCCTCCACTTGCCAGTCTGGCTCCGCCGACGCATCTTCTTACGGCGCTGAAGCGAGAATCGCCGGCAAACTCCTCCGATGAAGACCGATATCACCACGCCCCCTAGCCTCCCCCCGGAGAGCATCTGGTTCGGCCATTGCGAGATCCCGCCCTGGAAGATCGCCTCCTTCGAGTTCAACGAGGACCCGAGGCCGCTTTCCCTGATTGGCGTACGGGCTACCAATCAGAGGCTCTTTCGCGAGCTCGACAAACTGAGCACCCGATCGGAGCGGGGAACGTTCTTCCACGATTACGTCTCGGTAAAATTCGGCCTGCACAACTGGAAACAATATTCGGGCCGCAGCGGCCAGTGCATCCGTAATAGCTACCTGCGCTACTTGACCAAGTGGGGCGTAGATAGCAGCTCGGTCGAGGGGGCCGTGCTCAAGTACTGGGTCCAGAGTCGTTTCGGGCTCTACCCGACCTTCCACCGCAAAAAGCTACGCATCGACCGCGAGGACGAGGACTACGCCTTCGCCCGCGACCGAGTGAAGGGGGCGGCGTTCACCAACGCCATCGAAGCCCAGCTCGATCTGGTGTATGAGTATTGCCAATACGAGTTGAAGCGAGCTCATCCGGACAAGCAGCACCTGCAGCTCTTTCGCGGCACCTACGACCCGGAAGAGCATCCGGTGATCAGCGTCGGCGACAAACGCCAGTCCTGCATTCGCCTCAACAACCTCTGTTCCTTCACCTCCGATCGGGAGCGGGCCTGGGAGTTCGGGTCGACCGTGTGGGGAGCCAAAGTACCCCTCGTAAAAATCCTCTTTTTCAGCGGCCTTCTACCAAACGATCTCCTGTGCGGGGAAGATGAATACCTCGTCATCGGCGGAGAATACTGGGTCAAGGAACACTTGTATTAGCGCAGCTCACCGCCCAGACCCACAGCGCATTTCATCGGTAGGTCGCCGCGCCGAGGCGACGATCCCATCCCCGCATGTAGGTCGCCGCGCCGAGGCGACTCCCCCACTAGCTCCACCACACAAAAGCCGACCTTCGGAACGGGAGAGAACCAAAGATCGGCCAGTTTGTATGGAGCGAGAAAACGTTTTCAGCGTCCGCTAACGCTTTATAAATCAACCCCAGCCATCGTCATCGTCGTCATCTTCCAGACCGGCGGAGGCTAGGGCCTCTAGCTCCGACCAGCGGGTGTCGACATGCTTCTGGGCCGATACTGCCAAGGCAGCCGCGCGTTCCGGATCGCTGCGCTGCAAGGAACGGAATCGATTCTCCTGCGACATGAAGTCCGATACGGGCAGACTCGGCTCGAAGGAATCCAGGCGGAAGGCCGGAGCATCGCCCGCGACGTTTCGCGGATCGTAGCGGTACAGCGGCCAATACCCGCTGGACACCGCATCCTTCTGGCGCTTCGGGCCATTGACCAGATCGATGCCATGAGCGGCGCAGGGGCTGTAGCAAATGACCAGCGACGGTCCGTCATAGGCTTCCGCTTCGCGCAGAGCGTCGAGGGCTTGCTGCTCGTTAGCGCCCAAAGCGATCTGCGCCACATAGACCTGGCCATAGCTGATAGCCAATCGTCCGAGATCCTTCTTAGGAGCGTCCTTGCCCGCTGCGGCGAACTTCGCGATGGCCCCTATCGGGGTCGCCTTGGAAGCCTGGCCTCCAGTATTTGAATACACCTCCGTATCAAGAACGAGAACGTTGATGTTATGCCCGCTGGCCAGAACGTGGTCCAGTCCGCCAAAGCCGATATCATAGGCCCAGCCATCACCACCCACGATCCACGTGGCCTTCTTCATCAAGGAATCGGAGAGCTTCAGCAGTCGTTTCGCCTTCGGCGAGTCCAGGCTTGAGAGGATCTCCTTCAGGGCTTCGATACGCCGTCCCTGAGCGCTTCGCTCAGCGAGGGACCTTGTATCCGCAGAAAGGATATCGCTGGTCAAGGCGTGCCCGACTTCGTCGGAAAGCTCAGTCAACAGGCGAAGCGCGGAACTGCGTTTCTGCTCCGCCGCGAGATGCAAGCCGAGTCCAAACTCCGCGTTGTCTTCGAAGAGCGAATTCGCCCAAGCCGGCCCTTTGCCTTGCTTGTTGGTGCAGTACGGCGTGGTCGGCAGATTGCCTCCGTAAATCGACGAGCAACCAGTGGCATTGGCGATTTGCATTCTGTCTCCAAAAAGCTGGGTCAGCATGCGCACATAAGGAGTTTGCGTACAGCCGGAGCAAGCTCCGGAAAACTCGAACAACGGCTCCACGTAGCTGAGGTTCTTGGCGGAGACCTTCGAAGGATCGAATTCCTGGTGCTCGATACTTTCGAAGAAGGCCAAGCTAAGCTTCTCCTCCTCGATCACCGCTTCGATCGGAGTCATCTCGATGGCTCGGCGTCCCTCAGCGTTCTTGGCTGGACAGAGCTCCACGCAAGCGGAGCAGCCGGTACAATCTTCTGGATACACCTGCAGTGTCAGTTTCTTGCCCGTGCCGCCTGGTCCCTTGTAATCGACTGACTTGAACCCTTCCGGAGCTCCTTCCAAAGACCCTTCTTCGTAGACCTTGGGACGAATGGCCGCATGGGGACAGAAGAGGCTGCACTTGTTGCACTGAGTGCAGGTTTCCGCATCCCAAACCGGAATCGCCGTCGCGATGCGACGTTTTTCGAAGCGCGAGGTTCCGGTGGGCCACACGCCATCAGCTGGAAACGCGCTTACTGGCAGCAAGTCACCATCCCCCGCCAAGAGAGAGGCCGTAACTCGATGAGCGAAATCGGGAGCATCCTCTGGCACCCAACGTACCGGAGCAAACTCCGCCGTCGCTTCGCTTGGCAAGGTCACTTTCTCGAGCTTCGCCGCTGCGGCATCCACTGCGCTGCAGTTCAAGTCGACGATCTTCTGGCCCTTCTTGCCGTAAGTCTTCTTGATGGCGGTCTTCACCCGATCGATCGCCTCCCCTACCGGAAGCAATCCGCTCAAGGCGAAAAATCCGACCTGCATGATGGTATTGATGCGTCGCCCTAGACCGAGCTCGCCAGCGAGCTTGAAGGCGTCGATCACATAAAACTTGAGCTCCTTCTCCAGAATCAGTTCCTGCACGTCACGAGGAAGATGATCCCAAACTGTATCCGCGGAATAAGGACTGTTCAGCAGGAACACCGCGCCTTTGCTCGCGTGCTCCAACATCTTGACACGACCGAGAAACTGGAACTGGTGGCAGCCGACGAAATTAGCTTCGTTGATCAAATAAGGGGCCTTGATGGCTTGTGGGCCAAATCGCAGGTGGGAAGTGGTCAACCCACCGGATTTCTTCGAATCGTAGACGAAATACGCCTGGGCGTAGAGATCAGTCGCCTCACCGATAATCTTGATGGTATTCTTGTTCGCGCCAACCGTTCCGTCAGAGCCAAGCCCATAGAATACAGCAGCTGAGTTGTCAGCGGGTTCGATATCGAAACTGGAATCGTACTCCAGCGAAGTCTCTGTCACATCATCTTGGATACCAATGGTGAAATGATCCTTGGGCTTCTCCGAATTCAACTGATCGAAAACGGCTTTCACCATGGCGGGCGTGAACTCCTTCGATCCCAATCCGTAACGCCCGCCGATAGTAACCGAAGGCGTGGCGAATTCGCCTGGGAAACAGCTAGCGCTCTTGCTCAAAGCCATCACCACATCGAGATACAGGGGCTCGCCTATGGAACCGGGCTCTTTGGTGCGATCCAGAACCGCCACACGCTCTACCGATTTAGGCAAGCATTCCAAGAAGGCCTTAGTGAAGAAGGGACGGTACAAGTGCACCGCGACCACCCCATACTTGGTTCCGAAATTGGCGTTGAGGTATTCGACCGTCTCGACCGCGGTTTCCACGCCTGACCCCATGGCGACAATCACGGAGGTAGCATCGGGCGCTCCATAGTAGTCGAAAATCCGATACTCGCGTCCGGTCAGCTTCGCCATTTCATCCATGCAATCCTGGACGATGCCTGGAACTTTCTTGTAGTAGCTGTTAACCGCTTCGCGACTCTGGAAATAGGTGTCCGGATTGTGAGCCGTGCCGCGGGTCGAAGGATGATCAGGCGTCAGAGCGCCTTCGTAGAAAGCCTCAAGAGCCTGATCATCGACCAACGCTAGCAAGGTTTCCGTATCCAAAGGCTCGACCCCGTTGATCTCGTGCGAGGTGCGAAATCCGTCAAAGTAGTGCATGAACGGAATGCGCGAGCGGATGGTAGCGGCATGAGCGATGGCTGCCATGTCGTGAGCCTCTTGCACGCTATTCGACGCCAACATCGCCCAGCCGGTCTGACGACAGGCCATCACGTCGCTCTGATCGCCAAAGATGGAAAGCCCGTTTGTCGCGATGGCGCGGGCCGTGACGTGCATCACGGCAGGAGTCAACTCGCCCGCCATCTTGTACATGTTCGGGATCATCAACAACAAGCCCTGGGACGCGGTGAAGGTGGTGCTCAACGAGCCCGCCATCGAAGACCCGTGAAACGCTCCAGCGACGCCCCCTTCGCTTTGCAGCTGCTCTACGCGAGGAACGTCACCCCACAGGTTCGGCTGCCCGGCAGCCGCCCATTCGTCGCATAGCTCCGCCATGGGAGACGAAGGAGTGATCGGAAATATGGATACAATTTCGCTAAACTGGTACGCGACGCGGGCCGCGGCTTCGTTCCCGTCGACGACCAGTCGTCTGCGAGCTATTTCTTTCGGTGTGGAGATCATTCGTCAATTGGTTGACTGTTGAGCTATGGGCGCGGTTAGAGACCTACCACGCGCAGTCCTATTTGATAAAATCGATTATGCAGTGACGCCATAGACGCCTGCCATGGTCTTCCAGAACTTCTTGGACCAGCCGATGTAGGAAACCATGAAATCCGAGCCGAGATCAGTGCGCTCGAGAACACGCTCGGCTCCCAGTTCGCTCAGCTTCGCATCGACTTCCTTGCCGCACTGGCAGTACAGCGGATACTCCGTATCGCCGAGAGCGAGTACGGTGAATTTCAGACCCGACAGATCGATGTCCACTTCCGCCAAAGCGTTGCAGAAAGGAGCGGCCTTGGGAGGTGGAGCTCCGTCGTCCCAGGTCGAGATAACCACGAGAACAGGATTATCAATTTCCTTCAACTGATCCACTGTGTATTCAGCCAGATCATACAAACTGACATCCACTCCGTTTTTCTCTCCCTTTTTCGCGACTTTTTCAGCCACGCCTCGGCAGTTTCCAGTTTCCGTTCCGTAAAGTACTGTAAGTTTCAATTCGCTCATCTTAATTTCGGGTTTGGGTTAAGTTTCGATTGTCAGGCGCTTGCTTCCATCAAGGCGTCCTGGCTTGAGAAGATCGCTCCTCCGATGTTCATCTTCGGTTGCGTCCAGAAAAAGCTCCCTCCCCGAACGCCTCCCTTGAGGCCCAGGGTTTCGAAGTCCTCTCGTTTGTCGAAGGGCCAGGCGACCTCGACCGCCTCCTTGTAGGCTTCGGCATTGCCTTGAACTGACTCCTGGAACAAGGGACGACACATCAGCACGACATCGCTATGCTCATCGAGGGACTGCCCGCGAATAGTGGTCACAAAACATAGCGACACGAGATTCGCCTTCGGATCGGATCTATCCGAAACCACCGCATAGTCGCATGCGCGAGCATTCGGATAGACCATGTTCACTAGTTCCGCCATCTCTAGCTTCCAAGCTAGCGGCGCGTCTACCTGCTGACACTCGGAAAGCATTCTTGCGATAATTCCGCCCGTTCCGCTCAGCTTTAGTTCAACATCCTTGCTGAAGCAGCTCAATCCTTCTCTATCCTCCCGTTTGTATATCCAAAAGCTCACTACGTATTCTCCGTTGAAGTTCTCGTCGATAGGATCCCAATAAATTCTTCCTGCGACAGCGCCCGCCCGAGCGAGCTGGCTAAACGGCGCACGCTCCTCAGAACGCCTTTCGCCTCCGATAAATCCAAGACCACGCCCATTGCAGCAGCCACGGAACGAATCGCCGCAGTGCCAGAATGGCGCCCGACAACGAAAGCCTGCGCTTGCTGGCCAACGGATTCAGGAGCGAAGACCTCGTAGCTGCTTCGATCGCTGAGCAGTCCTTTGCAATGAATTCCGGATTCGTGACGAAAAGCGGCCGCTCCGACCACCGGCTTGCGGTCAAAGATCGGCTGTCCTGACGCTTGGGCCACGCACTCGCTTAGGGCGGTCAAGCCCAAGGTATTGAGTCCGAGCTCGATCTTCGCGCTGTGACGCAAGGCCATAACCAGTTCCTCCAGAGCGGCATTGCCCGCTCGCTCGCCCAGCCCGTTCACGGTCACACTAGCGGCTTGAGCTCCGGAGAGCATCGCGGCAACCGAGTTGCCTACCGCCATGCCTAGGTCGTTATGTCCGTGAAACTCGATCTCTATGGTACAAACTTCGCGTACCGCCCTCACCATTTCCGCAGTGGAAAAAGGATTGAGGCAACCAGTCGTATCCGCTAATCGGATGCGGCGCGCGCCAAGCGATTGAGCCATCAATGCAAAGTCCTGCAGAAAGCCGCGATCAGCTCGTGACGCGTCCTGAGCTCCGACGCAAAAGTACTTAAATCGGTTTTCGGCCAGGCGGGCAATTCTCTCCATTTGATCGAAGACCCAATCCTCGTCTTTCGCCCAGATGCGCTGGTGGATGGAACTCGCAGGCAGTGAGAAGTGAAAGCCGTCGGCACCGGTATGAGCTGCCGCGTCCACATCGTCCTTGCAAGCCCTGCCCCATGTCAGAATACGGCAGGGCAGCTTCAGATCAACAAGCGAACGGATATGAGCGATCTCGTCATCGCCCATAGCGGGAATGCCTACCTCCAGCTCCGGCACCCCAAGGGCCGCCAGCTGCAAGGCGATAGACTTTTTGTCTTCCAAGCGAAACGCCACCCCTGCGGCTTGCTCTCCATCGCGCAAGGTCGTATCGATCAGGAAATGTTGATTACGCTCCATGAGGTTTTCTCGCTCCTCGGCGCTTAGTCCTTAATCAGATTGGTCTGGCAAACCTCGCCCTCTTCGATCGCGTCAAGGATCTCGTCGATGAGCTCCTCGGTCACCTTTTCGTAGAAGTTGCCGCTTGGGTAGTCGATGACCACCGGACCGCGCGTGCACATGTTCAAGCAGCCGGTCATGGAGACTTCCACCCCACCGAGCATGCGGTCTTGGACCTCGCTTTGGGTGTAGGAAAGGAGATCGATCGACTCCTTGTTGCAGCAGACGCCTTTCAGTTCCCCGTTCGCCCGAGCGCTGCCACAGATAAACAGATGATGTTCTGGCTTATTCATGATCTTAGATTCTTGATTTTAAGTATTCACTATTTGGGTATAAAACTCTTCACAATCAGCCGCATCCGGTTCCGTCGCCGCCACAGGTGACGCCTGCCCCGCAGCTTTTGAAACTGCGCATCAGCGTGGGAGGCAGTTCTTCGCCATGGAAAACGTGGGATAGACCGACATCGACCATGCCCTCCATCTCGATCACCTTGATGCCCGCCTTCTTGAGCGACTCTTTCGGCGATGGACCTGCAGCCGCGGCCAACAAGGCCCGGCAGTCTTTGAGCGACTCGGCCAACTGCGCCCAGCGATCGTCACGACCGCCGAGCGGTGGCGCCGGACGCGTTTCCACAAACTCGAATTCCTCCTCATCCTCGGGATCGACGCGGTAGATGGAAAAGACTTCCGCTTCGCCAAGGTGCTGATTCACCAGCATTCCTTCACGGGTCGCGACCGCGACGCAAGGGCGTTCCTGCTGCGGGTTGAGAGGCAGCTTGGCGCAGCTCTGAATCAGTTCGAACGCTTCGTCCTGCATGGGCTCGCTCAGCTTGCCGATGGCATCCGCCCGACAGCGAGCGCAATGCGTCATCTGGTTCATGTGCTCGCCACATTTGAGACGAAGAGCGAAACGCATCTTGGCGTCCGGTTCCGGCAGATGCTCGAAGGCTGTATCCGCTGTAGGGAGAAGTGGGATACAATTCATGATATCCGCGCCCATGGAGCCGACTTCTTTGGCGATCTCCGGAATGTGCTCGTCGTTGATGCCTGGCACGATGATGGAGTTCACCTTGGCGATCATACCATACTGCTTGATCCAGCGGATCGCTTGCAGCTGCTTGGATATCATCAATTCGCCGGCCTGCGTTCCGCGAAAGATCCGCTTCTCGTGCCGCGCCCAAGCATAGACCTGTCCAGCTACCTCGGGATCGGTAGCGTTCATGGTGATGGTAACGTGGCTGACCTTTAGCTCGGCCAGCTCTTTCACGTAATCCTCGGTCAAGCCCAGTCCATTGGTGGACAAGCAAAGAATCATGCTGGGAAAACGCTGACGAACCAAGCGGAAGGTTTCCATGGTTTCCTCCGGATTGGCGAAGGGATCGCCCGGTCCGGCGATTCCGACCACTGCAATGTCCTGTCGCTTTTCCATGATCTTCTCCAGGTAGGCCAAAGCCTGACCGGGAGAGAGCACGGTGGATGTCACACCGGGGCGACTCTCGTTTACGCAATCGTAGTCGCGATTGCAGTAGTTGCACATTATGTTGCACTTGGGAGCCACCGGCAGATGCACGCGTCCAAAGGACGAACAGGCCTCGCGGTTAAAACAAGGATGGTTATCCAGGTTGATGGCTTCAGGTGTCGGTGGTGTTTTCTCTATCGCTTCCATTTTTCTCTATCGCTCCATATTCGTCGTTCAATTCTCACTACAGATAGCTGTATCCGGTCTTCGAATCCTCCTGCTTGCTCTCCATCACTGCATTCACCAGCCGATCGAAGAGAGCCAGCGTGCCTCGATAGCCTACGCTCAGTTGTCGCTGACCGCCAAATCTGTCGTGTATGGGAAAACCGATACGCACCAACGGCACGTTCAATTCGCGAGCCAACGGGTATCCTTTGCTTGAGCCCAGCAGCAGATCAGGTTTCACCTCGCGCGCCGCCTCGGCGATCTTGGCGTGGTCGGCTCCACTGAGGGCCAACACGTCTTCCATGCCGCCTTCGATCTCGCTAGCAATCAGATCTTTCCAGCCCTTTCCCTTCGAGCCGGTGGCGCAAACCACTGGGCGAATGCCGATCTCGCTGAGGAAGGACGCAAGGCCGATCACCAGATCCGGCTCACCGTACACCACCGCCTTCTTTCCGGAAACATACTTGTGGGCGTCCACATAAGCGTCCACCACCCGGCCGCGGTCAAAAGCGATCGATTCCGGCATCCGCTTTCCGGATACGATAGCCAAGGAAGTGAACAGCTGGTCGCTTAACTTGATACCGATGGGCCAGCCAAGGGCATGCCGTCTGCTACCGGAACGCTTTTCCAAAAGCATTCCGGCAGAATCGATTCGGTTGGCAACGAGGTGACCAAATTCAATGGTGGCCGCCGCATCGCCCATGCTCTTGATCTCATCGATCGATGTGCCTCCGGGCGGGATGCGATTGTACTCTCCCCAACTGCTGCCTTCCAGTCGCGTGGAATAGTCCGGCAGAACCGTCGCTTCAAGACCGTATATCGTGCAAAGCTCCCTCAGGTGGCGAAGATCCTCGCAGGACATCATGGCGGGAAGAATGTTGACCCGCGTTACATCGCGTTCCTTGCAGGGCTCAGCGAACGCCGCCACTACCTCGCGAATGGCCGCGTAGTATCCATCGCTGTGCGTCCCGGTGTAAGCAGGAGTGGATACATGGATCAAAGGAGGTCCTTTATCAGCATGGTTCTTTTGAAAGTCTTTGATCATGCCGATCATGTTCTCGCCGATGGTTTCGGAAAGGCAGGTGGTCGCCACCCCGACGCATTCGGGCGAGTACTGGGCGATCACATTCTCCACCCCGTTTTCGAAATTCCGGGCTCCGCCGAAGATAGCGTCATCTTCCGTGAAGCTCGACGAGGCGATGTCCACCGGCTCGCGAAAGTGGCTGATCATGTAGCGGCGTATGTAGGTCGCACAGCCCTGACTGCCGTGCAAAAACGGCAGGCAGCCGCGGATGCCATTGAATACCATCGCCGCTCCGAGCGGACTGCAAAGCTTGCATGCGTTTCGCGTTGCCGCTTCAGGCGGCGCCCCTTGTACCCGTACTCCCGATACGGTGAACAAATCCGGATTCTTGTGCTCCATTCCCGAAATCATTTTCCCTCTCCTTTCCTCGCTTCCTCAAACGCGGCGACTGCTAGAGCCTCCCGTCTGGGAACAAATTTCCAAACGGGACTCAGAACGCTGGCTGCGACTTCTTCCGCAAAGCTCAGCATGCCCTCGAATCCGGCCAAGGGGATCTTGCGCTCGTGATTGTGATCGCAGAAGGCGACTCCCAACTTGTAGGCGACCGGCCGCTCCTTAACTCCGCCGATAAAGAGATCGACGTCCTTTTCGATGACGAATTTCGCCAGCTCCAATGGATTCGAGTCATCCACGATCACGGT
The DNA here is from genome assembly GCF_031127815.1 of Pelagicoccus sp. SDUM812003. Lineage (NCBI taxonomy): Bacteria > Pseudomonadati > Verrucomicrobiota > Opitutia > Puniceicoccales > Pelagicoccaceae > Pelagicoccus > Pelagicoccus sp. SDUM812003. The sequence goes on along the minus strand of NZ_JARXHY010000007.1, from coordinate 140,116 downwards.
GCCTTCGTCGCAAATCTCCTTGAGCTGCTCGTAATCTTCGGCGCTGCCGGTCTGCGTACCCGCAAGCACCGTTTTCATGCCAAGGGCTCGAAGCGCCAGCACCAAGGAAAAAGCCTTGAAAGCGCCGCCGACATACAGGGCCGCCTTCTTACCTTTCAGCTTCTTCTTGTAGTCACGAATCTGGGGCGCGAACTTCGCGATCTCGCTGCGAACCAGTTCCTGGGCCTTGCGCATGATCTCCGGATCACCGAAGAATTCCGCTGCTGCGTAGATGGCTCGCGCCGTATCCTCAAATCCGAAGAAGGAAACGCGCTGCATGGGAATGCCGTGCTCGTCCTTCAGCAGCTTGGCCAAATGAGTCATGGAGCCGGAACACTGCACCAGGTTGAGCTTCGCTCCGTGACAGCGGCGCAGGTCATCGACCCGCCCATCTCCGGTAATCGTAGCCACAACCTCGATACCGATTTGCTCGAAATAGCGACGAATCATCCAGGCTTCGCCAGCGATGTTGAACTCGCCCATCAAATTGATGGTGTACTTGCCGAGATTTTCCGTACTTCCTGTTCCTACCAGTCGATACGCGGCTTCGCAAGCGGCTTGGTACCCGCTACGCTTCGTTCCTTTGAAACCTGGCGAGTCGACGGGAATGACATCGATTCCGGTTTCCTTGGTAACGACTTTGCAAATCGCCTCCACATCATCGCCGATGACGCCAACGATGCAGGTGGAATAAACGAAGGCCGCCTTGGGCTTGTAGTAGTCAATCAGCTCGATGAGCGATGCCTTGAGCTTCTTTTCACCTCCGAAAACGACCTCCTTTTCCGCGAGGTCCGTAGAAAAACTGTTGCGGTGCAGCTGCGGTCCGGAGGAGAGCGCTCCTCGGATATCCCAGTTATAAACCGCGCATCCGATGGGCCCATGCACGATGTGCAGAGCATCCGCGATGGGATACAGAACAACGCGAGATCCACAGAAGGCGCAGGCCCGTTGAGTCACTGATCCGGCAGCGCTTTTCTTGTCGCAGACAAACGCCTTTCCGGACCCTTTGGTCCAGACCTGATCTGAACGATCAGACAAGACCTGTATGCCTCCTGTTGGATCTCCCGTATTCATTTTCTGATAACTCCTTCTCTCAGAACAAACTGTTTCCCTCTCCATCCCCGTTCCTAACCGTCATTCATCGGAAGCGAGCTCCTTGATGATGTGCCTGTCCAAACTGTAGGCAGCGCCGGGGCACTCCATTCGCTTGACCAGAGTCACCATTTTCTCGGTCCACGCTTCCTCTTCAACCTGCTCGTCTATGAACCAAAGTAGCATGCGCTGAGACTCGTAGTCCTTCGTCTCCAACGAAATCTCGTAGCACTTCTTGATCGCGTTCGAATTGGCTTTCTCGAGCTCCTCGGCCTTGAGAGCGATTTCGCTCAGCGAGCCGTATTCAGTTTGTGGAACAGCGATCGATGTCAGAGCCGGAAATCCGCCTCTATCTATGACGTGATCTATAAATTTCTCCGCGTGCTCGCGTTCTTCAGTCGCTTGTTCGGCGAAGAACTTGGCAAAGCCGCTGTAGTCTTTAGTTTCGCACCAGATCGACATGGCGTGGTAGCAATGAGCCGCATAGAGCTCGTGATTGGCCTGGTCGATAAGGGCTTTGGAAATGGAATCGTTCATAGGATGGTTGGCAAAAAGATGAAGGGATGGCGGCGTATTCAGTATGCGGGTGCAGGGGGAGCAATATGGCCCGAACCGTCTCCGTCGGCTCCCCCTGCTCGCATAACTAACTAAAAGGCTAGAAGATTAGCTCGGTCTCGTGATCTGGATCCTCACGGTCGCGCTTGTCGAAGAACTGATCGGTGATCTTCTCGATGAGGCGCATCGCTCCGACGTATCCAACAAAAGGGAACGCCCGGTGGCCTACCCGGTCGAGGATCGGGAAGCCGAAGCGTACGAACGGAATGTTTTCCGCCTTGGCAACCAGTTTGCCGTAGGTGTTGCCAATGAGAAGATCCACTGAGTTGTTCTTCATCCACTGATGCATGTAGTGCATATCGGAGAAGGCTCTCACTTCAGCGTTAGGGAGGAGCTCCTTCATCTGGCGCTCCCACTTCTTGCCAGGTGTTCCCGTGATAACGATGGCTGGCTCCATGCCAATTTCCACCAGGAACCTGACCATGCTATCGAGGTGGTCGGGATCCCCGAAGATCGCCACCTTCTTGTTGTGCAGATACTGCGACATATCGCTGATCATGTCCACCAAGCGGCCGCGCTCGTACTCGAGCTCGGTTGGCACTGAGGTATCGCCAGCGAGCCGGAGGGCATCGACGAACTCGTCCGTAGCGGATACTCCGATCGGGAGAGCCAAGGTCTTGAACGGAACGTTGCACTTCTTTTCCAAGGCTTTCGTACCGGCTTCAGTACCCGTTGGACCAAGCCCCAAAGAAAGGAAGCTATCGCCCATGGCCTTCAGTTCGGCGATCTTTGTACCACCATCTGGATACATGTGGTAGCTTCCGTCGGCTGGCGAGTCCAGGACATCGGAGGTATCCGTGGCCATGATGAACTCTACGCCAACTAGGCTGGCGAGACGCTTGATCTCACGCATGTCGGACGGGTCGACGAATCCCGGAAAGAGATTGATAACGTTTTTCTTCTCCTCGACGGTCGATTCCGACAGGTACTTCACGAAGGCTTCCAACTGATTGGCATAACCCGTGACGTGACTGCCAGCGAAGCTCGGCGTATTGGCGTGAATGACAGTCTTGCCCTCGGGAATCTTGCCGCTTTCGATCGACTTCTTGATAATCATCGGAATGTCGTCGCCAATCACCTCGGACAAGCAAGTGGTGTGAACCGCCACGATATCCGGATTGTAGATGGTGAAGATGTTATCGAGGGCGGTCTGCAGGTTCGCCAAGCCACCGAATACCGAGGCGCCTTCGGTGAAGGAGCTGGTGGTGGCAACGACTGGCTCCTTGTAGGTACGAGTCAAATGGCTGCGGTGATAAGCGCAGCACCCCTGCGACCCGTGGGAGTGCGGCATACACTTGTTCACCCCTAGCGCCGCGTACATGGCGCCGATAGGCTGACAGGTTTTTGCCGGATTGATGCGCAGCGCCTTGCGCTCGCGAATTTCAGCTGTGGTTCCGTCTAACATGGAAGAAATCTCCTTATTGATTGTTGTTCGCTGAACCGACTAAACCGTAGCGGGGACCTTCTCCTCCGATGCGGGAGATTCGCCGGCTCCGGCGTGCCAAGGAGCACGCGTCAGTTTCCAGACTTTGGTGGAAGTCATGCGATCGATCTCCTTGAAGAAGTTGATCGCGCCCTTGAATCCGGCATAAGGTCCTCCATAGTCGTAGGAGTGTAGTTGCTTACAGGGTACACCCATCTTCTCGATGACGTACTTGTCCTTGATACCTGATCCGATCACGTCCGGCTTGTAGAACTCGATGAGCTTTTCGAGCTCGTGGTGAGAGATGTCGTCGATGACCAGCGTATCCTTTTTCATCTGACGCATCATGCCTTCGTAATCGCTGAAGCTGAATCCCGAGTCCTCTAGGGACTTCTTGCGATCCACCGTCTTGCGAAGATTGAAGCGCTCAGGATCGGCTTCCACTTCGAGCTCCTCGATGTTTCGGCTGTCCGCGTCGATCTTGATGTTCGGCAGCACGTCGCGACCTTCGTAGTCGTCCCGGTGGGCGAACTCGTAACCGGCGGCGATCACCTTCATGTCCATATCTTCGAAGAGATCCTGATAGTGGTGAGCGCGACTGCCTCCCACGAAGAGGGCTGCGGTCTTGCCGGTCGTGCGAGTCTTCACATCGTTGATGATTGGACGGACCTCCGCCATCTCCGCGGCGATGACTTCCTCGACCTTGTCGATGAGTTCCTTGTCGCCGAAATATTGAGCGATCTTGCGCAGCGACTTCTTGGTACCCTCGAGTCCGATGAAATTCACCTTGAACCAGGGAATGCCGAACTTCGTTTCCATCATCTCCGCCATGTAGTTGATGGAACGGTGGCACATGACCACGTTTAGGTCGGCCATATGACAGTTGCAAATATCGCCGTAGCTCACACCACCCGATAGCGTACCGATAATCTTGATACCGCAGCGAGCGAAGATGCGATCAATTTCCCAAGCGTCTCCACCGATGTTGTATTCGCCCAGGATGTTGATCTTGTACTTGTGCTCTACTGGAGAGTCATCCAAACCGATCATGTGCTTGAACACGCCGTTGTTGGCGATGTGGTGACCAGCGGACTGGGAAACGCCTTTGTATCCTTCGCAAGAGAAGCCGAAGATGTTGATACCAAGCTTCTCCTTCATGGTGCGGCAGACCGAGTGAATGTCGTCACCGATCAAACCGACCGGACAAGTCGCATAAACCGAGATCGCCTTGGGCTTGAACTCGTCGTACGCTTCCTGAATGGCCTGAGCGAGCTGCTTCTCTCCGCCGAAGACGATGTGGTCCTCCTGCATGTCAGTAGACATTGAATACTGCAGGTAGTTGGTTTCGCCTTCGGCCCGGATCTTCGTCATGTTGCGACGGGAGAGCCAGCTATAGAATCCACAGCCGATCGGGCCGTGAGTGATATGGAGGATGTCGTAGATCGGTCCGATGACCACCCCTTTACATCCTGCGTAGGAACAACCACGTTGCGTGATAATACCTGGAACGGTTCGGCTGTTGGCACCGATCTCCGCTGGAGTCGATGGCGACTCGTTTACAAGCATCTGCTTGCCACGCTTGCGTTGAGTCTTGCGTGGGTAGGCCTCCAACATCTTCTCGCGAGCTTCCGCCGCAGATGGCCCATGTGGCCCCATTGGGCTTTCGTTATTTGTAGTTTCTTCTGACATACAAAATAGGTGTTAACTGGTTAACGGTTTGCGCTAGGGAGCCGGGCCACTGCGACGCAGCGGCTAAAACGGAGGCTCTCTTGTTCTGCGGAGTAGAGGTTTACTTGAAGAGGCCGTATTCCATGAGCAGACTTTCCAACTCTTCGATTTCGAGAGGAGTCGGGATGACTGTCATGCGGTTCTCGTCGATCTTCTGAGCGAGCTGACGATACTCGTTGGCCTGGTTGCAGTCCGGATTCCAATCGATCACGGTCTTGCGATTGATCTCCGCGCGTTGCACGTCGTTGTCGCGAGGTACGAAGTGGATCATTTGCGTGCCGAGACGACGGGCGAACTCCTCGATCATTTCCGCTTCGCGGTCGCAGTTACGACTGTTGCAGATCAAGCCGCCGAGGCGTACCACGCCGGTTTCCGCGAACTTCAGGATTCCCTTGGAGATGTTGTTGGCCGCGTACATCGCCATCATTTCGCCGGAGCAAACGATGTAGATTTCTTCCGCCTTGCCTTCGCGAATCGGCATGGCGAATCCGCCGCAAACCACGTCGCCGAGCACGTCGTAGAAAACGTAGTCGAGTCCTTGGTCGCCATCATAGGCGCCGAGCTGCTCGAGCATGTTGATGGAAGTGATGATACCGCGACCGGCACAGCCAACTCCTGGCTCGGGACCGCCGGACTCCACGCAGAGGCTGTTGCAGAATCCGTCGGAACGGATGTCTTCGAGCTCTACGTCCTCGCCTTCTTCGCGGAGGGTGTCGAGTACGGAACGCTGGGCGAGACCGCCGAGCAATAGTCGAGTCGAGTCCGCTTTCGGATCGCAACCAACAACCATCACCTTCTTGCCCATTTCGGCAAGGGCGGCGACGGTGTTCTGAGTGGTGGTAGATTTTCCAATGCCTCCCTTTCCGTAGATTGCGACTTTGCGCATTCTCTTCTCGGTGGTCTTGCTTGCTTCAGGTGCTTCAATTGTAGCTGTCATAAGATGTGCCTTCGTTAAGTTTGCTGGATGTCGTTGTTGACGCCTTCCTTAATCATCATCCGTGCCACCTCGCACCTGGACCCATGCAACACATTGCACATGAGCGTTTTAAAATTTTTATCTCTATTTTAACATCGGGTTTCCCCTCGAAAAAACCGGCCCGAGAATCCTACATTCACGTCAAATGTAGGACCAAATCCTACGTTTTGGTAGGATTGGAAAACCGTTAGATCCTTAGGCCCGACTTATGCTTCGAATAAGCGTTCCTGAACACTGTGCCCAGCATTAAGCAGAAGCTTGTCGAGGCGCAGAATTAGCTCTTCTAGCAGGTATCATGAATCACGATACAAACTGTCAAGTGGGGGGATGCGCCCTGGCCCGTGAGGGGCCATCGCTTGAGCTGTTGAATCGTTCGACCGGCGTCAACTGCCGATCCGTCCGCGAACTCGGAATGATGTTCGCCATCAGCCAAACCCTCGAAAAGAGCTTCGATCTCACCGAGGTCGTCAGCCCCGTGCTTCACCGACTGCGCGACTGGATGGGTCTAGAACGCGGCACCATCGCCATTCGAAACCGGGACACCGGTGGGCTACTTCTTTCAGAAGCGGTGGGCTTGCCGAGGGACTTCACACCCGAAGACTACCTGGAAATCATCGGCGACCGGTTGGAACGCGCCATGGAGAAACGAGAGCCTGTGGTCGTGCCAGACCTCGCGGTTTGGGCTGAAGAGAACGGTGTATCTGAAAATCTGATACAAAGCCTTCAACTCGCTCCTAGGACCGGCCTGATGTGCGTTCCCATGAAATTCGAGGAGGAAGCTATCGGCACCCTTAGCATCGAACGGCAGCACGACCCCAGATTTGGATGGGAAGCGGATTTGAGACTGCTCTCCATGATCGCCTCCATCATCGCCCAAGCGGCGCGCGTTCGGCAAGACGCCAGCGAGCAGATCCAGAGCTTGCGCGAAGAAAACGACCGCTTGCAGGAGGCGGTAGAGAAAAGCTTCCGACCGGACGGCATGATCGGCAATTCCGGAGCGATGCGCTCGGTCTACTATCACATCGATCAGGTCGCTCGCAGCGTAACCACAGTTCTGATACGCGGCGAAAGTGGCACCGGCAAGGAACTGGTGGCGAAAGCGCTTCACGAAAAAAGCGACCGAGTGAAGAAGCCCTTCGTGAAATTCAACTGCGCCGCCCTGCCTGACTCCATCATCGAAAGCGAGCTCTTCGGCCACGAGAAAGGAGCCTTCACCGGCGCCCTTTCCATGCGCAAGGGACGTTTCGAACTGGCGGACGGCGGAACCATTTTCCTAGACGAGATCGGAGACATCTCGCTCGCCACTCAGGTGAAACTGCTGCGGGTGCTGCAGGAAAAGGAGTTCGAGCGCGTCGGCAGCCAAACCACCCAGCGAACCGACGTGCGCGTCATCGCCGCCACCAGCAGGGATCTCGAAGAGATGATGGCCAACGGAACCTTTCGCGAAGACCTTTACTACCGGCTCAACGTCTTCCCCATCTACATGCCACCTCTTCGCGAACGCAAATGCGACGTGCTGCTGCTCTGCGACCACTTCATCGAAAAATATTCCAAACGTCAGCGAAAGACGCCTATCCGCATCTCCAGCGCCGCTATCGATTTGCTCATGAGCTACCATTGGCCAGGCAACGTGCGCGAACTGGAAAACTGCATGGAGCGGGCCGTGCTGCTTGCCAAAGGGCAGTCAGTCAAAACCCATCACCTGCCCCCGACGCTGCAAAAGAAGTCCCCCAAGGAGCGAAACGAGGAAGCCACCCTGGCCGACGCCATCGAAGCCCTGGAACGCGAGATGATCGTCGATTCGCTCAAGGACACCGGCAGCAACATGGCCGAAGCCTCCCGTCGCCTCGGCATCAGCGAACGCAAAATGGGCCTGCGGGTGAAGAAATACAATATCATGCTCGACCACTACAAGTCGTAGCTCCTCCCCAGTCACAGCAGACGAAGCAAGAGTCCAAGGTGGAACGCGACCTCCGGGCGCGTTCGAAAACGGTCACCCTCCGAGGAGGCTAGTTCGTATTCGATCGACGCCTCGTGAACGGAGCGCGGCTCTGAACGTCTCGAGGACGAGCCGTTCCACCTTGGAACCGCTTCGCTGGTTCTTCGTCCAGTCGCTGGCGCTGTCAGGACACAAAAAAGCCGTCCCTGGATGGACGGTTTCTGGGAAAAATGGCTGCCCCGGCTGGATGGGCGCTGCGCGCTGTCGTCGCGGCGCTCCTCGGTAACGAACCGCTTCGCTGGTTCTTCGTCCAGTCGCTGGCGCTGTCAGGATACAAAAAAGCCGTCCCCGGACGGACGGTTTCAAGAAAAAATGGCTGCCCCGGCTGGATGGGCGCTGCGCGCTGTCGTCGCGGCGCTCCTCGGTAACGAATCGCTTCGCTGGTTCTTCGTCCAGTCGCTGGCGCTGTCAGGACACAAAAAAGCCGTCCCTGGATGGACGGTTTCAAGAAAAAATGGCTGCCCCGGCTGGACTCGAACCAGCGACCAAGTGGTTAACAGCCACCTGCTCTACCACTGAGCTACAGGGCAAGAATGGACACGGAAGAAGTCGGTTTGTGGGGGTCTTGTCAACCCTTTGCTGCAAGAATTTCAAAAAAGTGAGCCCCCTCAGTCGTGCGTTGACCGACAGGGCTGATTTTGCAAATTTCGACCTCCGAACCTGACCGCAAACCATCTGTCTGACGTTGCCCATGAAATCTCGCCTAATCGCGTTTTCGTCGCTCCTAATCACCTCGATTCTCCTCTTCAGCGGCTGCGCCACCGAGCCCAGCCTCTACACCGGGAAAACAGGATACTACGCCTACACCTGGGACCAGGAACTGGCGCTGGGAAAGAAGTCGGACACGGAAATCGTGCAGCAAATGGGCCTCTACCCAGACGACGGCCTCTCCGAGTACGTGAAGGGGATCGGCCACGATCTGCTTGAGAAAAGCGCTTTCCATCAAGAGGATACACCCGAAATCTATCAGGATACGGATTTCGTCTTTCGTGTTCTCGATTCTCCGGTGGTCAACGCCTTCGCCCTTCCGGGCGGCTTCGTTTACGTCACGCGCGGTCTGCTCGCCCACTTGAACAACGAAGCTCAGCTCGCGGTGGTCATCGGGCATGAGATCACCCATGTGGAGGCTCGTCACGCCTCTCAACAGGCCCTCAAGCAGCAGTGGGGACAGATCGGCCTTCTTGCCGGCGCCATCATCGGCGAACAGGTGGCGGAAAACAAGGAGCTGGCCCGCCAGATGGTCGACCTCAGCGGCAGTCTCTTTCAATTGATGACGCTCAAATACGGTCGCGACGCGGAGCGCGAATCCGACTTCCACGGGGTGGAGTACGCCACCAAAGCCGGCTACGACGCGTCCGAGGGCAGCGCCTTTTTCCGGTCGTTGAAGCGCATCTCGGAAAAGTCGGGCCAGACCATCCCCTCCTGGATGTCCAGCCACCCGGATCCCGGCGAGCGCGAGACCACCATCGCGGAGCTTTCCCGAAAATGGGAGACCGGGGGCGGCGGGGAGCCCATCGTGGGCCAACGCCAATTCTTCAACCACATCGAGGGCCTGATCGTAGGACAGAATCCACGCGAAGGCTTCGTCTCGGAAGGACGTTTCCTGCATCCGGAACTCTCCTTTCAATTCGATATTCCCACCGGCTGGAAGGTGCAAAACGAGCGCTCAGCGGTGTACCTTGCCGAACCAAACGGAACCGCCCTCCTGGCCCTGACGCCCGCTAGCCAGGACTCCCCCTTCGCATCGGTTCAAGCTCTCGCGGAGCGCCTCAAGGTTTCCCCCAGCTACGCAGGCGAGGAACTGGTCAACGGTTTGCCTGCCTATGCCCTCGAAGGCACCGTAACCACGCAAAACGGACAGATTCCGATTTACGCTCAAGCGATCGAGTACCAAGGATCGGTCTACCAGTTTCTGGGATACGGGAGTCCCGCGAGCTATCCCGTCCACCGCCAGAGCATCGCGCAAACCGCTCGCTCGTTTCAGGAGCTGCGCGACGCCGCGGCCAAAAGCATACAACCCTACCGCTTGACCATCGAACCCGCCTCCCGCAGCGCCACCTTCCGCGAATTGCTGCCCGACCGACTTCCACCCGACATGGACGCTCAGGACTGGGCCATCATGAATCAAGTGGAGCTCGACGATCGCATCGAAAAAGGGACCTTGCTGAAGCTGCCCACCCAGTAGCGGCAAGCCAAGGGGGATGATTATCGAAAGGTGGGGTTGTTTTAGCCGCGGAGTTCGCGAAGATCGCTGAGGTTGCTTGCTGGGACGACTGCTCCGGACCAATGGGGCCGCAGAGAGTCTGGCTATCTAACCGAACGCTAACAACCTAGCGCCAAGCACCTCACACGACTATCGGCGCCATCGGTGCAAATCGGCGCCATCGGTGGTTTTAAGAAGTCTTCTTTGCGATCTCTAGCGAAGCGGGCGGTTTATTCTACGGACGGATCGTATGATCGGAGTGCAAGACTCGCCCGGAGGTCGAATCCCACCGCCAGAATCCGGTGGTTGTCGGATCGAGGCGCCGGCCCAATTTTGAAAGGCTGACCTTGCGGCGTGCCGCGGCGGGCGCGCCCTACCGATTCCTTAGATGGCTTTGGAGAAGCGTTTCATTTCGGTGCTGGCGTAGGCGTCGAAATGGATGGCGATGTTGCGTATGAGCAAGCGGCCGAGCGGAGTGACCTTGAGGCAGCCCTCTCCGAAGGCCACGAGGCCATCCGACTCCAGCTCCCTCAGGGCCTTCAGCTCATCGGCGAAGTAGGTGGTGAAATCGATTCCGTTCGCTTCGCCGCGTTCCGCGAAGTCCAGCTCCAGATCGCACATCAGACGCATGATCACCTCGCGGCGAATCCTATCGTCCTGCGTGAGCAGGTAGCCCTTTTCCAATGGAATGCGTCCTTGATCGATCATCTGATAGTAAGCCTCCAAAGTCTTCTGATTCTGGCGAAAGGCATTGGCGGACTGGCTGATGGAGGACATGCCGAAAGCGAGGATCTCCACGTCGGCGTGCAAGCTGTAGCCTTGGAAGTTGCGCTGCAGCGACTTGGAGCGCTGGGCCCCTACGATGGGGTCGCTTTCCTTAGCGAAATGGTCCATGCCGATGTGGGCGTAGCCGGCGGCGGTCAGCGTTTCCACGATCTGCATGAGAATCTCGATTTTCGAATCCGCATCCGGCAGCGGCGACTTCTCCAGGATCTTTTGAGCCGGCTTGCTCCACGGCACGTGGGCGTAGGAAAAAACGGCCAGCCGATCGGCGTCGTAGGTCAGGACTTCGGCCAAGGTTTCCCGAAAGCTGCTCTCGGTCTGATGCGGCAGACCATAGATCAAATCCACGTTGAGCGAATCGATGCCGCAGTCCCGCAACCAAGCGATGGCCCTCTTGTTCATCTCCGTCGGCTGCACTCGGTGCACCGCTTCCTGCACTTCCAGCTTCACGTCCTGCACCCCCATGGAAGCCCGGTTGACGCCCATGGCCCGAAACGCCTTCACCTGCTCCTGCGACAAGGTGCGCGGATCGAGCTCCACGCTCATCTCAGCTCCAGGCTCGAAGTCGAAGTTGTCGTGGATCAGCTCCGACAGGCGCTGGATCTGGGAAACGGACAGGAAGTTCGGCGTGCCCCCGCCGAAATGCAGCTGCACGGCCTTGCGCTCGGATCGGATCAGCGGCTTGTAGAGGGCGATCTCCTTCTCCAGATAATCGAGGTAGCGGTCTCCCAGCTCCGTCTTGGTGGAGATGATCTTCGCGCAACCGCAAAACCAGCACAGGCTGCGGCAGTAGGGAATATGGAAGTAGAGCGAGAGCGGCCCGGAAGCGTCTTCCAGGTCCGCCAGCAAGGCCCCGGCGCTGAAGGCGTCGTCCACGGATCGGAACTTCAGGGCCGTCGGATAGGAGGTGTAGCGCGGAGCCGGACGGTTGTACTTGCGGATCAGCTCGGCGCTCAGGCCCAGGGCTTCGCGGTTGGTATCGATTTTCGGTGTAAGCATGTTCGGTCTAAAACAATCGCGAAATCAGCTTCGCGAACGCCCGCACTATGGCGCAAAAACCGGCCTTCCCCTACTCGCTTCCTGCCCTTTATTCCGCATATTTTCTCTTAAATGAAATAAATACCATTGACTCTTTATTAGAAGCGAGAAGCGTGTTGCTTGATGGAAGCCTTTGCCAGCTACGCGGAAAGCGCTGACTGCGTCTCCCCCAAACGGAGTCGCGAGATCGCGCGACTGCTTCAAAAAACCCGGCTCTTCGCCAAGTACCAGCGTTCGTTTGAAGCGGCGTCGGGCTTGCCGCTCTCGATTCGCCCGCTGGAGTCGTTCCAGATGCCGGCTTGCGGCAGTCCGCGGGAGAACCCCTTCTGCGCCCTGCTGGCGCGCTCCCGCAAGGGCTGCGTCGCCTGCCTGCAAACGCAATCCGAACTGGAAGCGAAAGCGAAGCGGCGAGCCGTCTCGCTGCGCTGCCAGGCAGGCCTGCACGACAGCGTGGCGCCCATCGTCATCGGCGAAAAGCGGGTGGCCTACCTGCAGACCGGACAGGTGAGAATCGTTTCCGCGGACGCGGATGTTAGCCAAATCGGAGATTTCGTTAACAAGCTTGGCGACATCGATACGAGCAAGGCTCGCTGGGCCTACCTGCAGAGCCGCCAACTCACGTCGGAAGCCTACGAGGGATTTCTGAGCATGCTGGAGGTTTTCGCGGAAACGCTTGGCGCCGCGGCGAACACCTTGTTGCTGGAGCAGGATCGGCCACGCGAAAGCGCCTTGGTCAGCAGAACCGTTGAGCACGTCGAGCGCCACTACCAGCGCCGCATCCCACTCGGCGAGGTTTCGAAGGTCGCCGGAGCCAGCGAGCGGCACTTCTGCAAGGTCTTCAAGAAGGAGACCGGACTGAGCTTCGTGGCCTACCTGACGCGATTCAGGGTGCAACGCGCCCAGAAGGAGCTGCGGGAAACGGCTCGGCAGATCAGCGAGATCGCCTTCGACAGCGGCTTCGAGTCGATCGCCCAGTTCAACCGAGCGTTCAAGTCGGTATCAGGCGAAAGCCCCAGCGCCTACCGCAAGCGGGCCACCAGCTAGTCGGTAGCCGACTGCTAGAGCTCAGGGGGGGAAGGACGGCGCCTCCGAGCCCTCCTCGGCCTTCGGTTGCCCGAAGACCTAGCTAAATTCCTTCCACGCCCGCTCCAGGGGACTGTACTGGGTCAGGGCGCCATTGCTAATGTTGTAGTAGCAGGCATGGATCGCCAACTGATTGGTTGAGGCCGCTTTCATGACGCAGGGGTATTCGAGCAGACGCTCCGCCTGCATCACGACATTGGTCTTGATGAGCGATTCCAAGTCGTTGCCCATATTGTCTTCCAGAGCTGGCACCGCGTACTCGATCCAGGAGGCCAACATGCGGTCCATGGGCGTGACGCCAAGCTGAGAAAGCGCCTTCACGCCGCCGCAATCGGAATGGCCGCAAACCACGATGTGGTTCACCTTCAAGGACTCCACCGCGAAAACCAGAGCCGAACCGACCGAGGCCTCGTCCGCTTCCAACGGCGGGATGATGTTGGCCACATTGCGTAGAATGAAAAGTTCGCCGGGCTTGGCCCCAAGTATGAGTTCCGGCGAAACCCGAGAGTCGGCGCAGCCGACCCACATGACTTTCGGGGCCTGTCCCTCGCTCGCTAAGCGGGCGTGCAAATGCTCGTTGGCAGTGAAATCGTTCTGCAGGTACTTGCGATGGCCGCTGATGAGGGATTTAGGCAGAGTGTTCGATTCCTTGCTTACCAACATTTCACTATCCCTGCTACGGGAATACTCCAGTTGGGAGAAGCAAAAACGGTCCACGCGCGAAAATACTTTCGCGACTTGCGCGACGGGGCGACGACGCGTTCGTCGCAGAGCTACCCGATGCGAAGGACAGCTCAAACTGGCATGTCGCCCATCAGGGCCAACGGATTGCCCCACGGATCCTCGAAGAAGGCCAGCCAAGTGGACTTGCCCATGAACTCCTCCACGATGCAGCTCGGGCCGCTCTTGAATCGAATGCCATTGGCCTTCAGCTGATCGGCCACTTCATGCACGCGGTCGTCCACGCGAAAATAGATGGGGCAGCCGATGGGACGGGCGCTCGATTCCTGGACCAGGATAGTGATGTCTCCACACTGCAGCATCATGGTCTGCCCGAAGCAGGACTCCACGTGGATTCCCAAAACATCCCCGTAAAACGCCCGCGCTTCATCGAGGTTTCCCACCCTCAGTTCGAGTTGGCCAACGGTATCAAGGAGCGGAATGGTGGATTGAGACATAGTGCTACAGGAGGAGATTGCGAGGCTAGCGATCCCTATGATAACGACACGACCGCCAGCAACCTAAGCAAGGCAGCGGCTAGGCGTCGTTTTTTACGAATCAGGCCGACTCCGGACACGAAGAAGCCTGCTCCGAGGTCCCTCCCCAAAGCAGGCTCGCTTTGTTTGCCTTGGGCGCGCGTGACGCCCAGGATTGCTAGCAATCGTTATTCGTTACCCGAAAAAAAAGTGATCGCAGCATGGCTCCTCGCGAAGCGCCGAGAGCGTTTCCTCCCTCCCTAGGACGGCCGGCCCACGTTTCGCAACGAAGCCATGCTGCTGTTTGCTACCTCAAATGAAAGTTCTGATGACCGCCTAGCTTAGTAGGCCCGCTTCTTCGACTCCAAGGCGCTGAGCCCTGCCAAAGCGCCCGCAATGGCCAGCCCTGCCAGAACGCCTGCCGCCTTGGGCATGAGCAATGTCGCTACTCCGGCTAAGAGGATGGCAGCGGCGCTCCCTGCGATGATTCGTGTTTTCGTTGCTTCGTTCATGTTGTTTTCCCTCTGGTTTGTGTTTGTTCGCCAGTAGTATACGTCATGGCATCCATAATCGGAAATACTTACGAAGCATGCTATTCATAGGATTTACCTATTGTTTAGCCGACATCCCCTCAGATTGCTGTCTAGCAGGGTCTTGGAGAAGGCGAGAAACCGATTCTAGTCCTCGATTCCATCGTGATTTTGCGGAAATCGCTCAGAGCGGGTCGGCTCTTGAAAACCGTTTTACGCCGCGCGTAGAGGTTTTTAGCGAATTTAGTCATCAGATTTCCCTGATGGATCGCTCCCATGGCAAGGGCGTCCGCGTCGAGCTGGCGTTTCGGGGGCTGAAAGACGCATCCTGGGCCACGATTTGCCGAGGAAACGGGGCGCTCTAGCTGCTTTGGGCGAGGGCCAGCAGGGTCTGCAGGGAGCGCACCCCGCTCACCACCAGATCGGCGCCTTGATTTGACTCGCTGATGAGGGAATCGAAGAGATCGCGCTTTTCGGCCTGCAAGGCTTGGATCTTCTCTTCGATGGTGCCTTCGGCGATAAAGCGATAGACGAAGACGGTATTGGTCTGGCCGATGCGATGCACGCGGTCGATCGCCTGGCTTTCCACCGCTGGATTCCACCAGGGGTCGAGCAGGAAGACGTAGTCTGCGGAATGAAGCGTGATGCCCACGCTGGCCGCTTTGAGGCTGACCAGCATGGCGGCGGTCTGGCTCGACTCCTGGAACTCCCGCACCGGCTGCTCGCGGTTCTGGGTCGAACCGGTCAGCTCGAAGATCGGCAGTTCGGGAAACGAGGCTTCGATCATCTCCCTCACCCGCGCGAGAAAGCGTACGAACTGGCTGAAAATCACCACCTTGTGTCCCGTGCCCAGCACTTCGATCAGCTTTTCCAGCAGCACCATGAGCTTGCCGCTGTCCTCGATGCCCGCTTCCACCCAGGGCAAAAGCTGCGGATCGCAACTGGCCTGGCGAAGCCGGGTGAGCAAACTCAAGGTGGCGAAGCGATTGGTTCGCAGGGCGGAGCCGAGATCGTCGCCCAAGCGAGCGATGCCTTCGGTGCAGATGCGCGAGTACTCGCGAGCCTGGGCTGGCGTGACGGGGCAGGTCTGAGTCATGATCACCTTGTCCGGCAGCTCCAAGGCCACTTCCTTCTTGGTGCGGCGCAGCATGAAGGGGGAGATCTGCGTTTTGAGACGGGCCTTGAAGGCGCCCGGGTTTTCCGCGTACAGCCGCTCGAACTGCTGCCGCGAGCCCAGCAGGCCAGGCATGAGAAACTGGAAGGTGGGCCAGATATCGAGCGGCTTGTTTTCGATGGGGGTGCCGGTCAGGGCGATGCGCTTGTTGGCATGGATCCGGCGGCAGCTGCGCGACGCCTTGGAATCCGGGTTCTTGATGAACTGGGCTTCGTCGATGATGGCGAACTCGTAGGTCTCGCGCAGGATTCGTTCGATACGGGTGCGAAGCATGGCGAAACTGATTACGCTCACGTCGAGCTCCTTGTCCTTGCCGCGAGGCTTGGGTCCGAAACGCCCGACCTTCAGCTGGGGAGCGAACTTGGCGAACTCCGAGATCCACACCGGCACCACGCTAGCCGGACAGACCACCAAGGCGCGCTGCCCTTCCTTTCGGTTCGCCAGCAGCAAGGCGATGACTTGCACCGTCTTTCCCAGACCCATTTCGTCCGCCAGCAGGCAGTGGCAGCCGTTTCGCAACAAGCGAGACATCCACTCGACTCCACTTTTCTGATACGGACGTAGACAGTCCAGGAGCTTCAGCGGGGGCTCGTCAGAGTCCCCCTCGCCCAGCAAAGTCGATCTCCAATCGCTCAGCTCCGGCGACAATTCCACCGACGAGGAGCTATCGGCGAACAAGGAAAAGAGCTGGTAGAGCTGGCCGCTGCCATCGCCGTCCGATTCGATGTCGCGCCAGGTCTCCAGCAGGCGACGCGACTCGTCGGAAAGTTTCACCACTCCAAGTTCGGGCACCAGCATCGGCTCTTCCTCGCGACCGAGCAGTTCGTCCGCCAATCCCATGTCGAGCAGTTTCTTGCCCGAATCGAAAACCCATTGGATGTCCAGGCCTCCCTGTCGCGAGCGGCTGGCGCGGGCCCCGAGCTTGATCTCTGTCACCCCTTTCTGGATATGCCTCACGTTCTCGCGCTCCTCGGTGGAGAAGCGCGGCTTCCAGGTCGGCCATACCGACTGGATGAAATAGACCACTTCGCGCAGGTTTTGCAGCAAGTAGCCTCCGAACTCCGGAGAATAGACGAAATGCGACTTGCGGGCCCGGGCCGCCAGCATGATCAGGCGCCCGCGCTCCTCGGAGGTGTTGGCGCGCGGCGAACCATCTTCGAGGCTCAACGCCGAGACCCGCGTCCCGTCATCGCTCAGCCAATACGCCTCGCAGATGAGCCCTTTGAAGTGCGTGTCCAGAACCAGGTGCAAGGTGCGCGTCTTGCTCGATCCGTCTCCAAAAACGCCCGACAAGGCCTCTTTTTCCGCCCGTCCGTCAGTCGTTTCCCCCTCGCCTTCGTGCACCTCATCCACGGAGGCGTAGGAAAGGATGGTCAGGTCCTCGTCCGCCAGCAGCTCTTCGATCTCCAGCATTCCGGCCACCGCAATCGCCTTGCCCCAGGTTTCGTCCGAGCTGGAAGAGCGCACGCTCAGCCTGCGATCCCGCCACTCCACCACCGAGTAGCTCTCCAGCTTGCCCTGCTTGCAGGTCATGATCACGTCGTCCTCGTTGAGCGAGATCTCGCTGATAAGCCCTTTCTTGTAGAGGCGCCTGCCCTGCTTGAGGGCCTCCGGGGCGAAACCATGCTCCCAGCCGCCCTGCATGCGGGCGCTCCAGCGCTCGAGCGACTGTCGCGAATAAAGCCGATTTGCCCCTTTCCAATTCATAAACCGGCCATCTTGAAAAGCCGATTCCAGCCCTTCAAGCTTTTCGCTTTGCATCTATTTGGAAACCTCGTCCGTTTTGGGGTGTACCAAGCTGGACAAACCCGCAGTCTTTCCTCCCAGTCGTTTCCTCTGACATGCTTGCAAACATCCGAAAATCGTTTTTCTCCGGAATCGTTCTCCTCGCCCCGATCGGCATCACCTTCTTCGTCTTCAACTGGCTGGTGATCAAGATCGGAGGCAGCGCTCGCGACCAGCTGCTGTTTTTCATCCCGGAGGATCTGATTTCCCGCCAGGGCCTCGGCATGCTTTGGAACACCTTGGCCACCATCATCGTGCTGACCTTCATCACCGTGCTGGGCTTCATGTCCCGCTACTTCATCGCGAAGTACCTCATCAACCTAGGCGACCGCTTTCTCAACAACGTGCCTATCATCAACACGGTCTACACTTCGGTGAAGCAGATCGTGGAAACCTTCAGCTCGCAGAATCGCGCTGTCTTTCAAAAGGTGGTGCTCATCGAGTTCCCCAAGGCGGGCTGCCATGCCATCGGCTTCCTCACCGGCACCTCCAAGGGCGAGGTGCAGTACCGCACCGAAAAGGACCTGCACAACGTCTTCGTGCCTACCACGCCCAATCCCACCAGCGGCTTTCTGGTGATGCTGCCCGAAAGCGAGATCACGGTGCTGGACATGACGGTCGGACAGGGGATGAAACTGATCATCTCTGGCGGCGCGGTCGCTCCCGCCTACCCGCCCGTGGCGGAGTCGCTGGCCTTCAAGGACAAGGTCGTGACCAAGGACTAGTCTTCGTCGATGCCCAATCAAGCGGTCATCGTTCCGGATGCGATCGTGCTGAAAATCACCCCTTCGGGCGAAAAGTACCTGCGAGCGCAACTGCTTTGTCCCGACTTGGGCGCCCTCTCCGCAATGATGCGCAAGCCGGGCAAGTCCACGCGCTTCAGCATCGATCTCTTCGATCAAGGCGAGGCCAAGCTCGACCTGAAGCCGGGCAAGCAAACGGGCTTCCTGACCGATTTCAGCCACGCGAAAAAACGGCAGGGCATCGGGCGCAGCTATTCGAGCCTGGAAGCGGCCTCTCAGCTATCCAACTTCCTGCTCAGCAATCCGATTCACGATGACAACGCCCTCTCCACTTTCCGACTCGCGGAAAAGGCGTACGACGCGCTCGATCGCAACCTGCCAGGCGAAGCTATCCTGTTGAAGACCTTCTTCGTGTTCAGCCGCGACGAGGGCTATCCTCTGCTCGAGGAGTGGGCCAGCCAGCTCGACGCCCCCACGCGTCGTTCCGTGCGTGAAATCCTGAATACGCCGCTTGGCGAGCTGAGCATGGAAAAGTCCCACCAAAGCTCCGCTCTTCAATCCCTACGCCTCTATCTCGAGCGCCAGACGCACGTGCGCACCGGATAGAAGACCGCTCCGGCTCACGAAGCGGCGCTGGTCGTTTCCAGATACTTCGCGATGGCGTCCTTGAACTCCGAGTACGCCGCGGAGATCAGGGCTTTCCAATGTTCCTTTCGGATCGGCGTCCCTTCGTCTCCCGCGAGGATCTCCAAGCCTTTGGACAAATCGAGGATTCCCCGGGCCCCGAGCAAAGCCAACGCGCCCTTGAGCGAATGGGCACGCAAGCCGGTCTCCTTCCGGTCTCCGCTCTCGATGGTATCGAGCAGCTTTTGCACCTCCGCGTCGACGATCTGCAGCGCCGTATTCACAACCTCATTACGACTCGCGCCGCCGGACTTCATGCGAACGATATACTCCTCCAAGGTGTTGGCGTTGAAGGCATCGTCGCCCGAACGCTGCATGGATTCCTTGGCGGGCTTTGCTCTTCCCACCCGATCCGCATCCTTCTGTACCGGAGCCGGACTCTGCTTCTTCCCGTAGAGGTGAAAGTCCAGCACCTCGCGCAGGTGCTTGAAATCGACTGGCTTGTGCACCACTTCCGCCATGCCGGATTCGATGCAGCGCAGCTGGTCGCGACGAAAGACCTTAGCGGTGACTCCGATGATCGGCACTGGAGCGGGGCGACGCGACTTGGCTAGGATAGCTTCCGTGGCTTCGAACCCGTTCATCTCAGGCAGCATCACATCCATGAGAATGAGATCGTACTTATCATCCTGATACCTGTCGACGGCGGAACGTCCGTTGTCCACCAACTCGAAGGTCGCGCCGTAGTCGTTGAGAAAGTGGCTCAGGATATCGGCGTTGAGCTGGTTGTCCTCCACCACTAGGATGTGGCGCGTGTCCTCCTTCGATCTGGCCACGGGGGCCTTCGATCGCATCCTGCGGGGATTCGGGACGGTGGCTTTCCGGGGCTTCTTGAGGTCCACGCCCTGCGCCAAAGGCAAGCGAACGGCGAACAGGCTGCCGCCCGTCGCGGGCGTCGAAAATCGCAAGGTGCCACCCATCTTTTCCACTAGCCCCTTGCTGATGGCCAGACCGAGACCGGAACCTTCCGAGGAGCCCGAGTCCTTGCCGAACTGTACGAAAGGTTTGAATACAGACTCGCGCTCGCTTTCCTCGATGCCTGGACCGGTATCCTGCACGTCGAGGGACAAGGTCTCGTTTGTGACCGAAACCGCTAGCCCCACCCAGCCGACCTCCGTGAACTTTATGGCGTTCGAGATGAGGTTGCTCAGCACCTGAGTCACCCGAAGCTTCGAGATGGCTATAGTGCGGTCGACCTCGTCCTCGAGCGTTACCTTAAGCTCCAAGCCCTTTTTGCTGGCTCGCTCCCGAAAGAGCTCAGTGACGTCCCTAACGAAGCTCTCCAGGTGCACGGTCTCAGGGGTGAGATCGATCTTGGAGGTCGCGACGCGGGAGTACTCGAGCACGTCGTTTATCAGCCCTTTGAGCAGGAAGTTGCAGGATTGCAGCTTTTCGAGGATCGATCGCTGATCCTCGTTGAGGTTGCTCGATCCCAGCAGGTTGGAGAAGCCGATTACGCCATTGAGCGCGACGCGCAGTTCGTGGCTGACAGTGGTGAGAAACTCCAGCCCGCTCTCGTCCCCGCTCTGCGATTGACCGTTGGAGCGATCGTCTTTGTCGCTTGGCCGATCGAGCGTCACTTCCATGGCATACAAGCCGCTTTGCTTGTCGAGGCATTCGCAGCGGAATTGGGCCTCCACGATCTCCCCGCTTTTTCGCCTCAGGTAGCCGGGCTGGTCGATGGTCATGCCGGGCTCCGGCTTGAAGCGGGCCGAATCCTCCACCACGAAATTGCTGAAGTCGGACCCGCGAGCCTCGTTTTCCTCATAGTCCAACACCTTGAGCAACTCGCTTGAAAGCTTCAGGATCTGGTCCTCGGCGTTGAACAGGAAAAGGCAACTCATCTACTCGAGCAGGGCGAAGGGGGGATGAAAAGGTGGTATCTAGAGGGTGACCAATCCGGTGCGGACCGCGAAGAGCGTCACTCCGGCGATGTCGAAGATCTTCAGCTTCTTGGCGATGTTGCTGCGATGGGACTCCACCGTCTTGATGCTCAGACCGAGCTCCTGAGCGATTTCCTTGTTGGTCATGCCGGAGGCCACGAAGACCACGATCTGCTTTTCGCGATCGCTCAAGGTCTCCAGCAACTCCTTCTGGTCCAGCACATCCGGCGAATCCGAGACGGTCTGCGCGGAGGCTTTCACAAATATGTTGCCGTTGGCAACCGCTTCGATCGCCTGCTCGAAAACGGAAAACTCCTCCTTCTTGTTGAGGAATCCGGTCACTCCCATCTGCAGCAGCGAGCCGATGCGCTTCTGGTCCTCCACCGACGAGATGATGAGGATCTTCACATCGGGCTGCTCTTCGATCAAGCGCTCCGCTAGCTCCTGCCCGGTGATGCCCGGCAGGCGCAGGTCGAGGATGACCAAGTCCGGATGGTGATCGTTGCAAAGCCGGTACGCCTCCTCGCCTGTGGCCACTTCCCCAATGATTTCGAAACCGAAGCGCTGGCTTATGATACGTACGAGAAAGTCTCGGAAGAGCGTCTCGTCTTCCGCCACTACGACTTTGAGCTGAGATTTGGTCATGGGAGTGTTACAGGGGCGCGAACAATCGCGAAATTGGAGGGTGTTGCGAATGTGGTTTTCACGAAAACAGGTGAAACGACCGCAATCGATAGGGCCGCGGAAAGAAATTGTTCAACCTGTCTAGGGAATCCCCAACCCACGCGCAAGTTTCCTCTGCCGAGGAGCAAGCGATTTCGCATGCGCGTAGAATCGCGGAGCCTGGAAGCTCAGGAACCGCGGCGGATTTCGGAACCCTTGAAGCGGATCTGGATGCGCCAGACCTTCTTGGTGCGACAGCGAATGTAGCCCGTGTCGGTGTCGAATGCCTCCGGCACCTCGATCTTGTGCAGATCGACCGACGCGTGGTAGCCGCGCTCGGAAAAGACATCGATCAGCATGGCCATGGAGAGCGAGCTGTCCAGGCGCCGATCCTCGGTGTTGATATGGGCCACACCGGTGATAGCATGATGCTTCACGATCGGCATGATGTTCGTTTCGATGAAATCGAGGACCTCGTGAAACTGCTCGGTGTACTCCATCTCGTACTGGTCGAGACGACGCACCAGCTGCTGTCGGGCATGCTCCACGATCTTGCTGGCGATCGGCAGTCGATGCAGCGATTCGAAGGTGCGCGGGTCCAGCTCCAAGGAGCTTTGATACTGGAGCTCCTTGATGATGTTCTGCCGCACCTCGGCCAGGTCGCCCTGGGCGTTGATGAAATGGTAGTGAAAGATCTCCTTCAGCGATTGCAGCGCATCGTAGGTCCGCTCCTTGAAGACCTTGTAGCGTCGCTTCGCCGCCGAGGGGTCCAGGTCTGTGGCGCGCTCCTCGAGAAGGTCGCCCACGCCCGTCCGGCGCACCTCCTCGTTGTGGTCATGAATCTCGCGACCGCGCTTGAGCTGGCGGGCCACGCTCTCCTTCTCGTCGATGAAGAGCATCATGATATGGATCAGAGGCTGGCGAAATTTCGACCTGTATCCGGAGTTATAATACTCAGCCCTCAATTGAATCATCTTATGGTAGAGGAGCTTCATGCATTCCACCTGCACGAAGGTGCGCGGAAATCCGTCCAGGATAGCTCCGTCCTGATACTCCGGTTCCAGCAGCTTCTCCAGAAGGATGCCGATCACTTCCGTATCGCCGACCATGCCTCCCGAGTCCTTGATGCGACGCATCTCCGGCGTATCCAGCAGGGAGCTCACCACGATCGGTTCGCAGGTCAGGCCGCGCACTTCCTTGATGAACGGAGTGTTGGTACCCTTACCCGCCCCGGGGGCGCCGCCGAGCAGAATCAGCTCCTGCGGAAAGTGAAGTCGCGAGCGTCCGAACTTCTCCTCAAGACGGCTCCACACCGTATTGAAGATGATTTGGGCATCCTTCACCTCCAAATCCTGATGGCGGATGGGATTGTCTAAGGTTGGAGTCTTGCTGTCTTGGCTATCGCCTTCGGCGGTATCGCTCATCTAACTACTGGTTCGCTTTGAGTGGTTGGAGGTAGGCTGGAGCTCTAGCGCGAGATGTCTCTCCGCGTGAGCACCTTGATGTTTCTCGTATTCAAAATGTGGACTGCGAGATCGATATCCTCGATGCTCATGGCCAAGGCCGACTTTCCCATTGGGCGACTCACGAACGCGTAGATGTAGTGGATGTTTATCTCCGTCTCCAGCAGGGCGCCGAGCACGTTGCCGATGTCATGCTCTCCTGCGATCTCGACCGCGAGAATTTCGCTCTCGCTGTGAGCGATCGCATGCTCATGCAAGAGCTCCCTCGCCTGATCCGGATCGTCGACCACCACACGCGTGATGGCGCTATCGGTGGTGTCCAAAGTCGTCAAGGCGAGCACGTGGATTTCGCGCTGGCCAAACAGTCGGAAGATGTCCGACAAGCGCCCGACCTTGTTCTCCATGAAAATGGAGAACTGCCGGATCGGGTCAGGCACTACTGATTCGACGGATAGATTTTCCATTCAGCGACAAGCGATACGTTCAAAACTACGGGGGAAGCCATATATGTGATCACGCATAAGCTATTTAGCAAGATCACGCAGTCCAATCTTCCGGCCAAAAAACGCCTAAATCGGCTCCGCACCGTGATGGAGGCGTGGCCTGCCAAGGCAAAGAAACTGCGGATTGACCGTCTGACTCGACCTCCTCGCGCCATGGTCTGGCGAAGCCACCATCGCTGGTACTCCCGGCGGGAATCGAACCCACATCCTCGGCTCCGGAAACCGATGTTCTATCCATTGAACTACAGGAGCAATCGCAGACCGGAAGCTTTTCGCGAGCTGCGGGGGAAAGTCCAGTCCAAAGCGGCGCCGTTTTCCCCAAAGCGATTCTTTCCAATGCGAAAACGCCCGCGTCCCGTACTGGGAGCGAGCGCTTCGAAAAAACGATCCGGCGATGCGGCGATGACTAGATATGGATCGCCTCGTGGTGCGTATCCGCCGCGGCCTCGGCCAGAGCCTCGCTCATGGTCGGGTGAGCGTGGATGGTGCCGTGGATCTCGTCGATGGTGCCCTCCATCTCCATCGCCAGGCAGTATTCAGTGATGAGCTCCGTGGCGTCCCGCCCGATGACGTGGGCCCCGAAGATTTCACCGGTCTTGGCGTCGCTGATGACCTTGACGAAACCTTCCGAATGGTTGCCCGCCACCGCCTTGCCGGAGGCCACAAAGGGGAACTTGCCCACCTTGAAGTCCAAGCCCTTTTCCTTGGCCTGCTTTTCGGTGAGACCGGTGCTGCCAATCTGAGGCTGGCAGTAGGTAGCTCCTGGGAAATTCTTCACGCGACGCGGCTTGGACGCGCCAAACATTCCGTTGACTGCCTGCACCGCTTCGAAGGTCGCGACGTGAGCCAAAGTGGGCGGACCGATGATGTCGCCTGCGGCGTAGATGCCTGCCACGTTGGTCATGTACCTGTCGTCCACCACCAGGAAGCCCTTTTCGGTCTTGAGGTTCAAAGAGGGATTCACCGCGCCGTCGAGATAAGCGGCTACGCCGACCGCCTGGATCACCACATCCACTTCGAGGGTGGTTTCCTTGCCCTTCTTGCTGTACACGATCTGCACGCCGTCCTTGGTGAGCTCGGCGCTTTTGATTTCGATGCCCAGCTCGTTCTTGATCCCCTGCTTCTTGAACTCCTTCTCCAAGGTCTTGGCGATCTCCTCGTCTTCCACAGGAACCAGCTGCGGCATGATCTCCAAAATGGTCACCTCCGTGCCGAAGGCGTTGAGGAAATAGGCAAACTCCACACCGATGGCCCCGGAGCCGATGATCGCCACCGAATTGGGCTGCTTCTTCATCACCAACGCCTCGCGCGAGGTCATCACGCGGTCCGGATCGTCGTTGGGCAGGAATGGCAAACGACGGGCCCGGCAACCGGTGGCCAGCAACACGTGGTCGGTCTTGAACTCCTGGCCCTTGCTCTCGCCTTCCACGATCTTGACCGTCTTGGCGTCCGTCAGCTGGGCCTTGCCGACCACGTAGTCGACCTTGTTCTTCTTGAAGAGAAACTCGATACCCTTGGCCATCTGGTCCGCCACGCCGCGCGAGCGCTTGATGATCTTCTCGAAATCGTATTCGACATCGCCGACCTTGATGCCGAACTGCTCGGCCTTTTTGATCGATTGGATGAGCTCGGCGCTTTTCAGCAAGGCCTTGCTCGGGATGCAACCCCAGTTGAGACAGGTGCCTCCGGCGCGCTCCATCTCCACGCACGCCACCTTCTTGCCGAGCTGTCCGGCGCGTATCGCGGCCGCATAGCCTGCGGGGCCGCCTCCTACCACAATCAAATCGTATTTTTTGTCAGCCATATTGAAAAAGACTCCTGTGTTGAGGACCCAAGCGGATACCCCTCAGGCTGCGTCATGTCTAGCGCAAACGCCCAAAAGTACGCTGGAAGCCTCCGGTCGACTCCGGCGCATCGCCTGGGCGCCCTAGATGTCGATCACGTCGTCCTTGGCCTTTACGCGACCGCCCGGCCGACCATGCCGCTTGGCTCCGCCGCCCGACGACCCCGTTCTCACCGAGACGGTCCTGCCCCCGCCGCCAATCCATCCCGCGAAGAGAAGATTGAGCACCGAGACGAAAAGGGCTCCGAAAAAGGCCGACCCAAACCCGTCCACATAAAACCCGTCGACCAAGTTGCCGACAAACAGGTAGAGCAAAGCATTGATGAACAGAATTCCGATGCCGAAGGTGAGCACCACGAACGGCAGGGCCAGCAGCACCAGCAGGGGTTTCAGCACCGCGTTGAAAAGGCCGAGCAGCAACACCACGATGACCAGCGTCAGGGTGTCCTCGTATTGGATGCCCTCCACGAAGGAGCTGCCCACCCAGATGCCCAGGCCGCTGATCAGCCATCGTTTCACGATCGACGAGAAGCCTTCTGTTCCGCCTCTACTCATGCGCCCCACTCCAGCTTTCCTTCTCTCTTCATGCGAGAATAAAACAGCCCTGTCGCCTCGGGGTTCCCTAGCCGCCAAAGGGCCGGAGCCCACAATCGATTTGCCTAGGCGGCGCTCATGGCCCAAAGCTCGTGCCCCCTACCCACCATGCGCCTCGCCATCATCCAAGACACCCTTCGCAGCGGCGGCACCGAGCAGCAAGCTCTCGCCATCGCCCACGGCCTAGCCCTCGAGGGCGTGGAAACCCACCTGATCGTCTTCAAGTCCGGCGGCGCGCTCGAGGAGAAAATCGACGAGCGATCGGTGCGCCTGCATGCCCTACCGCAAGGTCCGCTGCGCGTCGACTGGTTCGCCCCCGGGCTTCACCGCCTGCTCGAGTCGCTGCAGGTCGACGTAGCCCTGCCCATGGGTCGCATGGCCAACTGCCACGCCGGACTGCTGCTGGGAAAACGCCACCGCTCCTACCGCGTCGTCGCCACCTTCCGCACGGGACGGCGCATCCCGTGGCTTTATCGCAAGGCGCTGCAGCGCGCGGACGCAATCGTCGCCAACAGCCACGAAGCCCTGCGCCGACTGGCGACCGATTTTTCCATCGACCGGCCCGAAGCCAGCCACGTCATCCACAACGGCTGCGTGCGCGACTTCGAAACCGTCATCCCCAGCTTCGCGCCTACCGATCGTGGCCAGCGAGCCTCCCCGCCGAACGCTTTTCATCTGGTTTCAGTCTCCATGTTCCGGGCGCAGAAGCGACAGGACAGGCTCATCCGCATCTGCGCCCAGCTTCCAGAAACCATCGACTGGCGGCTCACCCTGGCTGGCGAAGGGCCCAACCGTCCGAGCTGCCAAGCCCTGGCCCATGGACTCGGCGTAGCGCAGCGCGTTTCCTTCCCTGGCCTGCTCAAAGACCCTCGATCGCTCTATTCCTCCGCCGACGTCGCGGTACACGCCTCGGAAAGAGAAAGCCTGCCCAACTTTCTGGTGGAAGCCCAGATGGCCGGCCTGCCAGTGGTGGCCTACGACGTCAACGGCGTGTCTGAAACCTTCCGGGACCAGTCCTCCGGATTCCTCATTCCCCATGGGGACGAGCCCGCGTTTCTCGACGCCCTGCAAACGCTTTTCCAAGAAACTGACCTAAGACTGCGCATGTCCGAGTCCGCGCGCGACAATGCCCGGCGACTCTTTTCGCTCGAATCGCAGACCAACGCCTACTTCCGGCTTTGCGAATCGTTGTTGACAGACGCCTAGCGCTTTCGCGTCGCGCGCCTCGCCATCCGAACGAAACCATCGGTGCCAACACTCTATGATTTCCAGCCACAGCAAGCCCGACGCCATCCGCCTGCGCGGCGTCAGACAGAACAATCTCAAGAACATCGACGTCGACATTCCGCTCGGGAAATACATCGCCGTCACCGGACTAAGCGGAGCGGGCAAGTCCTCCCTGGTCTTCGATACCCTGCACGCCGAAGGCCAGCGACGCTACGTGGAGACCTTCTCCGCCTACACCCGCCAGTTCCTCGACCTGCTGGAGAAGCCGGACCTCGACGAAGCGGAAAACGTGCGCCCTTCCATCGCCATCGAGCAGAAGAACACCATCAAGACCTCACGCTCGACCGTCGGCACCATGACCGAGCTGACCGACTTCTTCAAGGTCTGGTTCTCCCACGCGGCCACGCTTTTCGATCCTGTCACCAACGAGCCAATACACGACGACAATCCTCAGACCATATGGCAAAAGGCCTTGGCCCGTTTTCCAGAGGAATCGCTTGTCGTCGCCTTCGAAGTCAAAAAGCCGAAAAAGCTCAGCTGGCCGGAAATCCTCGCCTCAGTGAAGGCCCAGGGCTACTCCCGCTTTTTCAAGAAAGACGCAGCCTCGCAGCTCCCGTCTCTGCACAGGATCGAGGACGAGAGCGCGAAGTCCTCCGAAGCCTGGGCGGGCGACGCGTCGATTCTGATAGTCCAGGATCGAATCCAAATATCCGATACGCAACGGGCGCGATTTCTCGAAGCCGCCGAAGCGGCCCTCGAGTTCGGCCAGGGCGAACTGCAGCTCCTCGAAAAGTCCGGCGAAGAGCGAGCCCGCTACGTCCGCGGCCTTCGATCGACCTCTTCGGAAAAGACCTACCGTCCCGCCAGCCCACCGCTGTTCTCCTTCAACTCGCCCATCGGAGCATGCCCGAAATGCCGCGGCTTCGGTCGCGTCATCGAAATCGACTACCGACTCGCCATCCCCGACACCAACCTCTCCATCGAACAAGGCTTGGTGAAAGCCTTCGAAGGGAAGGTCTACGGTGAGTCGAAAAACGACCTCATCAGGGCCTGCCGCCGTCTCAAGATTTCAACGACAAAACCCTTCAACACGCTTACCAAGCGACAGCAGGACATCGTCGTAAACGGCGAGCCGTCCTATCGCGAGCGAAGCGACACGGACGAGCAGTGGGATGGTTCGACCTGGTACGGCGTGAAGGGCTTCTTCGATTGGCTGGAGAAGAACACCTACAAGATGCACGTTCGCATTTTCCTCTCCCGCTACCGTGCCTACGTCAAATGCCCCATTTGCGACGGCACCCGCTTGCAGCCGGACTCGCTCTGCTGGAAATGGCAGGATCTTCGCCTACCGGATCTCTACCAACTGCCCATCAAAGACCTGCTCCCGCTGATCGAAGGCAGCTCCCGAGCCGCCGCGGACCGCGCCTCCCACCAGAACAATCAAGCAGCCATCGCTCGCGACGCCATTCTGTCGCGCCTGCGCTACCTCAACCACGTCGGTCTCGGCTACCTCACCTTGGACCGTCCCGCCCGCACCCTCTCCGGCGGGGAGGTGGAACGCGTCAACCTCACCTCATGCCTCGGCGCGTCCCTGGTGGACACGCTTTTCGTCCTTGACGAGCCTTCCGTGGGCTTGCACGCCCGCGACATCGACCGCCTCATCACGATCGTGCGCACCCTCACCGATGCCGGCAACACGGTTGTGGTGGTGGAACACGACGAATCCATGATCCAAGCGGCGGATCACGTCATCGAGGTCGGTCCCGAACCAGGAGCAGCTGGCGGCAGGATCGTGTTCGAAGGGGATCAAAACCAGCTGCGCGCCTCGAGCGAATCCATCACAGGACACTACCTCTCCGGACGAAAGCGGATTCCCGCTCCCGAGCAAACGCGCCCCGTGGCGACTGCGGAGTCAAAAAACAGAGACAGGCACCCCAAGCTGCGCATTCAAGGAGCGTCCAAGCACAACATCCGCGGCCTTTCGATCGACATGCCGCTGCAACGTTTCGTCTGCCTATCCGGCGTCTCCGGCTCCGGCAAGTCCACCTTGCTCAACGCAGTGATCCACCAAAACCTGCTGGCTCAGGAGGGCAAACTGGTCGACGACCCGGCGGAGATCGTCTCCCTCACGCATGACATCGACTTCGACGAAGTCGTTCTGGTCGACCAAAGCCCCGTCTCGCGCACCCCGCGGTCGAACCCGATCGTTTTCGTCGAAGCCTGGGACGAGATTCGCAAGCTCTTCGGAAAGCTTCCCGCGTCGGAAGCGAACGGATACACAGCATCCAGTTTCTCCTTCAACGCGGGCGATGGTCGCTGCGAGCCTTGCAAGGGACTCGGCTACGAGAAGATCGAGATGCAGTTTCTTTCCGACGTCTACGTGCCCTGTCCGCATTGCGATGGAAAACGTTTCAAGAAAGAGCTGCTCGAAATCACCTTCCACGACCACAGCATCTCCGACCTGCTCGAGCTCACCATTCACCAAGCCATGGAGCTCTTCTCAGAGTATCCTAAAATCCACGACAAACTGGCAGCACTCGATCAGGTCGGCCTCGGCTACCTAAAGTCAGGACAGCCGCTCAACACCCTGTCCGGTGGCGAATCCCAGCGGCTCAAGCTGGTCAAATACCTCGCAAGCTCGACAAAAAAAGCCGGTGCCACAGGATCGCTGATCCTACTGGATGAGCCGACCACCGGTCTGCACAAGCACGATGTGCGACGCTTGCTCGGCGTGCTGCAGACCATCGTCGACTCGGGGCACAGCCTGATGGTCATCGAGCACAACATAGACGTGCTCAAGTGCGCGGATTGGATCATCGAAATGGGCCCGGACGCCGGCAGCGACGGTGGACGCGTCGTATTCCAAGGCACGCCTCGATCCTGCGCCCAGACCGCCAGCACCGAAACGTCGAAGTACCTGAGAGCCGAGTTCGAGAGCGGAAACGAACGCCTCGCAGCCGAAGCCCCCAAACCCTACAATCCCTCCGCTCTCCAGACCGATGGGTCTCGGACTGCCCTGTCCTCCTGCCTCACCGTCACCGGAGCCCGAGAACACAATCTGAAAAACATCAGCGTATCCATTCCTCACTACGAGTTCACTGTGGTGACCGGAGTTTCCGGTTCCGGAAAGTCGACCTTGGCCTTCGATATCGTGTTCGGCGAAGGTCAACGGCGCTTCATGGAGTCGATGTCTCCTTACGCCCGGCAATTTGTCGAGCAGCTTCCCCGTCCCGACCTCGACCAGCTGACAGGGATCCAGCCCACCGTAGCGATCGAGCAACGCGTCACACGCGGTTCACGCAAATCAACCGTAGCCACTATCACGGAAGTCGCTCAATACCTTCGCCTTCTCTACTCGCGCCTTGGCATCCCTCACACCCCCGTATCCGGAAACCCGCTACTCGCTCAAACGGAGAGCGAGTTGAAGAATCGTCTCCAGACTATCATTACGAGTCCAGCGGCGAAAAAAGCCAAGCAGCTGTACCTGCTCGCGCCCTTGATTCGCAACCGAAAAGGCCACCACCAGCCCATCGCAAACTGGATCGCAGACCACGGATACGAAATGATGCGAGTCGACGGCCGGTTGATCTTCACCGACGACTTCAAGAAGCTCGACCGCTACAAGGAGCACAATATCGAGGTCGTCATCGCCGATCTGAAACCGCTCGCTTCCAAAAGCAAAGCCAACGCCACCCGACTCGCTGCCCTGCTTAAGGAAGCGCTGCAACGCGGCAAAGGAACCGCTCTCGTCATCCCGACGACCAGCGCTCGCTCCGCCGACGCCTCGTCCATTCACTACTTGTCCACCACTCGCATGGACCCGGAAACGGGAGAAGCGCTGCCCGAGCTCGATCCGAAGGACTTCTCCTTCAACTCCCACAAGGGCTGGTGCCCGACCTGTCGCGGACACGGACGCATCTACCCTTGGATGCGAGAGCGGTTGGAAGACGACGAGGAGCTCGCCAAGGCCATCGGAGCCGACGACTCTTCCGAGGAGGAAGACTCCGCGATCGTTTGTCCCGACTGCGATGGCGAACGGCTCAACCGGACCAGCCGCCATGTCTATCTGTATCTGAAAAACGGTGACAAAATATCCCTCCCCCAGCTTCTAGCCCAGGACCCGAGCGCCTTGCTCGCTACCCTCAAGAAGCTCAAGCTGGACACTCGCGGAAAGATCATCGCCCGCGACATCGTCTCGCAAATCCACGAGCGCTTGCGCTTCCTCGACCAGGTCGGTCTTGAATACCTTTCACTCGACCGTCCGACTCAGACCCTTTCCGGCGGCGAAGCACAACGTATACGCCTGGCCGCTCAACTCGGCTCCAATCTCGCCGGCGTGCTGTACGTTCTCGACGAGCCAAGCATCGGTCTGCATGCTCGCGATGGCGACCGACTGATCGAGACCCTCAAGCGCCTCAAAGGCAAAGGGAATACGCTTCTGGTCGTCGAACATGACGATGCGACCATGGAACATGCCGATCGCATCATAGACCTTGGCCCGGCAGCGGGCATCCACGGAGGCGAGCTGATCGCTCAAGGCACCGTAGCGGAGCTGAAGAGCAATGAGGCGTCGCTCACCGGGCGCTACCTCAAAGCGGGCATCCGCCATCCTCTTCGAGGCCAGTACCGCGCCACTTCCAAAGCGACCACTCGATCGAAAACGCCCGGAGCAGCGTTCCTGTCGCTCTCCGGAGTCACCTTCCGCAACCTAAGCAAGCAAAGCGTTCACATCCCGAAGAATCGCCTCACTATGGTGTGCGGAGCCTCAGGCGCGGGCAAATCCTCGCTCATACGCGACCTTCTTGGCCCTGCGACGTCCTTCGCCATCAAGTCGAAAAAGGACAGGACAACTGGGAAGACCTTCGCCAGCAAAGGACCTTCCATCGAAGGCAACGAAGGCCAGGTCCTCTTCGAATCCCTATCCGGGGCAGCCGGTTTTCGCTCCGTCATCGAAGTCGATCAGAGTCCTATCGGAAAAACCCCACGCTCCACGCCTGCGACCTATTTGGGTGTATTCGATATTATAAGACAGTTCTTCGCTAGCCTGCCCGAGTCCAAGATGCGTGGATACAAGCCGGGACGGTTTTCGTTCAACACCGCGCACGGTCGATGCGAGACCTGCTCCGGAGCTGGCCGGGTTAAGCTGGAAATGAGTTTCATGCCCGATACCTACGTCACCTGCGAGGATTGCGGCGGCTCGCGCTACGGCCCCGAGCTGCTGGATCTCCATTGGAAGGGCAAGAGCATCGCGGATGTGCTGTCGATGTCCTTCGAGGAAGCGGCCACGTTTTTCGACTTCCATAGCCAGCTAGGAGAAATCATGCAACTCATGGTGGAGACCGGCCTAGGCTACCTCACGCTCGGTCAGAGCAGCCCTACGCTCTCCGGCGGAGAAGCGCAGCGCCTGAAGCTGGTCACGGAACTGGCCAAAGGGCTGCAAAGCTACACGGAGCGCAGTCGAGGCATCGCCCGCACCAACCTCTACCTGCTCGAAGAGCCAACCATCGGTCTCCATCTCAGCGACTGCGAGAAGCTGATTCTTCTTTTGCAAAAGCTGGTGGATCAAGGCCACACCGTCGTGGTCATCGAGCATCACCTGGATCTCATTCAGGAGGCGGACTACGTCATCGAGGTCGGTCCCGGCGGCGGTCCGAAGGGAGGAAAAATCCTCTA
This sequence comes from Pelagicoccus sp. SDUM812003, assembly GCF_031127815.1. Classification (NCBI taxonomy): domain Bacteria; kingdom Pseudomonadati; phylum Verrucomicrobiota; class Opitutia; order Puniceicoccales; family Pelagicoccaceae; genus Pelagicoccus; species Pelagicoccus sp. SDUM812003. Next base: position 107,176 of record NZ_JARXHY010000007.1, on the reverse strand, counting down.
TCAAGGTCCCTTGGCGGGTCTCCGAAAGTCCAAACGCAGCATCACAGCTCCTTACCTCTCGCTTTGATCGCCCTCAAGGTCCTGGAGCAAGCGCCGCCTCACACGCCAGCGCTTCGACACGCTTGGCGAGAGGCGTTTCAGCGACTGCATGAACGACGCTCGCTCTAAGCGCGGTCTCTTCGCGTCGCCCTGTCCAAGGCCGCTTTCAAGGCCTTCGGATGGATCGGCTTGCCGAGAAAGTCGTCCATCCCGAAGTCCAAGCAGCGCTCCCGATCCTCATCCAAGGCGTTGGCGGTGAGAGCGATCACCCACGGCATTGGGCGACCATTTCGGCACACCTTCCGGATGCGCTCCAAGGTTTCAAACCCATTGATACCCGGCATATGAAGGTCCAGAAAAACGATATCGAAGTGCAGCTTTTCGACTTTCTCCACACCCTGAAAGCCATCTTCGGCGACTTCCGAATCGTATCCAAACTTCAACAACAGCTTCTTCGCCACGAAGCTGTTCACCGGATTGTCTTCCACGATCAGCACGCGTTCGGCTTTGAGTTCGCTTTCGCTCGCCGCCGCCAAACCTTCCGCTTCCCGAGTCCATGGCGGACTGAGATCAGGAGGGCTGAGCAGCTTTTTCAAACAGACCACAACCTGCCGCAGCTTGATGGGACGATACACCGATTCCAACATCGGCTCTCGCGGAGCGCTGGCATCCTTGGACGAGACGAGACGAAGCGTAGGCAGCGGTTTTCCTCCCAGTCCTTTGGCCAACTGCTCCGCTAGGGGGCTGCCGTCATCCATCTCCCATTCCGCGTCGACCAAAGCGAAGTCGAGACCATCGGCGCCACTCAGAAGCGAACGCGTCTGCTGCTCGCTCTCGAACACATGGGTTTCCACCGAAGAACGCTGGAGAAAATCCATCAGGACGTGCCGAGCCCGCGAGGCCGCCATAGCCACTAGGGCTCGCTTGCCGCGAAGAATGGACGCTTCCTCCAAAGCCTCGGCGTTCGAAACCGGCAATGTAAGCACGCAACGAAACAGACTGCCCGCGCCTTCCGAGCTTTCGATCTCGATGTAGCCGCCCATGCCTTCGATCAAGCGCTTCGATATCGCCAAGCCCAACCCCGAGCCTCCATAGCGACGATTCGCCGACGCATCGACCTGGGAAAACGGGGCGAACAATCTGCCCACCTGCGACGATGGGATCCCGATCCCGGTGTCCACGATTTCGAACACAAGGGTGGCTAAGCGCCGCTCGCCGCTCATCGGCAGCTCCCGCTTCGCTACCCTCAGCTCGACCGATCCCGTTTCCGTGAACTTGACGGCGTTTCCCAGGAGGTTGATCAGCACCTGCCCGAGCTTCGGCCCGTCGCCCACCGCCTCCTTGGGCAAGCCGGAGTCGATATCCAGAGATGCCTCCAGGCCTTTTTCCTTCGCTAAAGGGGCGACCACGTCGAAGGCGCTCTCGATGCAAGCGAGCAGATCAAACGGGCGCTTCTCCAACTCCAGAACTCCTGATTCGATCTTGGAGAAACTCAGCACGCTATTGATCACCGAGAGCAACGCCTCTCCGCTCTTGTGCACCGTCTCAAGGTAGCGGCGCTGCTCGTCGTCCAACTGCGTCCCAGCCAAAAGGTGAGACACTCCCATTATGCCATTTAGCGGCGTGCGAATCTCATGGCTCATGGTGGCTAGAAACTGACTTTTGGCCACGCTAGCCGCTTCCGCTTGCACCTTCGCTTTCTCCAGCTCTTCCGCAGCCCGCTTCCGCTCGCTGATGTCGGTCAAGGTGCCTAGCATGCGCACACTTGCCCCGTCCTCATCGCGCATGATCTTCCCCTTGGCATTCAGCCAGATCCACGCACCATCCGGCTTGCGAAAACGGTATTCGAGCGCGATTCGATTCCGTTTTCCCTCCAGCGTCTCCAAAATGGCGGCGGTCACGGCCGAGGCATCATGCGGATGAATTCCGCTCAGCCAAATCCGTCGCGAAAGACGCTCCGAAACCATTGGCCTACCCAGCAAGGCGTTCCAGCGAGGCGAGACCCAAATCTCGTCCCTCTCAAGATCCCAATCCCAAATGCCTTCTTCGCTCGCTTCCATGGCGAAAAACCATCGAGCGAAGGACTGGCGCATCTCCCTCTCGCGATCGCCCCCCATGGAGATATCGCGATCGATTCCCAAGGCGAACGTCCGGCCCTCCGATTCGAGGGAGAAAACCGTGAAGTCGACCAGCAGCGTCTCGCCATCCTTGGTTCGGTGCAGGGCCTCTCCAGCATGGCATTGATCCCGTATCGTATCGAACCAGTCCGTGCCGAGGTTTTTAGTCCAGGGAACTACCTCGAGCATATCGATCGAGCGGCCGATCAGCTCCTCCCGCTCGTATCCATGCGCCACGCACCAGGCCTTGTTGCAGTCGGCGATGACGATCGGAATCTCTTCCGTGCCCGGCTGCAGCAGCACCATCAAGTACTCGATCTGATCCCAGATACGGGTCAGCGAATCGGGTCCAAGCTCGGCGAATCGCAACAGTTCGTCACGACCTAATCTAGGTGCGAAATCCTCGTCAGGCATTCTGTTCTGGTGAAAACGGCGTCAGTTCGACCAGAACCTACAAGACGCAGGCGCGAGTTCAATCGGAGGCAGGACTTTTCACAGCGCTTTGAGCTTTCCTCACAAATAGCCGGAGCGGAGGATCCACCCGCCAAACGCCAGCGGAGGCGCTCATCCCAATCGAGAGGCAGCCCCTCGCGTACGGATCAGGACGCTTCCACGCCGTAGCCGCGATCCGGCTTGATGGGATGGTCCGCGAACACCTGCAAATTGGTGTTGGAAAGCCAAGACAGCATCTCGTCGCGCTTGTCCTCCAGCTCGTAGTGGAACGGGCACGGATCGCCGTTGCCACACCACCCCGGACCAAACGGACACATCAGAGACTCCTCCACCTTCTCGAAAAGACGCACGATCTCCAGCAGAGAAATCTCCGAAGGCGACTTCGAAAGATAAAACCCACCGCCCGGGCCGGGTGTGCCGTTAACCAGCCCCGCCGTCGACATCTGCGACATCAGCTTGCCCACAAGCGGGCGCGACAGATTGCGAGCTTTTGCGATTGTCTGCGAATTCGCCTTGAACCCGTCCTTGTGATAGTTCGCCGCGAGGTAGCTCAAGCTCGCGATCGCGTAATTCGCCATTTTTCCGTATCCAAACATAAGAGAGTCTAATCCGATAGCTTATGTTGAGTGATCGTCACTCAATAAAGACTTTTTTGTGATTAATTCTTCATTACGCGAGCGCGAAATTCCTCGGCATTCGGACAAAAAAAGACCTGTAGGCGAAGCACGAAACTTCGCCTACAGGCGCGATTGAACAACGCTTTTACACCAAGAAATTCTAGCAGATTCGTCCTTCGGACCGGATTGTTTCGATATCTGCAATAAAAGGGTTTTCGGGTTTCGAACCGGACCGGCAGTTGAGGGAAGCCTTACTTAGAAGGCTTCCCCGCCTGTGCCTAATCCAACTGGCTCGTATGTGCCTGACAGAAATTGATGTTTTCGTTTCGAGCCTCGCGAGGCTTGCCTGACGATGTCCTCGAAACTGATGAAGAACGTAGAATAAGAACGGGGCATTTCAACATAAATTTAGATAAGTTTGTCTTTTATTCTCCTATATTAGAAGCCCTTCAGGATAAAATTAGCTAATCCATCGCTCTCCAGCGTAAAGATGGGTTAATACCCCGGTCATCGCTCGCGAATCTCCCTTAGCGGCGGGCGTTTCGAGGCATGGGAGCTTGCTGGAATCGCTCCTTTCAGCGCCGCGCGACGCCCATCGCCGCCCAAACGATTCCCAAACTGGCAATCGAGCTCAAGGGCATGAGCACTGCGGCGATCAGCGGCGTCACCCAGCCAGCCAACGAAAGACCGATAGCGAAAACGTTGTAGGCGAGAGCGAAGGCCATGAGGGCGAGCACCGCCGACCTGCGTCGCTTAGCCATCTCGACCACCAAACGGATCCCTTGGATGCCGCTTCCGAGGTAGTGGAAGTCCGCCCGCTCGGCTACGATGCCTTGCTCGTTAGCCGGCGCCCCACAGCAAGCGGCCAGCTCGAAAGCCAGGGTGTCGTTGGCCCCGTCTCCCACCATCAGGCATTCATGGGGCTCGTGGGTCTGCAGCCAGGACGCTTTTTCCTCCGGTCTCATTTCGCCGAAGACGTCCGACTCCGACAGCCCAAGCATGCGACCAATCTTGACCGCCTTGGATTGACGGTCCCCGCTGAGAATGGAGAGCGCGAAGCCCTTGCTTTTCAGGGCTCGCAGCTCACGCAGAGAATCCGGCAAGGGCTGATCCTCAAACAGAAGCTCCACCACGAGTTTCCCATTCAAACTCAATACCGTGCCGGTCCGGTCGGACTCCTCTTTCGAAAGCGCCCAAGCCGTCCGCCCCAGACGCCAGATCTGGGCTCCGTTGCTCCACTCCAGCCCTTGCCCGATTTGCTCATCGACTTGTTGCTCGGCAGTAGAATCGACGAAACGTCCCTTTGCCATCAGGCACTCTCGTATGGTCGACGCAACAGGGTGCCGGGAGAGCGAGCAGAGCGCGCTCAGGGCTTCGAGCGCGGCAGGATTCAGCGAATCCAGGCAGCTCGGGTTTAGCAGCGTCAACGCGGATCGCGTCAAGGTTCCGGTCTTGTCGAAGACGATGCGTCTGATGCGAGAAATGCGGTTCCAAAGCGAGTGCGTGGTCACGAAAACGCCCGAGCGCTTCAGTCGAGCCAACGCGATCTCGTCGGCGAACGGCCAGGCGATTCCCAAGGCGCACGGGCAGGAAACCACCAAGATCGAGATGAAAACCTTCAGCCCATCTCCCAGCCCTGAAAACCTCCACCAGAATGCGCCCCCACCCACCGCGAGGGCAAAGGCCGCCAGCAGATAGCGAAAAATCCATCGCTGGGCAATCTCGTCGCGTTCGCGGGACCGAGCGGAACGACGAGAGAGCCGGGCAAGCAGGGACGCATCCCAAGGCTCCCGAGCCTCCAGCTTGACGCTGAACTGATTTTCCAACGCGGCGCCCGAAGGGGCCTCGCCGCCAGTTTCCACCAGCTTCGATTCGGTTTCCCCGCTGATCCAATCCATGCCAAGACTGGCTCGGGCGCTCAGCAAGCGCGAGCGCACCGGGACGCGCTGTCCAGAACCGAGCCAATAGCGGTCTCCCGTTCCAAGCTGGTCCGCGCTGGCCTTCACTCGGGCTCCGGAGCTCGCCTCCACCTCCACCTCCGGCGCTTCGAGCATGATGTCCGCCAGTCGGTTCCGGTTTCGCTCGATCGCCACGACCTGCAGCCAGCGTCCCACCAGCATCAAAAAGACGAAGGTGCACACGAAGTCGAAATACACCAGGGCGTCGTTCTTCTGGTGCATCCCGTACCAGCTCACGAAATACGCGAACACGATGCCGAGCGATATCGGCAGATCCAGGTGGGCGATTCCCTGCAGCGCCGCCCGAACCGCTCTGCCGATGAAATAGGTCCCGCAAAACACCAGGCTCAGCGTCGCGAAGAATGCCGAAAGCCAATTGAAATGCATGGCCACCACGAAGCCCGGCTCCATGCCCAGATAGGCAGGCAACGTGTACAGCATGCCGTTCAAGGCGAAGGCCCCGGCCAGCCCCAGTTTCCAAACCACTTGCTTCGACTCCGACTCCCTCGATTGGCGAACCGGACAGACGCGGTAGCCGAACTGCTTCAACCGGCGAACAAATCCCAACACGTCGCATTTGCCCGAGCGCCACTCCAAGTCGAAAGTCCCATACTGCACGTTCACGCGGCAGGAGACGCCTCCTTGCAGATCGGAAAACAGGTGATCGACCAGCCAGACGCAGCCCACGCAGGATACGCCTTCCAGAGCGAGGCTTAGCGACGCGAGTTCGCCCCGGGCTTCCGCCGCTTCAATCAGCGGGACCAACCAGTTGTAGTCGGCGTTTCCGAAAACGCTCGCTCCGACCGGCTGCGAAACCTCGCCCCTCAGCTCGTAAAACCGATCCAAGGACTCGTCCTTGATGATTCGATACACGTACTCGCAACCAGCGCAGCAAAACGTTTCCCCCGGGTCGACAGGATGAAAGCGCGTGCCGCAGTGCTGGCAAGCGACTTGCCCCTGCTTGGCCTGCCCCAGCTCGCGCTCTAGCGGCATAGCGCATCCTCCGACAAAAGGGCGTCCACGCCCGTATCCATGAATGCCCGCATGCAAAGCAAGCCTACCGCCACCAAAGCCAAGCCCCTTCGAAGGTAGGACAAACGAGAGGGAGTGAGACGGGTCGATAGCCAAGACCAACCGCTTTGAGCCAGCAAGAGCAGTGGCATGGTTCCCAGAGAGAACGAAGCCATCACCAACAGTCCGTTTTGATAGGAACCGCTCAGGGTCGTTGCCCAAAGCATCAGGTACAAAGGACCGCAAGGGATGAGAGGAGTCGCCAACCCCAAGGAAAAACCACGCTGGTATCCGGAAAGCCGGTACGCGCGCTGTACCCATTTTCGGCCATACCCCTTCTTGGCCTGCCACCGCGTCACCACTCCATCCAGTCCAAACGCCAGGGCCAGGAAAAACGCCATCAGCGCCCAGGGAGCCAAGCGAGCGGGATTCGTTCCCACCCAGCCGACCACTCCTGCCCCGAGCCCCCCAGCCACAAGGCCCAGCAGAGAATAGGAAATCAATCGTCCCGCATGGTACACGCCGTGGGATCCCATCGCTCGGACGCCATTCCTCTCTCCGATCAGGGCGCAGCTGAGCGGACCGCACATTCCGACGCAGTGCAGGCTCGCAACCGCTCCCGCCACAAAGGCGGCAGCCGGATTCAACAGAGCGTACAGATTTCCCTCCTCGCCCATCAATCGGTCGTCCGCTCAAGCGGCACGGGTTCGGGAGCGTTCTTCGAGGCGATGGCGATCAACGCCGCCCACGCCCCGACCAATAGGACGAACGCCAGCGTCACCCAGACGCCCAGGGTTTTCCAGCCCTTGGCCTTGCTCTCCGTTTTTTCGCTCATGGCCACTCCTAGTTCGCCAGCTTCTTGGTCGGCCCGATGAACTCCAGGGGCCGCTGCATCAAGGTCTTCCCCTGATCGTCCACCACCCTGACCGTCATGGAGAAACCGCCGGTATAGCGGTCTCGATCCACCACGATCACCACCGGTTTCACCAGCTCGCCGTTTCCGTCGATGAAAAACGGCTCGCCCACGCCCATCACGCGAGCCTCCGGCAGCTGCTTGTCCAGCTCCAGACGGTAGAAGCTGCCTTCGTTGCTCTTGTTGGTCACGCGGACCATAAACTGGTTTCGAACCAGCTCATTGTTGGTGAAATACGGAGCGCCTGGGGTTCTCCAGGCCGTCATGCTCGCCGAGCCCAGTCCCTGCAGCGAAAAGGCCAGGACCACTGCGCCGAGCAGCAGAAGCGCCGTGTAGAGAATCATGCGCGGACGCAGGTATCGGGTCTTCCGGCCCGCCAGACCTTCCATGGAGTCATAGCGGATCAGACCGCGATCTCGTTTGAGCTTGTCCATCACGGTATCGCAGGCGTCGATGCAAGCGGAGCAGCCGATGCACTCCATCTGCAGCCCTTGGCGGATGTCGATTCCAGTCGGACACACCTGCACGCAGCGATTGCAGTCGATGCAGTCGCCAGCGGCCTCGTCCTTGGCCTTGCCGCGCGGCTCGCCCCGCTTCTCGTCATAGCCGATCACCATGGAATGCTCGTCGATCAAAGCGCTTTGCAGTCGCCCGTACGGGCAGATCACGATGCAAAGCTGCTCCCGGAACCAGGCGAAATTGAAATAGAGAACTCCGGAAAACGCGAAAACGAACAGGAACACCTTCCAGTTCTCCGCCGGGGCTTCACGCATCATATCCCACAGGCCAGGCACCGAAACGAAGTAGGCCATGAACATGTGCGCCAGCAGCAAGGAGAGCCCCAGAAACGCCGCGTGCTTCAAGCCTCGCTTCCAGATTCGCCGAGGTCCCCAAGGGGAGCTGTCGAGCTTGCGGCGAGCGATGGCGTCCCCTTCGATGAATCGCTCGATGCGCCGGTAGACATGCTCCAGGAAAACGGTCTGCGGGCAGGCCCAGCCGCACCAGATGCGACCCAGCAAGGCGGTTACGTAAAAGAGGCCGAAGCCCAGACCGGTGATGAGAAAGAACGCCAGCCACAAATCCTGCGAAGCGAAGGTCATGCCGAAGAAATGGAACCGCATGGCGTTGGTATCCAGAAACACGGCCGGATAGCCGCCGATCTGCACCCACGGAAGAGCGGCGTAGACCAAAATGAGCGCGTATGCCGAAACCTTGCGGGCAAGCGTGAAGCGCCCACTCACATCCGAGGGATGAATGATGAAGCGCGACCCGTCATCATTCACCGCCGTCAGCGAATCCCTGTTCGGCTTTCGATTCGTCACATTGCTGCTCATGGTCTCTAATCTCAAAACGAGCTAAACCCCTTCTATTTCGGGAAGCGAAAAAAATCCTGACTAAATTGTAAGGATATCGGACCGCAGGGCAATTCGATGGCATAAAAACGGATGATCTGCATTCACCGGCTCCTTTCATTCGCCACAACGCCACAAGCCGGACAGCTCGCCAAATACGTGAGCGCCCGGCCCTAGCGAAACGATATTCCCAGCCCCGCTCCTACTGGTGCTTGCTGAGGATGAAAGCGACCACCTGGTTCACCTTTTCATCCCCCAGCACTGGCCCCCAAGCCGGCATGCCCGCGGTGGCGACGCCGTTGGCCACCACTTCCTTGATCGCCAAGGGATTCGAGCCGTGCTTCCACTCGTCGTCGTTGAGGGCGAGCCCGATGCCGCCTTCGAGCGAGGGACCATGGCAGGACGAGCAAGTGGCGGAGTAAACCTGCTGCCCGGCGGAAACGAATTCGGGATCCTTCGCCATCGCCCAAAAAGAGTCGTCGTCGATCACGCCGGCTTCCGCCTTGGCCTTCGCCACGTTTTCTTCGATCCTCTCCAAAGCCGCCTCCAACTCCTCGCGCTGATCCATGCCAAGGTCCGACTTCTGATAGTAAGCCCAGTAGGCGATGGCAAAAACGATCGTCGCGTACAAGGTGAACAGCCACCAATTCGGGAGACTCTTGTCAAACTCCTGAATGCCGTCGTAGCTGTGCTCGCGGATATTCTCTTCGCTGTTGTGCTGATTCATTTTGGGAAATTCTCTGTATTCGTTTTTCTGTACGACTAGTCATCGAGCGGCATGCGACTCGAGCGATCACGATCCCCTTTCTTCATCTTCGCCGCCTTCCAAACGATGACGACGAACGCGAGAAAGAAGAGGAGAAAGCCGATCTTAGGGAAGAGCGTGTGCCACTCGCTGTATTCAACTCTTTGAAACATGTGAGCTCCTTTTCGTTTACTTCGCCGCGGCGACCTCCGGTGTGAAGTCCTCCGAATCGCCCAACTGCTGCAGATAGGCGATCAAAGCCACGATCTGCTTGTCCGGATCGACCTCCTTGCCCTGGGACTCGAGATTCTCGGCGATCTCCTTCGCCTGCTCCTTGGCCATCTTGTCGATCTCGGCGGGAGACAGATCCTCGAACGGCACGCCCAGAATCTTCTGCACTCGTATCTTCGAACTGAGCGAAGCGTAGTCGGTGTACTTCTCGAAAAGCCACGGGTAGTTCGGCATATTCGAATCCGGCGAAGTGGAGCGAGGATTCAGCATGTGGTCGAAGTGCCAGGAATCTGGATACTTGCCCCCGAGCCGCGCCAGATCAGGCCCCGTTCGACGCGAACCCCACTGGTAGGGATGATCGAAAACCGATTCTCCCAATCGGCTGTACTCGCCATAGCGACGCACTTCGGCCACGAACGGGCGAATCATCTGCGAGTGGCAGTTGTAGCAGCCCTCCGCGACGTAGATGTCCCGACCGGCGAGCTCCAAAGGCGTGTAGACCTTCTGCAGCTTGTCTTCGACCACGCTGTCGCGATCGACGTTCACCAGCGGCACGATCTGGATGATGCCACCCGTCGCCGCAGCCACCAGCACCAGCACCGTGAACGGGAAGGAGCTCTCCAGCAGCTTGTCGTACCAGGCCGCGAAGGAATCCCCGCTGCGAGCGAAGTGCACCACGCAAAGCATGGTCACCGCCACCGTCAATACCAAGCCGACCAGCTCCACGCCTCCGCTGCCAAACAGCCAGAGACAGGAGAAAACCACTAGACCAGCGGAGTAGAGGAACGCCGGGTGGGCGATTGCGGCGCCCAAGCCCATGGCCTTGCCCTTTTCCGGATTTTCCGCGACCTCGCAGACGCCGTTTACCTTCTCTCCGGATCGCATGGTCTTCCAGATGTTGTAGGCCATCAAAAGAAAGCCAGCGAGATAGAGGCCGCCTCCTACCACACGCGTCAGCATGAGCGGACGGATGGATTGCAAGGTTTCCAGGAAATTTGGATACGCGAGGATGCCTTGCTCGTCTGCGTTGTTGAGCATCAAGCCTTGGGTAATCCCAGACACCCACATCGACGCCACGTAGAGCAGGATGCCCACCAGCCCCAGCCAGAAGTGCATGTTGGCCATGGGCACCGAGTACAGCTTGGTGTTCCAGAGCCGCGGCGCCAGAAAGTAGAACATGCCCGCTGCCATAAAGCCGTTCCAACCCAGCGTGCCAGCATGCACGTGCCCTATGATCCAGTCCGTGTAGTGAGCCAGCGCGTTCACCGAGCGGATGGACAGCAGCGGTCCCTCGAAAGTCGCCATGCCGTAGAAGGTCACCCCAGCCGCGAAGAACTTGAGTACCGGATCGGTGCGCAGCTTGTCCCACGCCCCACGCAGAGTGAGCAGACCATTGAGCATGCCACCCCAGGACGGAGCCCAAAGCATCAGGCTGAAGATCATGCCAAGCTGCTGCAGCCAGCCCGGAAGCGCCGTATAGAGCAAGTGGTGCGGTCCCGCCCAGATGTAAATGAAGACCAGCGACCAGAAATGCACTACCGACAATCGATACGAATACACCGGGCGGTTGGCCGCCTTCGGCATGTAGTAGTACATGATGCCCAAAATCGGCGTGGTCAGGAAGAACGCCACCGCGTTATGGCCGTACCACCATTGCACCAGAGCGTCCTGCACCCCGCCAAAAACCGGATAGGAGTGAAGCAGGCTGGTTGGGATGGAGAGGTGGTTGACGATGTAGAGCATGGCCACCGTCACGATGGTCGCGATGTAGAACCAGATGGCGACGTAGAGCGACTTCTCGTTCCGCTTGGCGAGGGTCCAAAAGAAATTGATTCCGAAGACGACCCAGATCAGCGCGACCGCGATATTGATCGGCCAAATCAGCTCCGCGTACTCCTTGCCGCGCGTCAGCCCCAAGGGCAGCGTGATGGCGGCGGAGACGATGATCAGCTGCCAGCCCCAAAAATGCAGCTTGGAGAGAAAGTCGGACCCGAGTCGGGCCTTCACCAAACGCTGCGTGGAGTGATACACCCCAGCGAACATCATGTTGCCCACGAAAGCGAAAATCACCGCATTGGTGTGCAGCGGACGAAGCCGTCCGAAAGTCAGCCACTCCGTATTGAAGTTCAGGAAGTGAAAGTTCAGCTGGGCCGCGACGATTACTCCTACCAGCATGCCCACAGCGCCCCAGAAGATGGAGGCTATCATGAACATGCGTACAGTCTGATCGTCGTATTCGATTACGCGTTTCTGATCGCTCATTGTGTCGATAGGTTATTCAGGAGGGTTCTTGGAAAATGAAACGGGAAAACGTCACTCCCCGCGGCGACTCGAGCCAGGGCGGACCACCTTCTCGTCTTCCAACGGCATCAGACTGTCGCGCTCCGGACTGCTGCTCGCAGAGGAGCGACGCGTGAAGGCGAAAAAAGCGATAGCGAAGCCTACGAGGATAAGGCCCACGAATACCGTTAGGAAAAGTACGTTCATTGCTTGGTGTAAGACGCTTGGGCTAGGGGAAAAAGGGATTTCGTACAATAAATACCTTTATTTCTTTTATTCTTATTACTCTGACTAAAGCAAGCCAATACCTGAAATCAGATTTTCAAATAGGCAACCGATCTGGCCGATTTCTCGTAACCCTCTGTAGATCTGCAGCTTAGCTTAAAAACCCGGCGTTTTCCCCTTACGAATCATCCACCCGGCCACCTGAAAGCCGTCAAAACCGCTTCCCCCGCAGCAGCAATCCCTCGCCCAGCTCCGACAGGTCGGCGCTCGCTGCGAAACCGGCACGGCTGCCCACTCGACCGCCGAAAGCGAAAAAGGCCCCCTCCTGACGGAGGGGGCCCACGTGAAAACGTAAACTTATAGGGAAATCTATCCCGCTCTGGGTAGCGAGCCGCCGGCTGTCAAACGACGGTAGCCCTGGAGCGGCGAGCAGCCACGGATCGAGCGCAATCGGAGCGCCTCGCCGCGAACGATGGTCAGGGCTTGAGCGCCACGCCCCCCGATTCGAGGACGTTCCTTTCGTAGCTCGGCAGCCCAAAGGGCTCGACGACACGCATGATGGTTCTGATGTCGTCCGCCGACATTTCGTTTTTCCAGCGATTGACCTGCTTCGAGTTCAAAGGCTCGACGCCTACGAAAGGCTGGCACCCATCCGAGCTCACGTACTCCAAGTAGTCTTCCGCGCCCAGATTCCATTCCAGATCAAGCTCCTCGTAGAGTTCCTTGAATCGCTGAATCGGATCCTGACAAAGATCCTCGTACTTGACGAAGACCCAATCCGGGTTTCTCGAATACGCGTCATGAGCGACCAGATTCTTGATCGCCCACAGGGCGGCAGAGCGCTCGATCGGCCGCTTGAGCTCGCTCAACCGATCCAGATGCGGCTCGAGGATTCCCGAACGAAGCGCTTCGCAGTCTAGGATCCGATTCAGCTGTCTCGCTTCGGATTCGGCGGCACCTTGATTCTGAGCCAAGCGAACATGCGAGCACGGATGACGCGTCACCACTACCACCTGCGGAGCCCATTTCCGAGCAACCCATTCGATGGAGAGAAAACTCGCCACCTCCTCCACCAGCACCCGGTAGTCGCCACGGCGACGCAGATCGATCGCGTCGGCGCTCAACTCGTTCAGACCCACGAATCGCCCGTTGAAAGCTTGGCGCAAATTGTGATCCTCAAATCCGTCATCATCGCTCGGGAGCAAGTAGCGACTGGCCTCGATCTCGTATTGCGCCGACAAGTCGTTGGTGCCGTTCGGCCTATGGTAGAAAGCGACATCCGGCGAGTAGGCCAACGCCTTTCCCACCCACGACGTTCCTGAAAATTCGGTGCCGAAAACCGCGACCCCTCGCTTCGAGGGCGGGTTCGCTTTGGCGACTTGGTTGGCAAGCGCCAAACGAACGGAAAGCGTCCCTCCCTTAAGCCGCTTGTCGATCGCGCTATATAATCCTGTAAGATTCTTCATCCCTGTTTACTTTCCACTTCGATTGTTTCTCTCGTGCGTTATTCATTTCAAAACCATGCGCGCCCTTGGTTCGACCTAGCGCCTAGCATGGTTCAAATAGTTTAGCTTTCGGCGCCCGGACGCACCGCGCTCCCCCAGCTCGTCGCGCTCTTTCTGGAAGCGCTTGCCCAAGTCCGCCTTGGAAGCGACAATCTCGTCGATCATCGCTCGCAAGCGATCTTCCGCCGTCTTCCCCCGAGCGACGTCCTCGTATGCGCAAACTCCATACGGCTGCTGAGTGCGCATCAGAAAAAGCTCCGCCTGGCTCAGCATCCCTCCGACACTTAGCAAATACTGAAAGATCTCCGAGCGCTCCTTCTCCCTCGCATCGTCAGCTTCGCTGCCTTGCGCCCGACGCGTGCTGTAGCGTCCGTTGCTGCTTTTCAGATAGTCGCCCAATAGATCTCGCCGAAAAACCACCTTCAAGGTCTTCCGGTCCGCCAGCACGTGGCGCACGTATTCGATGCGACTGAGCAGTTCCGGATACACTGGAAAGCTCAACACCCGATCGGCAGCCTTCGCCTCCAGCTTGCGAATCTGAGCGAGAAACTTCTTGCCGCTGAGACGACTGCTATCGTGCGAATGTTCGAGCGGTCGAGTCAGGGAATAGATCTCAGGGTGCCGCGAAAGCAGTTTGCTGCAGTAGGAGAAGCCACTCGCTGGGAAGCAGATCCATGCGATCTTGTCTACCTCGACAGGGCCCGCTCCATCTGTATTCGCAATTCGGGCACAAACTTCCCAGAAGCGGTCGGTCGACCAGCGAGAGATTTCGCTGGCGACGCTGATCCATTCCCTGAAATCCACCGCTGACTCTTCCGAGTTGTTAGTCTCCTTTCCCATAAACGCTCTTCTTGGAGTATTGTTTGATTATTAAAAACCGGTGGCGCTCCACACTCGACGGAGTGGAAAGACGCGCCTCAACTATTGTCAGAGTTTTCTAATACAAGCAGCTGGTTCGCTGGGCCGGGTCCAAATTCCTCCACTACCCCGTTCGGCCAGACGACTTTGAGCGACTCGTATCGCTCAGCTTCGCCAAGACCGAAATACAGCCGATAATGCCCTTGGGAATGCAACGATCCCTCCGCGTGGCAGACAAACGATTGCACCTGCCCGTCAGCCGTATCCAGCACCACCCGAGCTCCAACCGCTGGACGGTTTCCTCGCTGCCCGACGAGTTCCACCTCGAGCCAGTTGTTTTTCGTGGATACGTTGTTCTCGATCAGATACACCCGCCAAAGCTTCGGCTTGAAAATGCCGTCGGGCTCGATGAATTTCCGCTTGATCCGGTCGAAGGCGACCTCGAAGGGATCCATCAGAGCGAGCAGCATATCGCGATCGCCATCGTTGTCCGCATCGAACCAGGAGCAGAACGCCTTGCGACTGATGCGCAGCGAAAGCAAGCCAGTCCGGGCGAACGTTCCGTCCTCCCCCTGCTTGAACAATCCTTGAGGCAAGGCATGCAGATCCACCCGGCCATCGTTGTCGTAATCCACCCAGTTCGCCACGTCGCTCCGCGTCGGCAAACCGTAGCGATCGGGCGAAACCGGAACGAAGCCACCCGCCTCGCCCAACAGCAGAACGTTACCCGCCTCTGAGACGACAAAGATGTCGATGTCGCCATCTCGATCGAAGTCGCTAGCGGTCATGCTGTGCGGCTTGCTCTCGAGCGGAGCGAGACGTTCTTCCGTGTACAGTCCTTCGACATTGCGGAAAAGCGACAACTTGTCCTCCGCGCCCCAGACCATATCCATATCGCCATCGTTGTCGCAATCGATCCACTGGACCACTCCATCTCCCGGGACATCGAGCCCATGGCGATGCGCCTCTTCCTCGAATCTCAATTCGTCCTTTCGCGCGAAGAGCTGGTTCGGCGCGTTCTTGTTCGGCTCCCAAGCGCGACCGTTCACCACATACAGATCGATCTTTCCGTCGCCATCCACGTCCATGCCTTGGGCGCTGCGCGCCGGCATTCCGTTTTTCATCATGCCGGTACTTTCCGTCACTTCGACGAAGGCGTCGTCGCGGAACAGGTAAAGCTCATCCATGGCGTCCGGGTGGGTATCGGCGAGCATTCCCTGATCGCCCCCTCTGGCGATATGCACGTCGGTCCTGCCATCTCCATCGAAATCCGCCCAAATCATGGTGTGACGATCCTGTTCAGGAAGCTCGAACGTTGGCTGAGTCGGGCTCGCACGCTTCGGCCCCACGTATACAGATTTCAACGACACGTCCTTATCCAGTTCGAAAATCGGAAGAAAATAGTATTCCCAGGATGATATGACGATCTCCCCATCCCCATCGAATCGGAAGCCAATGTCATGATCGCCCAGCTCGCTCATCGTCACCTCCCCGCTCAGATCGAACTTCAGCTCTCTCGGCAAGCGCACCTGACCTGACACCTCGAAGCCGAACGCCGTCTTCAATACCAGCTTTCCTCGATCCCAGTAGATATAAAAGCCTTCCTCCTCGATCGGGGGTACCTCCCAACCGCCTTCGACGCCAGGGAAGGCCTTGCTTTGCGAAAGCCCCAGCTCCACAAGGCGATCTCGGTACGCTCCATCCTCCCCTTTCAGCATCAGCAGCTGACGATTGCTGTGATTGAGAGTGAAGATGTCGTAGTTTCTGTCATCGTTGACATCCGCTACGCCCATATCATTCAGGTCGTAGCAATAGGCGAGTTCCTCCAGCTCGAACTCCTCGGAAAATTCGAGCGGATGAAGCACGCGTTCCGCCTTCAAAAATACCCAGACGGACACGGCGAACAGAAGAAGCGTTAGCGCGCTGAGCGCAAATCGACTGAACCGATTCCTTTTCATCACTATAGATGATCGTTGGATGTTCTGACCGCGACCTCACCGGAAAACGAAAACCCGCGAGGGCGATTGATCTAAAAAAGAGCGAAGACGACCCCGGCCTACCGTCTACGAGAAGCGTCGTAGCCGAAATGGACGAAGTCCTCTGAAAACACTTCGGACAGAAACTGGAAGTCCGTTTCATCCGCGAAGTACTCGTACCAAGGTTTCTGATACGTGGACTTGTTGGCGCGCGACAGCTGCACGCCTTCCAGACCGACCGATTGAACGATTCGTTCGAAGTCGGCCTCCAAATTTTCCACCTTTCCCACGAAGTCCAGCATGTCGTTTCCTTCCTCGTCGGTCACCCAGTCGACCTGAGGCTTCATGCCCAAAGCGCCCACCTCGTGAGCTCGGCGTATGAATGTGGAAAAGGAACTCGTTTCGAAATACGCTTTGGCCTCCGGCAGGTCATTCAGCCACCGATTCCTGCGAAAACGCTTCTTTCTTCCAGCCGCCGCCCGCAAGGCGCTTTTCCACCAAGGCACCCTCTCCTGCTCCGCGAAGCGCTGGATGTACTTGTACAGCGAGACGGCCCGCGGAAACGGATGGCGGACGAAGGAAAACGTATAATAGTCCTCCCAAACCTCGTCACCCACCAGAGCCTTGATCTCTCGCGCCATGCTGTGCTTTCCCACGCCCCAGTGAGCATTGTAGAAGTGATGGATCTGCTCGCCGAGCTCCGTCCCTCCCAAGGCCAAATCCCGCCAGTCCAGACGCTTGCTCAAAGCGTCCGTCACACTCGTGCCCGCGGCCTTCATGATGTGCACGAATATATAGCGATTGTTGTTGGAGATAATCATAGCCTACTACTTCGAAATTCATAGCCCAGCGCCCGCAAACCACGCCTACGCCATCGGCACGAGCCTGGAGAACCCCTCCTCCGACTCGACGAGGCATTTTCGGTAGGTTTCCCACGTCCGCTCGAGCGACAGTTCGGTCTTCAGCTGGGCGAGCGCCGAGAGCTCGTCGTCGATCGGGCCTTCTAGGATCGACTGGATCCTCCCGGCCAGCGAAATCGGGTCGTCGCTCGTCAGCACTTCAAGGGCGCCGGGAGCCGTTTCATTGTAAAGCGATAGCTCTTGGACTTGCGAAACGAGAATCGGCTTCCGGTGAGCGATCCAGGTCGAAAGCGAGCCGGACGCGGCCCCTCCCCGATAAAGGCAGATCGCCAAGTCGGTAGCGCCAATGTAGCAGGCCTGATCGCGTTCCTGCAAATAGCCGGTGATGGTGACCCTGTCCGCCAGTCCCATTTCTTCGATCGACTCCTCGATCGAGCGAAAGTAGGAGCCGCTCAAGTCGGTGGCGCCGCCCGCCAGCACGAGATGATAGTTTTCTGGCAGGTGGCTTAGGGCCTGCAGCGAAAGCCTGTGTCGCTTGTGCGGCGACAGGAATCCGAGTATCGTCAACACCTGCTTGCCTTCGAGTCCGAGGCTTTTTTTCGCATCCTCGTTATCAAACGAGAAGTTCGGTTCTTCGACGAAATGCGGCACGGATACGC
Organism: Pelagicoccus sp. SDUM812003; assembly: GCF_031127815.1. NCBI lineage: Bacteria > Pseudomonadati > Verrucomicrobiota > Opitutia > Puniceicoccales > Pelagicoccaceae > Pelagicoccus > Pelagicoccus sp. SDUM812003. Next base: position 89,377 of record NZ_JARXHY010000007.1, on the reverse strand, counting down.
AGTCATAGGCCAATCGGGCCGAGAGCTCGACGGTCTGCTTCTGGTCGAACGCGCTCAGCGCGAACTTCGTCGGGAGAGCGTCCCGGAGAAAGCGCTTCAGCTGGTCCCCGACTCTCTTGATTTGAATCGCCCGAGACCAAAGCTTCAACTGCAGCAAGCGGCGGAACCGGGTGAACTGATTGAAAGGACTGGCCAGTCGATTCGAGTCGTGCACGATGATCAGATGCTTGGCCGGATCCCCTGAGGTTTTCCGAACAAGAGCCCGCATGGCCTCGATGCAGGCCTGGGGATGATAATAAGGTGAGAACTGGAAAACCATTCGCCCGAGATCACCCTCGACCTGCCCAACGTCGAACCGTCCGGACTGCTTGCCCAAAGTCAGAGCGATCTCCGTCACCTCTTCCTCCAAGGAGGCCTGAGCTGCCAGATGCCGGCCGTAGCGCACGATCCCGCTCTCGGCCTCATCAGGCAAAGTGAAATGTACAAAACTGAATCTCATGGGCATAACCGATTTCCAACCGGGTTCGTTCCCCTTGCTCCACCGTCATCAGCGGCCGCGCGACCAGGCTAACTGCATGCGCCGCCTCAATGGCTTGAAAGGCATGACTTGAAACAAACGATTCGTGAGCAGCGTCACCGCCTCCCGAGTGTTTTCGAAAAAGCACATCGCTCCCCAATACACGCTCATGGTCACGAGAGCGAGCAAAGTGGACTGCAACAGTCCGGGCTCCTGGTCCCGCAGATAGGCGATCAGATTGATCGCGATCAACGGAGCGCCCACGGCCAGAGAGGGAAGCACGCCACTCATCAGACGGAGAAACGGGATGCCGATCTTTCGAGAGGAATAGGCGAAGAGTAGCGGGAATCGAACAAAGAGCCCAGAAAGTGAATACGAGCAGGCCACTCCCAAGATCCCCCACTTCAAACCGATGAACAAGCTGATGACGATTGTCGTCACGCTGAACAGCTTCCACTTGAACAATGCCGCGGCGTCCCCCCGCGAAACCAGAACCGTGGTCAAATAAGAGGAGCACGGTTCGATCAAGGCGAAGGGCGCAAGGGCCATGAACAACGGAACGCAAAGCGCCCATTCCGGACCGAGCAACGTCATGACAATTGGATACGCAAGAGCGAACGACAGCAATACGATCGAGCCGCATACCAAAGAGGTCAGCGTCAGTACCAGCCCCACCGCCTTTTCCAGCTTGGCGCGTTCATCTGCCGCGCGAAACGTCCCGGCGCGAGCTACGGAAATGATCGGATTGACGATCTGCCGCATCGGCCCGTTCAGGATGCTCTGGGCCCGATTGTAGTAGCCTGCTGGACTGACTCCTAGGAAATAGGTCACTATGATCGCGTCCAAGCTCTCTCCGATGCGACCAATCAGTTTAGACCCCATGATCGAAGCCCCAAAACGAAGCAAGGGCAAGGCGGACGCATGATGGTATCGAAAATCTGGATGCCACTTCTGATAGACCGTAACCATCAGATTGTAGATCAAAGTGTAGGAAAGATTCATAACGACCAGAGACCACACGCCCAATCCGTTCATGGCCGCTACGATCGCCGCAACAGTGCTCGCCACCAAGCTGATCAGATCCGCCTTCACCAGCTCCGTAAATTTCATTTCCCGTTGCAACAAGGTCACGCGCTGCACCGTGAAGCTTCGAATAAACGCTGCAAGACCGTAACAAGGAAGCAAATACACGAGCAGTTCCTGATCGAATATCCTGCTAGCGATCGGTCCGAACCCTGCGGTCAGGACGAAGACCGCGAAGCCTAATGCCACGTTCGTCCAATAGATGCTGCTCAGTTCGATCTGGTTGACTTCCGGCTTCTGCAAAATGGCAGTGGATAGTCCCGCTTCCTGGAAGATCGCGAGAATCCCCGCGATGGAGGTCACAAGGGCGACCAAGCCATAGTCCTCCGGGCTGAGGTAACGCGCCAGGACAGCGATCGAAAGAAGGCGCAAGACGACCTTCACCCCCTGTCCGAATCCAGTGGAAAGGGCGCCTGTTATGGTTTTCGTCTTAAGGGACATATGTAACGCTCAGTGAACTCGTGAAAGGCCGTTTCGATGCTTGAGCATCGCGATCGGCAGACCGCTCGACGGTGTTCTACTTTTCGAGAAATCGCTCGTAGCGCGTTTTGGAAACCGCTTCCACAACCTCGTCGTAATTCTCGATGATTTCGTCCAATCGTTTCGGGGTGATTCGCTTCAAAGCGAGGGAAAGGGGTTCCGGCTCGACCTCCAGCCAATCGAACACGCGCTTCAGGGTGCGCAGGTGCGTCTCCTGATTCGACAAGTCGCGCTCGTATTCGACCTCTAGAAAATCGACATCCTCGAGCAGCTTCAATTCTTCTCGGGTCCGGAGTTCAGCCCCTTCCATCCAGTTCACCAACACCTTGGGATCGAAGACAAAAGACTCGCGCTTTGCCTCAGCGCTGCGAGACGCCTCCTGATGAAACGCGCCTCTCAAGCGCGCGTAGATATTGGATACAGCAAGACGAAAGTAGTTGTCGCGATGCAGGTATATGACCTTGAAGCCCTCTTCGGACAGACGCTTCAGGTAGCCGCCGTCCGGCCGCTGCCCATGCACCTGCGTAACCTGGTAGCTGAGCAGCTTGAAGCCCCGCACCGGCTTCGTGCCAGCATTGAGGCAGCGATCCCGATGCCCGTGCGGCCAGAGCATGCGCGATCGCAAGATCTCACCACAGCAATGAATCTGGGAGTGCTGATCCAGATAGCGTACCAGTAGGGTCGAGCCGGAACGCTCCCGGCCAAATATGACGAATCGCGAGTCAGGCTTGCTGTACTTCCCTCGAGCAATCGACATCCCGGCATTGATCAACGATTTGACCTCGTTGACATAGCCTTTGTAGCGGTGGTGTAGATCCAGCTTGGGCTCTCGGTAATTCCATGGCGTCGGATCCATAGAAGGACGCCTGCGTTCCACTTCCGTTTTCATATTCATAAGCTGCAGCTTGAGTTTTGTGACTAAACCAGCGCCTTACGACGCTCTTGCGCTATCGGCGCTCCACCGATCGACCTGCCCAGAGCGTCCTCGATGCCTTCTCGTACCACGGTCGAAAACATCGCGTAGGAATACCGCTCTTCGACCAAGGTTCGTCCTCGCTCCCCGAGATCGGGCAAACGTTGGCGGTTTCCCAAGGATTCCACGATCGCTCGGGCCATCGTCTCGGCGTCCGAAAACGCCCCTACGACGTCCTCCTCCACTAGATCGTCGAATCCTCTCGCTCCGGTCGTAGTTGAAAAGCAGTGACGTCCATGTCTGAGCGACTCCAGTATCTTGATATTCGTACCCGCTCCATCATTGACGGGGCACACCGTAGCGACCGCGTTTCGGTAGGCTTCCTCAACCGTATCCACAAATCCGATCACCTCGACGTTTTTCACCCGAGACCACCGATCCCGCATGGAAGAGCTCAAGTGGCTGCCATAAACGCGAAACGTCGCGCCCGGCTCCGCCGCTACGACCATTGGCCAGACCTCGTTCAGGAACCAATCAACACCGAGAGCGTTCGGGCGATGCTGATAGGATCCAATGGTCATCAACACCTTTCCTTCCGGAAGCGGGAAGTCCCCCAGATCGCTGCCTTCCGCCTCGAAGGGAATATTCGGCAAGAGCCTGGCTCGAGAAACGAGCGGTTCCTCGAGATTCGATGGGTTGGAAACCCACTGGGCTCGCGTGCCAGCGATGACGCTCGGCGACGCCTTCTCGATGTTTCGTAGGTGCCAGCCGAGGATCAGTCGCTCCCAAGCGCTCACCTTCCCGCTGAGCCGTGAGCGATACTTGTCCGGATCCCAGTCGTCGATATCCAACACCACCGGCGGCTTCGCGTTCTCGTGCAAGCCCAAGGCGGCAATCGATCGGGCGTACCTGCCGACGACCACATCGTAGCGACTCAAATCGACCATGGACTCCAAAGCGTTTTTCAGTCGCGGGTCGGTAGCCAGCAATCGGCGGCTACCCTCCACATTATGCCCAAGCTTGTTTTTCCATCGCTGGGGAAGCGGCAGGTATTTCCAAGGAGACCTCTCGAAGGCCTTGGGCAAGTGGATGCGCCCCACTAGACCGAAACGGTCCTTCATGACCCGCCACTGCTCCTCCGTATACCTCGTTGCCGACGATAGAACGATCATCTCGACCTCGCCCAGCTCGCTCAAGGCGCGATGGAGCAGGTTTGTCCGCTGGCTGCCGCCGATGCTTGTAGGCACCGGTGCAACCCAAGTTACCAAAAGTATTCTCATGCGTGCCGTATCTATTCCTTAACTACACAGACTTCGATTACCTCAAGCAGCTCTCCTGCCAATCGATCTCGAAACCCGGAGTCGATAGTTGAAATCGCATTCGCGCCAGCGGTGCGGCCGCTGTTCACTTCAATCGGATCGGACTACCGGGCCGGGAGACGACAAACGCGAGCGAAGTCCCCTCGATCCAACCAGTGGTCACATCGCTGGAGATCTGAGCGCACGTTTCCTCAACCGCCTGCGTAACCCCGGGCATCGATGCGTAGTCATGCCACAGAATAATGGCCTCCTGCCCCTCGACCAGCTTCAAGGCAGTCTTCGAATCAGCCAAGGCATTTCGATAGCTGTGTCCTGCATCGATGAATACAAAGTCCTGCTTTCCATACCAAGGCGAGAAATCGTACTCGAGCGAATTGCCAAACAGCTGCTCGATCGCGCCTTCCTGAACGCGCTCTCTGATCAGCGACCCCGGCTTCTTTCCGCCTGGAGAGCCTGGGACTCCATCTGGCAGGTCGATCGTCCGTATCGCGGCGCTAGGGCTGTTCAAGGAGAGGTTCAGCGACGTCCTGCCATCGAAGGTTCCGATCTCGAAGATATTGGATACGGAGCGAGACTTGGCGATGCCTACGAGAACGGCCAGTTCCGGCAGGGTCACCTGCCACTCGCCAGCGATGCTATGGCGCAATACGATTTCCTCCACCGTATCCACTAGCTCCGACACCGCCACGCGCTCCAAGGTTGGCTCCCTCAAATAGACGCTGAACCGTTCTCGAGCCGCTTCTAGGAAGCGTAGGCGAGACGGACGATGAAACGGGCTCGCTACGGTGTATCCGGTCATGCAAATGAACCCGCGGCTAATGGCGCTTGCAGTTTCGATCTTAGAGATGAGAGACATGGCATTTATCATATTTGAGGTTGGGTATAGGTGAACAAACAGGGCCAATGGTCGCGAATGCGAACCGCAACCTGGCAACGCTCGTCTAGCTGAGACGCGCTCTACTTTCCAATTCGCGGAAACTCGAAAACATAAATCTCGCGAGCGATCGCTTTGCAGCCCGAACTCGACGGATTCGTTCTCGAGGATTGCCCCAAGTCGTGGGCGTGAATCGAGCTGAATTGCATATCGAAGTACGCGAACCGATCGCGCTGGAGACCGAAAAGACAAGGTCGCGTACACGCGAACGCGACTACCAGGTCTACCGGTAGCCGCATTCTGAAAGATAGCGTACCGAAAGCTGGATACGCTAGATCGACTCGTTCCTAAATCGTTCTCCTATGTGTTGTCGTCGCCGACAAGTTCCTTCACATCCAAAGTCGTAGGCTGGACCGGGGCGGCCCCCCCTGCATCGGCAGTAGACATCAGCGTAAGCTGACGCAATTGCGTATCCGTTTCACGACCACGGAGATAAATGTAGTGAACGCCCTTTGCCAGCTCCCAAGTCGCGGGTTCGAATTCCGGAGCGTTATAGGCTCCAGAGCCTCGCAGCGATACTTCGCGCAGCTCGAATCCGTCGGTAAGCGTGACCACGTCCCAGGTGTCCTCGGCTGAGCTCGGCAATTTGTTTATGGCGAGATAGAAGGAGTTGCTGCCCTCTGCGGAGGCGTTGACCTCCGCCACTAGCTTGTATTCGCCGGCCTGCGCCACCGAGACAGCGTAAACGGCATAGCCTTCGTCTTTGAGGGTAGTGGTGATGTAGTCGCCATAATCGGCCATGGCTCCAAGCAGAGTCCCCGAGTCGGCCAGAAGCAGATTGCTCTCCTGGGCCTCGACGGCCACGCCGCCCAAAACGACTTGAAAGTCTCTGTCGCTGGATACGGTCAAGGTGGCGCTGTCAGACCCCGCTTCGCTGGGCTGATACCTAACGTGAATCGTCAGATCGCTGCCTGGGGCGAGGCCGCTGAAGCTCTTGCTGGAGACGATCGAAAAGACAGAGCTGTCCACGTCGATCGAACCGCTGAGCGTATCGCTGCCGGTGTTGGTGAGAGTGAAGGTGCGATCCGATTCCGACCCCACGAGCTGGTACTCGAAATCCAAAGCATCCTGCTGGGTCGACCAGATAGCTTGAGCGGTCTTGCCAAGCCGCTGCGCCAATTGAGCTTCAAACAGGCTCTCCGGCAGCGTGCCCGAAGTGCTGATGTTGAGAGCTCCCGGGTAGTCGCCATGAGCGGAGTGGCTCGATCTGAAATCGCCTTCGCAATCGATCACGTAGTTCATCCCCGTGGGAGGCTTGGCTACGATGGCGTAGCCGCCGGATTGCACGCGGCATTTGTAAGCGACGCCGGTGACGGACGCCCAACCATGCCCATTGCTGTTGTCGCCATGGTTACCCATCCATAGCATCTTCTGGTCGAAATACTTGCCGGTGTTGGACTCCGGGCTTCCCACTTGCCGGAAGACGCAAGCGTCGAACAAGGTGCCGTTCGCCCAGCGCTGGTGGCCGTCCTCCGAAGCCCCGTAGTTGTCCTCTGCGATACAGCGAACGAAGACGTTTCCGGAATCCATGGCATGGCCCCCGCCGATATACTGGTGGCGATTTCTGCGTCCGTAGCTATCCTTGGCCAAAATCAACTGGGCGCCGCGAAAGGAGATTCCGTAGCGGTGAGCGGCCTTCACTTCCGCGTGCGGATCGGTCACGTCAACGTTGTCGAAAGTCACGCGGCTCGATTCCCGGACCACGATCCCTTGGGCCTTGTAGTTCTGGGCTCTGACGTTTCTCATCCAGCAGTTGTCTACCTTGCCAAACTTCACGCAGTGGTTCTGGTGCCCCTGGTCGATGTTGGAGTTGGTCTTGTGATCGATGGTCAGGTTTTCGATTCCCACCTTGTTGATCGGGTTTCCGGTATACTTGTAGACGAAGCACTGCGAGCGCGCCTTGACCAACGAGTAGAAAACAGGGGCGTCGATGGTGATCCTGCTTCCTTCGACAGCAGTGACTTTGCGAACGTAGCGTATCGGCACCTCTCCTACGCCCCAGTTCTTGGGATAGGGAGCGCCGCCGCCGATGGCGGAGAGCCAAGCCGAGGTGCAGGGATGCTCGATCACGATGGAGTCGCCGATCGTGAGACTGTGACCGGACTCCACGTTGAAGGAACGATCTCCCACGTCGACCACGCTGTCGGTGATGTCCCACTTCGAGCCGGAACGACCGTCCATGAACAGCTGGTTCGGATCCGGAGACATGATTTCACCAACCAGGATCGATTGAGCCGGTCGTCCATCGGGAACGTGGCTCTCGATGATCGTGGAGCCCTCTCCGGCGCCGCGAATGACGATACCGCTTTTCTTGATTTCAATGGTGTCAACATCCCAGGTGCCCGGTCCCAGCACCACCGCGCCGCGGTAGCCATACTGGTTGAGTCCCATCGCAGCGACCTGATCCACCGCGTTCTGCACGCGCCAGGTCTCGTTTCCGCTAGGATTGTTCAGCGTGACCTTCGCTTGGTAGTGAACGCCGTACTCCGGCAGATCCTTGTTGGAGTTTTCGTAACCGGCATAGGAGAAATCGGGAATCTTGTACCCGTTTTGGTCCGAGGGGAAACTTAGCGTCCCATTGGAAACCTCCATATAGGTATGGGCAGCCTCCGCGTTGGAATAGAATGAAGAGGATACGAACACCGCAGCTACAAGCGCCATGAATCGCTTCGCGAACGCACGAGATTGGCCAAAGCCCGAACTCTCCTGTGCACGTGAAACGATCCAAGAACATCTGCTACTACTAAAGCTCGTACTTTTAGTCGTTTGGTTGAAGTTGGTTCTTATCATCGTTGGATGGGTCATCGTCGCTTTTTCGTACGAATTCGAACACGAATCGCGACATGAATTTCAATTCACATATCGTTTAAACGGCGAACAGACGCCCGATTCTATATCAAGTTCCCCCATCCCCTTTCTAATCGCTTCATTGACTGAATCTTATAGAAAAATTTACGACTCAAGCCCTTCGAAAAAAAATTTCCGCCCGTCTCCGTAGGCTTTCCTAAGGGATCCACCAAACCTTACGTGTCCCTAGCTGTGAGACGGTGCGTGGGATACCGCGAAGCTCCCCTGCAGCCCAGACCCTTCGGGCTTCAGCGCCTTCACCAAAGAGCTGTATTCATCACCATAATACAGCATGGAATCCGGCAAGCGATCGAAGCTCTCGCACCACTCTAGATAGTCTTCTTCGCGAATTCCCAACAGAGCCTCAACAACCGATTCGGGATCGCTTATATCAACGGTTAACCCTAAGTTATATTGCCGAGCGATGCGCTCGTCTTGCGTTCCGATGTTAACGATAAGCGGCTTTTTGAAGAAAAGAGATTCGGAAAAACGAGTCGTTCTTTGCCAACGCGAGTTTTCCGTTTCGTTATATGCGTCCCATACGATATCAACTTGCGGATACATATTAGGCAAGTCCGCCGGAGATTTATAGGGTCCTCCATAGGAAAGCTCAGCGTATTCATCTATCGTCTTTAGGCACTGCGCTTCATCGAGGGGCGGCACGAACATCCCACGAAAGAGGACTCGAACAGCGCCTTGGGAGCGCTTTGCGAGCTCCACGAGCAATTCGAACGAGGCGACGCTCTTCATGAGCCCGAAGTAGCCCACCGTAATGGGTCTCGGAAGACCTGCTGGCCTTTCGATCGAATCGCGGATCTGCCGGGGAAGCTCCGGCTTGTGCTCGATGACCACATGAGGGAAGGAATCGAAACGCTGCACCTCGCGAAAATAGCCTTCGTAGAAATGCCGCGAGGTGAAGGCGACCACCGCTACGCGGCGGATCAAAAAGCGCTCCAGAAATCGCAGCGCCGCGCTGGCGACGCCTTTGCCGACCAGGGCGTCTCGAATGTCGGCCACCTCGTAGGCGAATTTCGGCCTGGCCCGCGAGGTCAGGCAGGCCACCCATGCGAGCAAAAGGAGATCCAAGCTGAAGCAATACACCGCGCTGGCGCTCTTCACCGACGCTCTGATGATGCGAAACGCCTTGAACAAGCTCCCCAGCCGAGACAGGTAGTTTCGGTTGGCGATGTTCCCTAGCGAAACATAGTCGCCGTGCTTGGCCGGGGTGGAGATCTCTCGGTCGAAGGCGAGAACCTGCGACTGCTGAAAATGCGGCTGCACGCGTTTCGCCCGACGCCACATCCTGGCATGCCTCGGGTGGGACATCAAAAATACGATCTTCTCGTTCATCTTATTCAAAAACTAGACCCTTTTCGGGAGGAACGCCCGGCAGGAGATGAGCCAGGGAGCCACCCCCTCGATCAGGAGCGAAGGGCCTCTTCCTCCTCCTGCTCATCCATTTCTCTCGCCGCCCATTGATAGGCCGAAATCGTGCCAGCCATCGAAATCCAGAATGCCGCGTTCGAAAAAAGGGAACCGGAAAAGAGCGAGCCACAGAAGTAGGCGTAGAAAGCCAGAGACAGCCAGCCGAGCTTCGGATAGCGCACCAGCAGCGCCCACGAGCAGTAGAAGGCGTATCCGATCACGACGAGCAGCGGGATGGTGCCGACGATCCCCACCGCCATCAGCGACTCGAGAATCAAGTTGTGCGGGTAGGCATAACCTCCCAGCGAAGACTGCGATCCGATGATCGGAGACTCCAGGAAGGAGTTCCACGCGTTCTCATAGAAGACGAGCCGATCGGATTGGTCCGACTGTGAAACCACATCGTGATGGATGCTGAGCAAACGATCGAACACGCTGCTGCCCGTCAGCTGAGCGGCGATCAGGGCGATCGCTCCGAAGGTCGCCACACCGACCACAAACTTGATAAACTTGCCGGGCTCGCCACGAAAGAACAGCGAGAAGCCGAACGGCACCGCCATGAAGACGAAGCCAACCACCGGTCCGCGCGAGGCGCTGCCAACGATCAGCAGCATGCCCACCGCCCCTACCGAGTAGAGCAAGAGCGCCTTCCAAACGTTTTTGGGCCGTTCGGAGAAGTACATGAACAGGAAGAAGATCAGCAACACCAGCCCCGAGTACCCCAGCTGGAGCGAGCTGATCGTGGCGAAATCGCCCGTTTCATCGCCCGGATTCATTCTCCCACTGAAAGAAAAGATGTTTTCCCGGTAGATCGCGAAAAAGGAACCCGCAATCAGCACCGCCATGGTGAAGCAAACCGTCTGCGTCTTTCGCCAGGCCGCCCAATGCGTGTTCAGCAATACCGCGACGGAAGGCAACAGACAGGTGCCAATCGCTTTCTGAGCGATGTAGCTGACCGAATAGGTCGCGTCCTTCGGCGGGGCGAACATCGACCCCTGCGCCTGGTAGTCGATCACGATGCGCATGAAGTAGAACATCCAGAAGGCGCTGAATGGCAGCACGATCCAATGCAGCGGAAAGTAGCGGAAACGGGTGGCGAAAAAAACCACCACCACCGAGGCCAGCGCCAACCCCACCGTGGCCATGTGCGATGGGATCGTAAGCACACGGGTCGGCACGTTCAAGACGATCGCCAGCATGAACAGCAGCTGCTTTCCCAGCAACGCCCAGGCGAAAAGAGTGACCAGCACCGCTTTCGCTAGGTAACCGCCATCCGAGGATTCCTCAACCGGCCCCGCATAGCTTCTTCGGCTATCATAAGTCATAATGTGACGACTGACACTCATACCATTCAATCCCTTCGCAGCTCAACTGGCGAACTTAAAACAGACGTATTCGCTGCGCGCATACGACCTGTCGCTCCCGAACCCGGGGTCATCTCAGCCTCATGAGCCGAAGCCCCTTGCCAGCGATCACCTTCGCCGTCGGAAAATCCGTGATGGAGTAGATCAGCTTCCGAATCTTCATGCCGCTGGTGCGGTGATGAAAGATCCTCACGTCCGACCAGCGATTGATCTTGCGAACGTGCTCCGAAGCGATGCCCCGGCAGTTCCACTTGACGTTGTCCAGGATCCCGAACTTGAGCTCGGAATCAGCCACTCCCGTACCATTGACCAGCTCGGTGAAGAAGTACTGGTCGCCGTAGTGACCGGCCCACATCTCCTTCGGATCATGCGCCATGACCGCCCCTTCCCATTTGGAGAGAAAGAGCGAGGTCGGATCGGACTTGCGAAACAGCAGCACTCCAGTGTTGTATCCATCAGCCTTCACCAAATCCAGCAGCAAAGGAGGTCGACGAGAGTAGTCCGCCACATGCGAATGAGCCACGCAAAAGTCGTGCTGCTTGAGCTCGTCGAACAAAGGCGACACCTTTCCCTTGATAGACGTGTCGGTATCCAAAAAAAGCGTCTCGTCATACGGAGACTCGCGCAAGCAGCGCACCTTGAGCTTGTGCGGATTGAGATCAGGGTCCACCTCGCGGCGTTCAAGCCTGTAGCGAGACGGCAGCTTGTAGCGGGAAAAAACGGTTACAGGGATGTCCGGCTCATGGCGACGCAGACTTTTCACGGAGGAAACCAACTCCCCGAGATAGCTCCTGCCCCCAGTTACGACGTAGATCACTCCTCGGGTCTTCACGCGGGACGTCCCGGCGCTGGGCGACCTCGTACCAAGTTCCTGGATACTGTTCATAAGCGACTCCATATTGAACCTATTCGCTAAAGCTTCTTGCCTCCTCGCGAAGAGCGTTGGCCGCCAGCATCTGGCGAGCAGGACTCGTCTTTTCGGTTCCCAGCACCTGATTGATCACTCGCTGAAACTTGTCGCCAACGATCTCTACCTTGAAATTTTCCTCCGCGTAGCGTCGAGCGCACGCTCCCATCTCCAACCTCAGGGCTTCGTTGTCGATCAGGTCCTCGCCCGCCTGAGCGAAGCCTTCGGCGTCTCGGGGAGAGACCACGATGCCCGCTCGATTCTTTTCCAAGATGCGCCCCGCGAGGTTTTCCTTGGGGATCGCCGCAAGGGTTGGCTTGCCCGAACAAAGATAGTTCAGGATCTTCGACGGCACCGAAAAGACACCGGCGTCTTCCTCGAGCAGGGCGATCATCACGTCCGCAGCTCCGAACACCTGCGGCAGGACGTCAAAGGATTGGAACGGCAGGATGACCAGATTGCTCAATCCCCGGATAGGCTTTTGCTCCATCAAGTAGTCCGCGCCGGGCCCTTCCGAGACCACCACCACGCGAACCTCCGGGTCATTGTGAAAGCGCTGGGCGAGACGAAGCACCAAATCAGGATTATGCTTCATGGCCATGGTTCCAGTGTACAAGAAAACCTTCTTGTCATGAAACCCGTATTCGCGGGCCCATGACACGTCTTTTCCAAGCATCGGGATCTCGGCGATGGCTCCCCAGTTCTCAATCACCGAAATGTCGCGGGCATCAACGCCGTATTCGGCCAGCGTCGGGATGAAATCTTCGCTGATCGCAACGGTGCGCGCGCTACGCTTGAAACATCGCCGATCCACCTCGGTATAGTAGATCGCCGCCAGCCGCCCTAGAATTCGCGACTTGCGAGCCGCCAGTTTCTTCACCGCGACACTGTAGAAGTCCTGAACCCAGGAAACGAACGGAATGCCAAGCTCGTTCGCAAGCTTGACCGCCATCAATTGCGGCTCGGACGGGGTGTTCCCGCTGAAAATGATCGATGGCCGCTCGTCCTCGATGACCCGCTGCAGCTCCTTCCCGTAAGCGACCTCGTATCCGCGTCGTTTCAGAAACTTGTACTTGTTCTTTCGATACCGCTTATCCATCGGCACTTCTCGAAAGGAGAGGCCAGGCGGATCGCCATCGACGCGCTGCATGTCCCCTTGCGGCGTCAGCAATCCGCCCGCGTAGGCGTGCACGACTTCGAATCCGCGCCGCGCGAGCTCCCGCGTGAGCTGGATCTGAAACGCGTGTCCAGCATAGTCATGTATCAGAATCTTCATACAAGTTCCTTGTCTTATGTTTCGCTGCAGCTCCGTTCGGTGACGCGAGCCCCGCCGCTAAGCGTTGATGGCAATCGATTGGCGACGAATCACCATTCGACTGATTTCTCGTAGCCGAGCTTCATCACCAGCTCGGCGCCGCCGATCTGCTTGAACAGCTCCTTGACGCCCCCATCGAACTCGCTTTTCCACCCTCCGCTGCCGCCACGCCTGAAGGTGTGAGACTTCGATGGCTGGATCGCCTCGCAGGCCCGCTGGATGAGGGCTTCAACTGGATAGTCGTAACCTGATCTCGAGCAGTAGAATTTGATGATCTTTTCGATCGTCTGGTACTTGTTCTCCGAAATCAGATCCTCGTAGCTGATCGAGCAGACGTTGGGATCTTCGATCCACTGCGTGAACCGAGAGAATCGCTCCACGATGTTCGGATAGTAGATGTCCTCCTTCGGCAGTCCCTTGATGGAGAGAAGCAATCGCTCCGCTCTCGTCGGCAGCTTGCTGAATCGCGAGTGCAGCTTGTGCCAGCGATTCATCTCACCCAAATAGTGAGCTTCCGAAACCACTACATCGCGTGGATCACGATAGATGAAGAAGTGAGCCACGTGCCTGCTTTCCAATGCCTCCTTCGCCTGGTCGCTGTAGTACAGGTGTCCGCAGACCAGCTCGCCCGGACTGACGCGCCTGATCCGTCGCGACATGGCCTCAGGCTGGATCTCCCGGAAGGTGAAAGACGGCTGGGAGGCCCAAAAGCCTCCCCAATCCTTCATGCCAGGCAATACGCTCAGGATCTGCTGAAGCAGGTGAGTCCCGCTTTTAGGAAAGGAGTTCGCCAGCACCGGCGGGTTCTGCCTCCAGGCGCTTGGTCGCGCCGTGGCCGAGCTAAAGGCGCGCGGCACCGCAGCCCCGTAGCGCCAAGCCTTCTTCAAGACGACATTCTTTCTGAAGTTCATAGTTTTCGAAACTCAAAATTCCAACCTATCCGCCACTTGACGAAGCATGCAGCGAGCTACGACCGATTTTCCAATCCGGTCTCTTGTATCCAGACTTAGGCGACAACGCCACCTCGCGCCCAATCGCTCCGTTTCGAGCGAACCGACGTGTCGCGACTCGCGACCAGTTTCAAGTAGTGGGCTGTAGTGATTTCTTGGGAGTAACGTTCCGCTGCCCGAGCCCTTGAGGCTGCGCCCATCGATTTCCATCTGGCTTCATCCTTCAACGCCTGAATGATTCCGCGGCGGTAGCCCTCCACCGTAGGCTCGTCCACCAACCAGCCCGTGACGCCCACGCCCACCGTTTCCGACGGTCCGCCGAGCGCGTAGGCCAGAACGGGACGCTCCATCAGCATGGCCTCGACGAGGGACAGTCCAAACGGCTCCGCATCCTTGCGACTGTTGATCACGACATCCGCCAACTGAAAGTACGGACGTGGGTCCTCGACTCGATCAACCAGTTTGATAGCCTCCCCTGCGCCGGCTGCATCAATTGTTTTTTGCAACGAAACGCTGTAGTCCGAATCAAGCGGGCCGCCCACCAGCATCAGGCTAAGGCGCTTCCCTTCAGCCAGGAGTCCTATGGCAGCCTCTACCACACGGTCCTGAGCCTTGCTGGGATTCATTCTCGCCACGATGGCGAACAACGGCACGGTTTCCTCGAAACCGAAATCGGACTTTCGAAGCGGCGCCTTCACGCGATCGGGATTGAAAAACTGCGTATCCACACCTGGATACAGAACCTCAGGCTTGCAAAGAGCATCGCCCAGAGAGGCGGCCGTATGCTGGCTGTTGCCCATGGGCGTGACCTTAGCGAGCTTGCAGATCAGCTGGTAGCAAAGCGGCTGCAGCCGCATCGGAAGCTTGGACACCACTGTGTTGTGCAAATGCCAATACACAGGTCGCTTCGCGGTGCGTCCCGCCAAGCCCGCCAGTATGAGTAGCGACGCTACCGGAAGGTGTATCCAGTCCGGCTTGACGTCTTCGATGATTGAAACAAGGCGTCGCTTCGCGGTCAGCGACTGCCGAAAGACAGCAATGCACCCCAGCACGAATCCGAAGCCTTTTCGTCTTATCCCCTCCGAGGTCGCCTGTTCCATCACGGTCACGGGATATGCGAGCCCCTTCAGCTCCGCAACGAACGGTCCGGAGCGCATAGCGACAAAGTGGAGCTCCACCGAATTGAGAACAAGCTGTTTCGAAAGGTCGAGAACGGCGCGGCGAACGCCGTAACCCTCGTTTCCTTGCAGCAGCATCAGGCAACGCCTGTGAGCGACAGGAATCTCCGCTCGCTTCACGCGAACGCCTTCTCCTATTTCACCAGCCAACATGGGGAGTGAATCCTCGCTTTTCATATCTCAGTCTCCGCATTCGCAAAGTCGAACCGGCTCAGCCTTACCCAGCCGAGAGTCCGGCACTTCGTTTGTGACTCACGCCACTGGCACACGACGGCCCTTGGTCTTGGGTCGCTTGCCCTTCTTCATCTTATATCCGTAATCTCGATACGTGTATTTATCAGCGACGCGAGCATTCAAGCTCGAGGCTGAGAACGCGTTGAGCACCATTCCAAGAAGAGGAGCGTTGGTCTTGTTGATATCGGTTATCACTCGGCGAATCTTAGGCAACTTGGCCTTTTCCTCCCGAGCGACGAGCAAGGTCTCGCCCGGCTGCTGAGAAACGATCAACGAATCCGGAAAGAGTCCCGCAGGTGGCGTATCCACGATGATGACATCGTAGTGCTCGCGTAGGGCGTCGAAGAGGCGTCCGAAATGAGCGGATACCAGTATTTTAGTCGGGTGCACGCAGGAGCCGCCACTGGGCAGCAAATGAGTGCCGTCATCCAATGCGTGGATACCGAGCGGCGAGTCGACGCTAAACAGGTCCTGCTCCAGAGAATAGCCAGCGTTCGACCAGTAGACGAGACCGCGCTTGCTGTCGATGCCGTTCATCAAATGCTGGCTCGGACGCCTGAGATCGCAGTCGATCAAGAGCGTTTTACGTCCCAGCTGAGTGAAGCCGGAAGCAATGTTCGAAGCTATGGTGGATTTGCCTTCGCCCGGAATGGTGCTTGTCACCACAAAGGTGCGCGACGAGCTCTCCTGAGAAGAAAGCAGCTCCATTTGAACGATGGTCGACATGAATGGCTCCACCTTGGAGGGGTCGACTCGATCCCTCACCACGTGAGGACGGTCCTTCTTTCGCGTACGCGACAGTTTGGGCACGCCGCCTATCAAGTCCTGGTCCAGCTCCACTTCGACGTCCGTAGCGCTTTTCAGCTTGTCGTCGAAGCAATGAAGCGTCAACGGCACCGCGAAAAGTGCTAGTAGTGAACAACCGGATACAAAGATGATGTTAAGCTTGTATTCCGAAAGGAAGGGGCTGTCGATATAGGCGGAGTCGATGACCCGCATGACATCAGCAGGCAGCGAGCTGTTTACATCCGCCATGCTGGCTCTCTGGGAAACCTCGGCGAGGGCCAAGGCCTTGGCTCTGGCCTCTTCCTCCAAGCGGCGGATACGGTCGGCGAGGGCGTCGATCTCCTGGCTTTCGCTGAAGCTGCGATCCAGCTCTTTACGCAGCTTCGCTTCCTGCTTGAGGGCCATATCGTATTGGCTTTCCAGTTCCTCGTAGGCCAAGGCGAAGTTTTCCTGAATCGCCTCGGACAATCCTTCGATCTCGTTAGTCAGTTCGATCATCGCCGGATGCTTCGGACCGTAACGTGACGAAAGCGCCTTCTTTTCCACCATCAGGTCCACGCGCTTCTTGCGAAGCTCTTCGTTGTTTCCGTAGCTCGCCAGGGTCGGATTCGCGAATGGCGTCTGGCTGTTTTCCATCGCGACCTTGGCTCCCGCGAGCTGGGTTTCGATGGTCGCGCGTTCGATGGACGCTTGGGTCTGGCTCTTTTCGATGTAGGCCAAACGCTCCTGCAGGAGCTCGGTGGTGTCTTCGATCGAAGTGATCTTCTTCTCCAGCTTGTAGGCCCTGATCTTCTCGTTGATGGACGAGATCTCCTCCTCCAACGTCTCAGCCTGACGGGTCAAGCTCTGGGCCGCTTCCCGGTTCGCGTTCTTGGTCTCGTTTTGCAGGAAGCTGACGAACTTGGAGGCGATGCGATCCGTTGCCAGCTTCGCCAGTTCAGGATCGCGATGCCGGAACGAGATGATGAACAGCTCCCGATCGCGCTCGCGGTCAGCGCCCATTTTGGAGCCCACCAGATTACGGAATCCCGTTTCCGTGAACGTCTCGCCCTGCTCCAGATAAGGGGTCAGCAACTGCTTCTTCTCCTCCTCGGTGAATTCGTTGGCCGCCATGTCGGCGAATCGGCGACTTTTCAGAAAGGAAAGCTGATTGATGAGGAACATCTCCTGATCGTCGTCCTTCCCGCCGGTCGCCACGTTCGCTCTGTTCAGCACCTCATCGAAGGTGCTCTGAGCGAGAATGGTGGTCATCGCGGTCTGCTCAGGCGGCTCTCTGAGCAAAAAGGAGCCTAGACCCACCGCCACGATAGCCGCGACGAAAAGGCCGGCGAAGAACCGACGCCGCAGGATGGCGAACATGTTTCGTATCTGATTGATCAGATCGACCATGGTTAGGTCCTTGGAGGTCCCTTTGCGCGAGCTGGACGAATAGCTCGGCTGACCCGCCGAACGCGAGGCGCCATAGGGATAGGACCCGTTTCCGTTGGCTCCTGCCGGATTGCGATCGCTGGAATCAAATCGATCTCTCTGTTCAAAGTTGGACATACGCTTAGTTAGTTAGTTAGATTGTTAAAACCCATCGATCGGCTCAGGCCGTATTCGTCTTGGTCGACATCCCGCAGGACTCATCGACTCGTCGCCATTCGGAAGTCGCCGGCGGGAAATGCGACCTTTTGTCCGATATAGACACGCTACCGCCATTTTTGGCGCCATTCCTTCTTGAATGGGCAGTCGCCAAATGAGTTTCGAATTATATATTTGTAGCAAATCGCTTGCCAGCGAACCGCGAAGCTCCAACGCTTCACGCGACAAACGAGAATATTTCTATGCGGCAAAAGCTAGTGGCGCCCAGCCGCCTAATCAATCAGCATTTATCATATTCCACACACGACAGGCTCTAAGCCATCATCGCGTAATGGAAAAGATGACAAACGCCTCTCCTTTCGTTTTATCATAATTGTTCATCAAAGCTTTCTCCCGTAAAATTTCATCCTCGCACTGGGTCATATCCTTATATATCTTTCCATACAACATGAAGAACATCATCAAAAGGCTCTTCACCAGCCCAAAGCCCGCCCAGCCCCAAAGCGTCTCCCAACCAGACAAGCGGAGGAAGCGCGGCTGGATCGGGGTGGATCTAGACGGCACGCTCGCCGAGTACCACGGATGGCGCGGCATGGAGCACATCGGCCCGCCCGTACCGCGAATGAAAGAGCGCGTCATGGAGTGGATCGACAAAGGCTTTCGGGTGAAGATCTTCACCGCGCGCGCCTGCAGCGAGGAAGGGGTTGGCCACGTGAAGCGATGGCTCGCGAAGCACGGGTTTCCCGATCTGGATGTAACGAATGTGAAGGATTTCGACATGGCCGAGTACTGGGACGACAGAGCGGTTCAAGTTATCGAAAACACCGGCAAAGCCATTTTGAGCGCCAGTCTCTCCGGCAAGCCCCAGGCTCCCCTGCTGGACAGCGAGGCCGATGGAGACAACAATGTCATCGGCAAACGCGCGACCTGACCGTCCCGTCGCTTCATCCCGTTTTCTTCACGTCCGTATAAGGAACCGATACCGGAACCTCGCGACCCAGCAGGTCGATCAGGATCTTCACCCGGTCCGACTCCGGCAGGTACTCGCGCACCACGGCTCCCATACCAAGGAAGGCGCCGTCAACGATCTCGACGTAGTCGCCCTTGAGCAGGGTTCCCCGCTCGACTGTCAGCACGTCATCCCAATGGGCGTAGGCGTTTCTCAGCTCCTCGATGCAGGTATCCGGCAAGGTGGGAATTCGACCGCCGAAACGCACGAACTCCACGACTCCCTTTCTCGACAGCACATGGCGAAAGCTTTCTCTCAGCGAGCAGAGTACGAAGAGGTAGCCGGGAAACAGCGATTTCACCACCGAGCGCTTCCCGGAACGCGTCACCCGCTTGTAGCGGATGCGCGGAGAAAACGCTTCCAGACCTGCCTCCTTGCGCAGGCAGGAAACCGCGAGCATCTCCTGCCCCACCTTGGTCCTGACGCAGTACCAGTCTTGGCAATGCTCCGCCACACGCTCCTGCCCGTTTTGATCCAGTTGGTATTGTTGATTCATTTTCAATCAAGCATCCCCTCGGGTTAGAAAAGCGATTCCGGCACGAACACGATGTCGCCGGGCTGCAGTTTGAACTGAGCATCGCTGCTATCCATGTCCTGCTTGGCCAGCGAGTCAGGATTCAGGCGAAACAGCCGATTTACGATCTCGCCATCGCGCGTGATCTGCACCTTTCGCTCTTCCGCCCTTCTGGTGAACCCCCCTGCTTCCGCGATAGCCTGCATCAAGGTCAGTTCCGCATCGGGAGCGATCGCCACCAGTCCCGGATTCCCGACCTGGCCATGCACTTGCACCGTGCGCTGGGCGTATTCTATAATTCTCAGATTGATCTGAGGATTTATAAAATAGTCGCCATCGTACTTCACATATAGAGACTCCTGCAATTCGCTCAGGGTCTTGCCCGCGGCATCGACCTTTCCCACGAATGGCAACATAAACGTGCCATCGGTTTCGATTCGCGCTTCGGTGGTGATATCCGGCTCCATGTATACAGTGAACCTCAATATATCCCCCGAAAACAATTTATAGTTTTTCGTCTGCGAAAAGGCAATCGTCGCTCCAAACAGAACGCACGCTATCGCTATCGCTGCGATTCGTAAGCTTTTGCTAGCATTATTCATTTCCTTTCTCCCTCTTTTTATATATTTCTTAGGATCAAACACGCTACCATCGATAGCCCGCCATGAGTCTGGTCACGAAATCCTCGTACGAGAAACCCAAGATGCTTGAGTCGTTTTCATCGTAGCTGAGCCGAAACTCGCCAAACCATTGTCCTTCTCCGTCCCATCTCAAAGCCGCCGTCGTCCGCAATATGTTGTCTTCGCGCTCGTTGGCTTGATAGGAGCGCTCGAGATAGATCGCTCTGGTGTCGACCGTCAGGGCGTTGCTGACGCGCCAGCGCCAGAAGCCTTCCGCCCTGGAATACTCGAGAGCGTTGCCGGTGCCGCCTGAATCGAAGTCCTTTTCGAAGCCCACTCCCAAATCGGTATCGGCCGTCGGATTCCATTTGGCGGAAATCGCCGCGAAGACGCTATCCTTGGATTCGATGCCAATCATGTCGAAGCTCTGCGAGCCGTAGCCCAGGTTCGCTTCCAGTTCGAAGTCAGCCGCAACATCCGCTTCCACGCTGAGAAACATGGCCGCGTCCTCCCAGTCGCTGCCGATGTCCACGGAATACCAGCGGGCTTTCCCGCCCAGCCCGACATTGAACCTGGAAGTCGCGTCGAAGAGCAGCTTGGTATTCACCCCGTAGGAGCTCCGATCGTTGAAGTCCCGGTTCGGCGGATCCTCGTACGTAATATCGGAGTAGTCCGCTCTGAACTTGAAGATGGACGCCCCCGTCATCTGATAGGTCGTATCCCAGTTGACCTTGAAGTTGGACCGATCAAGCAAGCCCGTGTCATCCCTCAAGTCTTCGTCCGGAAGCGAGTTCTCAACATAGAAGGAAGAGAGAGAGCTGCGAACCCTCGCCCCTTCGTAACCAATCAAACCTTCGATATCGAACAGTGCCGTATCGAGCTGGCTGTTTTCGGAAAACCACAGCTGGCGAACGCCGCTCGTCAACCTGGCTTGCCCCGCGCTCTCCTCCGTGTCGTTGCTCAAATTGAAGCGGACTCGCCCTTCGCGTATCCAATCATCTTCTACAGGCAAAATGACCTCCAACCCTTTGTCGCGGCGAAATACGTTAGAGTGATACTCCGCTACCCCCTGCACCTCCGTCGTCAGCACCGCGTCGCTCCCAATTTTCAAAGCGCCCTCAAGCGCGGCAACGCCGGACAATGAAACGAACGCAAGCGTAAAAAGCTTGAGCCCACCCCGCCAGCCTACGGCAGGTTTCTTCGCCAGGTCATCGACTCGATTCGGATCCGTCCAAGCGGATTTTCGTAATAGTGATTCGGATACAGTTGAAGGCGCTTTTTTCATAATCATATGGGGTGCGAGCTCACGTTTCGAAACGTCTAGAAGCTTTGGGAAGCGGACGCGGCGGGATCTGCCGCTAGGCAGCTCCCTTGTAGTTGAAGAAGGTTCGAATCTGAATAACGACATCCAGCCAGGGGCTCCAGTTTTCGATGTATTGCAAATCGTGCCGGATGCGGTCCTCGATGCTCGTATCGCCACGCAATCCATGCACCTGGGCCCAGCCTGTCATGCCAGGCTTCACGGCATGTCGGCTCTGGTAGTAAGGAATCTGATACTGGAAGCTTTCGATAAGCTCGGGACGCTCCGGCCGAGGACCGACCAGGCTCATGTCGCCAATGAAGACGTTCCAGAATTGCGGGATTTCATCCAGGTTCCACTTGCGCATGAATTCGCCGACGCGCGTGCGGCGCGAATCGTTCTGCGTGCTCCAGCCGACCTTGCCATCCTTTTCGGCGTCAGTGCGCATGGAGCGGAGCTTGTAGATCGTGAAGTGACGTCCCTTCTGCCCGACTCGAGTCTGCTTGTAGAAAACTGGCCCGGGAGACTCCGTCTTGATCAGCGGAATGAGAACGCAATAGATCGGTATCGAAATCATCAGGCCAATCAGCGAGCCCATGATGTCGAGACTCCGCTTGGCGATGCGGGCTAGGATTCTGTTCTGCGGCATTTCCGACAATCCCATGACCGGCTGCCCCTCGATGTTTTTGAGCTGTAGGCAACTCGTGAATACTTCGAAGAAGTTTGGCAGCATCTGAAAATCGACGAACCTGCGCTCGCAAACCTTGGCGACGCGCATGATTTCGTCCGATGTCATGCTCGGATCCGCTATCATGATCGCCTCGATATCGTAACGATCGATCAATCGGTCCAGATCCTGAGTTATCGAACCCAGACAGGCTTTGCAACCGGCGCAGTAGCAGCTCTTGGAACCCGTCTTGATCGCTCCCACCGCGCGATACAGCGAAGTCGTGTTCGAATTGATCTTCGACATGAACTTCATCGCTTCGGGGCCGCAGCCGACCACTGCCATGCGCTTCT
Organism: Pelagicoccus sp. SDUM812003; assembly: GCF_031127815.1. Taxonomy (NCBI): domain Bacteria; kingdom Pseudomonadati; phylum Verrucomicrobiota; class Opitutia; order Puniceicoccales; family Pelagicoccaceae; genus Pelagicoccus; species Pelagicoccus sp. SDUM812003. Next base: position 67,078 of record NZ_JARXHY010000007.1, on the reverse strand, counting down.
GGAAATGGCTCGCAAGCCACTCCCTGGAAAAGAGAAGCGAGACCAGCAGCGCCAGACGAGAACAGCTAAGCAGCACCGCGAGACAGAAGACGCTCACCAGGCAGAACATGCGCGAGATGGTTGGCTCGAGCTTCACGAACAGCACGATGCCCAGCACGATTATCCCCCAGAGCACGCTCACCTTCAGAACCTTTCGAACCGACTGTCCGATGCGAAACATGTTCTCCGGCTCGTAGAGCTTTTGGGAACTGGCGAGGTACATGAAGACGACCACGCCCACAAGAAAATGCGGCAAGTACTCGCTGAATTCGTTTCGTGGGCCCGTCACCGGGAACCATTCATAGCCAAAGCCGAACCGAATCTGAAAGGCCAGCAGCATGGCCAGACCGTACAGCAAAAGGTCTGGGATGAGTAACAAGTAGAACAGAGGGCTACCTCGCCTACTGGGTTTTGATAGATTCTGATAGGAGCTCATATCACATACAAGAGTTGGAAATTCCTGAAGTCCGCGGACTCGATGCGGCCGGCAACAGAATGCCGCCTCGAGTCCTTCCGACCGGTCAAACTGTCGAAACGACTTCGTTCATTGTTTTTTTACAAGAGATCATTTGAGATACGTACGTATTCACTGATTAGATACTTTATGCGGACATTCCGATAAATCCCGATTGGATCAGTTCCATTAGAAGTATTTGCCTGACAAATACATTTCCACCTGGATTCTCTCTGCCTGAGAGAGCGCTCTATTGTAGATGAGCACTGCGGCTATATCCATGTCTACATAGCCGTTATCAGCAATCTCCGCGCCGATGACGATTCGATTCACCACTGTCGCGAAACTATGATCAAAAGTGTCGATTACGACGCCGTCCTTATAGTGCTTGGTGGTTCCCGATTCGTGGACGCCTGAATGTACCAGCCATCCCGTGTTGAAAACGTTCGTTCCGCTCACGGAATCGTTCGCGCCTCCCCAGCCTTGCACCGTCAGGGCGCCGTTTCTGGGATCGACCGCGAGCCCATAAGTCTGGTTCTCGGCGCCGAAACCATATGCGACTCCGGCAGTGGTGTCCGCATCCCGGTAGCGAGCGAGCACGATGACGGTACGGTTGGCGTTTCCTGCCGGCAGGCCGGTCACGCCGCCTACCCGAGATAGCTTGTCACCGACGCCATCCAGCTGAAGAGCAGGGCTGCCCGACGGAGTTAGACTGAGCGCAACGGTCGGATTGCCGGATGCAACAAGGTTGTTGCCCATGCCCGAACTATCCGCCCAACCTGATATCGTGGTGCCGGAGGCGATGCTAATGGTGGAGGGCGACATGTCGGTCTCCAATCGCAGCACGAGTCCAGACGAAACGAGCGATCCACCACTCACCACCGTGAAGCTCAGGCTGGCATCATCGTACTCCCCACCCGAATCGGTGACCGACGCCGTGATGGTGTGCGTCCCGGCGGAAAGCGACACGGAAACCGAAGCGCCCGTTCCGAAGGCGCCGTCCTTTGAAGAGCTCCAAACGATAGCTCCAGCTATGTTTCCGTCCTCAGGGTCTTGCGCAGTGGCGGTGAAGGTCATGCTCTGCCCAGCGGCAACTGCTGAACCTGAAGCCGGACTTTGGATAGTCAGGACTGGCGGCTCATTGACCAACTCGGCGACGCTCACCGTTACCGAGTCGCTGGCTTCCACCGACTCCGAGTCCTTCACCGAGGCGGATATGACATGCGTGCCAACGGATAGGCTGCTGACGGACAGAGTCGCTCCTACGCCGAGAGCTCCGTCCCGGTCAGACGCCCAAGTCACCGCCGAGGAAAGGTTTCCATCCTCCGCATCGGAGGCGGTCGCGCTCAGCGTGACCTGATCTCCTTCGCTGAATGAGGCGCCATTCGCTGGCGATGCGATGCTGACCGTCGGCGCGGAGTTCGGCTCGTCAACGATCTCAATGGTGATCGTATCGCTTGCCTCGGAGCCGGCTCCATCCGTGACAGTGGCTTCGATCAAGTGGGAGCCGATCGAAAGCCCTACATCTACACTGGCTCCAGATCCCAACGCCCCGTCGATGCTCGAGGTCCAAACGATCGAGCTCGTCAAATCTCCATCTTCCGGATCCGAAGCGGTTCCGGAAATCGTGACAGTATCCGTATCGAAGAACTGGGCACCGGTGGTCGGGCTTGTGATCGTGACGGTAGGAGTCTCGTCAGGTTCCTCGACCGTTATGGATACCGTATCCCAAACAGGTACTCCCAAAGCATCCATCACGGTCGCGTAGATCACGTGCGATCCGGCCGAGAGGGTCGACTCTATCGAAGCGCCGACACCAAGGAATCCATCCACATCCGAATACCAGACCGTGAGCGCGGACAGGTCCCCGTCCTCAGCATCGCTCGACACCACAGAAAGCGTCAATGGTTGCGTGGTGGGATAGGAATTGCCATCGAGCGGAGACGTCACCAGAAGCTGGGGCGACTCGTTGCTCGTCGAAGCAGTCATGTATTTATTCGATAGATACAGCTCCACTTCTTGACGCTCGACCTCCGACAGGGCTCGATCGTACACGAGCAGCGCGGCTACATCCATATCAGCGAAGCCGAAACCGGCGATTTCTTCGCCAATGACAATTTCCTCGATGATGGTGTCGTAGGTGTGGTTCCATTGTCCCAGAAGCTGGCCGTCCTTGAAGTGGCTTCCCACATTCGAATCCACGATGCCCGCGTGCACAAGCCAGCCAGCGCCGAAGACTCGGGTCTTCGAGATCAGGTCGTTCGGCGTTCCCCATCCCTGCAGCACGAGCTCCCCTGCCGGAAGTTTCGTGATAAGTCCGAAGGAATGGTTGCCCGAGCCTTGGCCATAGGTCGCTCCAGCCCAGGCGCTTCCCGGACGGTAGCGAGCCACGAGGAACATCGAGCGATCGCTCGCACCCGCCGGAAGTCCTGTGATGGATTCCGAAACCAAGCGTTCCAGCTTGTCGCCTTCGCCGTCCAAAGAGATGGCGACACCGCCCGCAGGTGTGGCATCGACAAGAATCTGCGGAGCCCCGTAAGCGGTCAGGTGATTGCCTTGACCGGATTGATCCTGCCAAACAGCAACATTATCGGCAAAGCTCGTGACGATCGAATCATCCGCTTCCAGACGAAGCACAAGCCCCTCGGTGATGAGGTTGCCCTCGATGACCGCATTGACTTGCACGCCCACCGCATCAAACGCCGGCAGACCTCCCGAGTCGCTGACAGTCGCGCTCACGACATGCTGGCCGACGCTCAAGCTGGTGGCGATCGAAGCCCCCGTACCGATCGGGCCGTCCAAGTCGGAGACCCATTCGATGCTAGCCGACAAGTCACCGTCTTCCAAATCAGAGGCCGTGGCGGCGAAGTTGATCTGGACGTCTTCGTCGACCGAGCTTCCGTCCGCCGGACTCGAAATGTCCAGCGTCGGAGCGGTGTTTCCAGGCTGCGACGAGAGATAGGTTTCCTGCAAATAGCTTTCAACCTGCACGCGTTCGGACAGCGAAAGAGCCCGGTCGTAGACCAGCAACGCTGCCACATCCATATCGACGAAACCGTAGTTCGCGATTTCCTCGCCAATGACGATCTCGCCCACGCCAGTATCGTATACATGGGCGAACTGTCCGATTTGGGCTCCATCGCGATAGTGAGTGGCGATGCCCGAATCCACCATGCCGGTATGAATCAGCCAAGCGTTGCCATAACCCACCGAGCTGGAGATCAGGTCGTTTTCAAGCCCCCAGCCAGTCAGCACAAGCTCGCCGGTCTTCTGCTTCGCCAGCAGTCCGAAAGCCTTGTTGGGGCTGCCTTCTCCATACGCGAATCCCGCCCAAGCCGAGCCGCCGCGATAGCGAGCCAACATGAACACGGTTCTGTCGGCGTTGCCGACCGGTAGCCCCTGGATAGCGCCGTCCGCGAGACTGCGCTCCAGCTTATCGCCCGCTCCGTCAAAGGATACCGCAGCGCGATTGGAAGGGGTCGCTCCGAAGAGGATTGTGGGATCGCCGTAGCCGTAGAGATCGTTTCCGTTTCCGGATTGATCCGTCCAAGCGCTCACCTTGGCGCCTCCGCTGTATTGCACGCTAGCGTCGGCCTCCAGTCTGAGCACCAGACCGTCGGTCAGCAGCGAGGAGTCCAACTCATCGACGACCAAAGTGTAGTCTGCTCGATCCGTGGCCCCATTTTCATCAACCACTTCTACGGTGAAGGAAAAACTTCCCGCGCTCGTGGGCGTGCCACTTAGCTCGCCAGTGGTCGTATCAAGATCAATTCCATCAGGCAGGGATCCAGCGACCACGCTCCATCCACTCAGGGACGCCAGGTCCACCGCATTCAAGGCGTGGGCGTAAGGCAGGGAAACTTGACCGCTTGGAATCTCCGATTGAGTGATCAGCGGTCCAGGGGCTCCACCCAGCGGGAGCAGGTCGAACCGCTTCACGTGGTACTCAGCTCGGATCACCGCGAGTTGAAGCTTTCCGAACATCGGATCGACCGACATGGCTTCATTGACCTTGATCCCGTTCACAAAGATTTGGAGCAGGTCTCCGTCCGCAACGACGACCATTTGATTCCAGTCGCCCTCGGGACGCTCGACGTCGTTTTGCCCCCGATAGCCGGTGACGTCCTGCCAGTTGGGATCCCAGCCGCTCCAGTGGATAACGTCTTTGCCATCCGCGAACGTCTGCAAGGCGCCGTTCGAATCCCACACGATACCATCGTAGCAATTCCAGTTGTTTTCGATACACGCGACCTGAGAAACAAATGCCGCCAGCGATGGAGAGACTCCCGTCCCCGCCATCGAGAAAATGTCTCCAAGACTTCCTTCAAGAATCTGGATCATGGTTCCAACCTGCAGCGGATTAGGTGACTCCGGATCAGGAGCTACACTGTGCAGGACTAGGCCAGCGTGCCTCGCTTTCCCCACTTTGTTGCCAAAGGTGTTTTCTCCCCATTTAAATTCGAGAACGGCCACGTAATCGCGATACGCGCCTTGGGTTACCAACCCGCCAAATCCATCTCCAGAAACGGCGAGCTGACCATCCACTACCTCGAAGAGGGTGCTCGGATCCGGCGTGATCGATTCCGAATAAACGAGGTCGAAACCGCTCAAATCCTGCTGGTTGAACAGGGACAACGGCTCGCTCGGAGAAACGCCAGGAAGCACCTCGATAGCAATCGTGTCAGACGCCTCCAACTCGCTGGAGTCGATCACACTCGCAGTGATGACATGCTGCCCCTGACTCAAAGAAGCGACCTCTATCGATGCTCCCGACCCGAGCTCTCCATCGAGATCCGAACTCCAAACGATGCTCTCCGACAGATCGCTTTGATCGATGTCGCTGGCGGTGCCAACAAACGTAACCGCTTCACCTGCATCGAAGTTCGCTCCATCGGAGGGTTGCTCGATGGTCACCTGCGAAGGCTCGCCTCCCCTGTAAGGATCAAGGTACTTCACAAAAAGGTAGTCTTCGACCGCCAAGCGCTCCTCTTCGCTGAGAGCTCTGTTGTAGATCAGCAGGGCGGCTACGCCCATATCGATGTATCCATAGCCTGCGATTTCCTCTCCAATAGTCAGCTCCGACAGAACCGTGGCGTAATTGTGCTGGAACTGCCCAAGCATTTCGCCGTTGAGATAGTGCGCGGCATTTCCGGAATCGACGATGGCGCTATGAATCAACCAACCGGCCCCATAGGCTGGCGTTGTGGAGAGGAGGTCGTTTTTCGTTCCCCATCCTTGCAGAAACAATTCACCAGTTCCCTGCTTCGTTCCTAAGCCGAAAGCCTGATTCGACTTTCCAGTTCCATAGGAAGCGCCACCCCAAGCGGATCCGCCATCATAGCGGCCCACCAGAAAGATCGTACGATTGGCCGAACCGACCGGGAGCCCGCTTATCGTATTCGCGCTGTTGATACGTTCAAGCTTCTGACCGACTCCATCGAGCTCGATCGAAGGCATTCCGGACGGTGTGGCATCCAGCTGCAGCGTCGGTCCGCCTCGGCCAAACACATCATTGCCTCGGGCCGTCTGGTCGGACCAGGAGATTATCGTTTCATCGACATCCGTCTCAACCCCGAGATCCGACTCCAAACGGAGGGCCAGTCCCTCCAACACGAGGTTCTGGACAGATTCCGAAGTGACCAGCACCGAAACCTTGGCATCACCCGCGAGTCCACCGCTATCAGCCGTGGCAGCGGTGATTTCGTGGGCGCCGAGACTGAGGGCGACTTCCGCGCTGGCGCCGCTAGCAAGTTCCCCATCGATGCTGGAAACCCAGATGATCTCGGAGGAGAGATCGCCATCCTCAGCATCGGTGGCTGTCGCGGTCAAGGTGATGGTATCTGTATCCAGAAACCGCTGTCCCTCGGTGGGCGAGGTGATTTGCACCGTTGGTTCCGAGTTGGAACCCGCTTCTTCGAAGTACTTCTTGAAAAGGTAGCTTTCCAGCTCGGCCCGCTCCAACTCCGACAGCGCTCTATTGTAGATGAGCACAGCAGCGGTTTCCATTTCGATGTATCCATATTCCGCGATCTCTTCGCCTATGATCAGCTTGCCGCTTCGAGTGTTGTAGTTGTGAACGAAAGCTCCGACTTCCGCGCCATCGACGTAATGGGTCGCTACCCCCGCTTCCAGCACCGCTCCCTGAATGAGCCATCCAGCTCCGAAGCCAGGTTCATTCGACGGGAAGTCGTGCACATTTCCCCAGCCCTGCACGAACAGGTTGCCGTCGTAGGCCGAGACGCCCACTCCGAACGCTTCATTGCTCCGCCCTCTTCCATAGGTCACGCCACCGGACCCAGTTCCGCTCTTGTATTTGACAACCGTATACACGGTTCTGTCGTTGTTTCCAAGGGGCAGACCTCCGAGCGGATCGGTCGCATTCACCCGCTCCAAGCTGTCTCCCACTCCGTCGAAGGCGATCGCTGGCAAACCAGCAGGCGTCGCGGAGCTGATGAACTGCGGATTTCCCGTAGCATCCAAATCATTTCCTAGTCCGGATTGATCCAACCAGGTTGCGACAGTCGCGTCATCCGGAGAGAGCATACCGACATTTTGATCCGATTCAAGCTGCACGACCAGCCCCTCAAGAGGCAGGACACCGAAGTTGGGTATGACGTAGACCGTAATGCTCTCCTCGCCCAAATTGCCTCCAGAATCCGAGACTGAAGCGGTGATTTCGTGAGTACCGTATCGAAGCGAGTCCACCGCGATGGTGGCTCCGCGTCCCAACGCTCCGTCCAAGTCCGAACTCCAGACGATCTCTTCGGCGAGATCTCCATCCTCCAAGTCGTTAGCCGCCCCTTCGAAGGTGATGAGGCTTCCTTCCTCGTAACTGGTCTCGTTCAGAGGGCTGGTGATGCCGACCACAGGCGCTTGGTTCGACGCGATGCCCAAATACCTCTCCTTGTAGTAGTCTTCAGCCTGGGTTTGCTCGACCGGATCCAGGGCCCGATTGTATACGATGATCTCAGCGACATCCATATCGAGGTTCTTATTGCCGTCGATCTCCTCGCCGATTCGCATCTTGCCGCCCGCTGTGGCGAAGACATGGTTGGCCGTTCCAGCGGGCTCGCCATCCACATACTGAGTGAGCACTCCATTGGAATACGTCGCTGTATGCACTTTCCAACTACCGACTCCATTCACCGGCGGATCGGTAAGAACGTCGTTCGCGCTGCCCCAACCTTGCACGCCCAAGCTTCCATCGGCAGACAAAGTCGTGCCAAACACGCTATTGAGCTTTGGAGACCCGTAGGCCGCTCCAGCCCAACCGCCTCCGGGAGCTGTTCCGTTGTAGCGAGCGACCATTATCATGGTCCGATCCTCAGCCCCCATCGGCAGCCCGATCAGACCTTCCGTGGCCAACACGTCATCAACGCCGTCGAAGTGGATGTAATTCTCGCCGTTGACTCCACCAGACACGAATGTCGGCTGTCCCTGCGCCTGGAAGAGATTGATATTCTCGCTCTGGTCGAGCCAGGTATCCACCGCGTCGCCATCGAGCGTCACGCCCTTGTCGCTCGCAAGATGAAGCTTCAGGCCTTCCTCGGGCACGCCCAAGCAGTCACCCACCGGCACGTAGAAGGCGGTCAAATGAAGGTCCTCATCGGGCATGATGATGTGGAGAGGATTATCGGTCGATCCGTCCGACCAATTGCTGAACGCGTACTCGATTCCGTTGATGCATCGCGTATCCGGAACGGATATGATGTGATCCCAGTTCACCAACGTATCCAATATATGGAGCGTTTCGACCGCGGTGTTTCCGTTAATCTGCACCACCGTTTTGCTCGGCGAGGAATCGACGATGATGTTCGCCTTTTCCGGATACACGTCGATGGTCGCTTGAGTCGACAATCCGCTGGAATCCGTGACCGTCACTCTGGCTTCGTAATAGACCGGACCGCTAAAGCCTTGGCCTTGAGACGGGATGGAAAAATCGATCGAGGAAACGCCTTCGTCAGGCCCCTGAGTCGGGTGCAAGTTCCCCGGGCGAACAAACGTTATTTCCCACACGAAGGCTTCCGGACCCATGACTCCATCTTCGACGTCGATAGCCTCCGCGGAGAAGGTGAAGACATCACCGAACTGGAACATGCTATCGTCAGCTCCCTCCCGGTTGTTTGTAGCCGAGATGCTTTGAATGACCGGAGCATTACCCACCGTCACCTTCTTGAGCCTGGATTCGGTCAAACCGCCATCGGTCACGTACAAGGTCGCCGTGTACACGCCATCGTCTTCATACGTGTGATTGATGGTTATCAGATTGTTGTTCTGCAAGGCAGCAAACTGCGTCGAAGTCCCGTCCCCGAAATCGATGCGGTAGCTGATACCCTCCCCTTCAGGGTCATGGGACTGCACCTGGAAGGTGACATCGAGCGGAGAGGACCCCTCGTCGTAATCCGCTTCAAAGAGATCGATCACCGGTCGCGGATCCACGCCATCGTAGATGTAGCGTCTCAACGATCCCAATACAGATGGGTTCGCCTCCCCATAGGCACCACCGGAATCAGTGAAGCTAACGTAATAAAGAGCACCGTCGGGCCCGACCTCCAAGCTCACGATACGGCCCACCGGGCTGAGATCGAACGGATAACTGATCGTGTCAGGGTTCTGGCCGTCAATCGGCGCAGGGTCGGGGTTCGGCGAGATCGAACCGTCCTCGTTGAAAAGAAGATAGCGCACAAAGTCTCGTGTCGAATCCGCATAGAAATACGCGCCCACGTACTTTTCAGGAAAGTTGGAACCACGATAAACCACCCCGCCATTGATCGCCGAGGTCTGGCCAGCGTGCCGCCAAGCGAAAATTGGCTCGCCCGCGATTCGATCGATGTTCGCTCCCGGCCAGTCATTGTGCGGCGGGAGGCCTTCCACGGTCGGCCACCCGAAATTGATGCCGTCGAAAACGAAATTGTCCTCAGCGGTTCCGTAGTCGTCGTCCACGATCTGATTGGATTCCGGATCCCATTGGATAACATGCAGATCCTCCCAAGCAGTAGTCTGAGTGTTGCCTCCAACCTCGCCAATGTAGTAGCGGTTGGTCTCCAAATCCCAACGGGACCGGAAGGGATTTCGCAGACCATAGGCGACGATCGTGTCGACTGCCCCACCTGGCCCATCCACAAACGGATTGTCCTCTGGAATGGAGCCGTCCTTGCCGAAGCGATGAATCTTGCCACCTCCAGCTTCGAGGCTTTCAGCGTAAGACCCTTGGAAGTGGTCGCCAGTGGAAAGCCACAGGTTTCCATCAGGGCCAAAGTCCAAGCCGCCACCAAAGTGGCAACAGGAGTCGTAGCCGTGCGTATCCTGCCACAGCATCAGTTCGGACGCTGGATTGCCACGGCTCGTCAAACCGCCAGAATTCTCCACGTGCGCGAACCGCGAAACGCGGGACCTCGGACCGTTCGGCCCGGACGCCGGGGTGTAGAAAATGTAGATGTAAGGATCCGTGGGGAAATTCGGATCGAGGGCGATATCGATAACCCCTCGCTCCTGAGTGGAAACAAGGCCCGCCGCATGCGACGGATCGCTCAGGTCCATGTAGGTCGCGAATGTCGCCGGCCCCTCGCCCGTCACGTCCGCGATCAGAATCTCACCCCGCTTGAGAAGAAGCAGCAATCGGCCATCCGGGAGAAACCGCATGCTCATCGGTTGCTCCAGATCCGATAGGACGACCTCGACCGCGAAATCGCCAGGCGGCGCTGACTCCGCGTCTTGCACCTGGTAGGACATGATGCCGAGCACCAGCGCGCATAATAATGTCATTCGGATTAGGAGCTTGCGCAAGCTCCGCCCTCCAGAGCGAGATGAATGAGCCATAGTTGATACAATGTTGGATTCCTGCCTCCCCTCTCGCTCACATCCGCTGGTAAGGCGGCTGATCACAAAGAGAGTTCTTCACTAAGCGGATTCACTAGAAATTTAAACTTACTAATCATGGCAATAAAATTAACAACTACTTCGACACGAGCAAACCATGAGACATCTCCTTTTCACTATATAGTGCATTTACAACACCTCCTCAGAGAATTCCTCATAGGATAAATTGAGCGCCTTTTAAGCCTTTACCCTTAATCCAGCAGGGCACTCTAGAGATTATCTTATCCTCCACTATTCTCTCTGATCCAATATCTTATGAAACAATTCTTAACCCTAAATCATAAACTTTTTACTAGCTAATTGTTTACCCTTATTTTATTCGCCGTTTTTACTAGAAAGTCTCAATCCATGACGCAAAAACTACACAAAGCGACTGATATATCACTTATAAATAAACTAAATTCCTCAACAAAAGGAACTTACCCTAAGAAACCCAAAACAGAGTGTTTACCCTTATTTTTTAAACTTTTATACCCTCATTATAACCGCAATATTTTACGTCTTTACTCGCAATGCGAGACCGACCGCTAAAGTTGGTTTCAGCATCCCCTGCCCGTAGTGTTCTTACCTCGCACATCCTAAAGCTTTTCCCTGTACGCCTCTCTTCCTGCGCTTAATCCGTGCCAAAAAGCGCGTTCATCTGCGCATTCCAGGAAGTCCTTCCGGAAACCATCACCTCCTATCCCTTCCGCAATCGCGTCAATCCCTGCGCTGGAACAGCGATTTCGCCGCAAATGATCAATTTGATGCCGGAAAAGTGACCTTAATCGTTTTCCCCAGTCGGCATAGCGCCTAGCTGCGGATCATTTCTGATCAAAAAGGGCCGCGAACCTTTCGGGATTCCGATCAAAGGGAAGCAATTTTACAGAATCGCAGGCTAGGTTCGTTCTCGATTTCGCTAAAACCGCCTACAAACGTAGGCTCTGATTTTCGAAATCCATCAGACGAATCCCTAGGATGCCTATCAATGACACCCTAATTCCCTGCGGCGCTTCACGCCGCAAGCGATCTCTGCGCGACCGACGCGCAAAAGAGAGCCCGAAAAGCCCTGCTCGCCTCGCCTTATCAGGTGCCTTCCCTGAGCCAAGCCTTGGCCAGATCCATATCGGAGAGGTCGTAGAAGTAGATCTGCGCTTTCGTGAACGGCTTGCAGAGGCTTGCCATGACGCGCTCCCATTTCTTGTCGCCAACCATGGCGATGCGGGTGATCGCATGATAATGGGTGATGGCGAACTTCACGTCTTCGAAAAACGCCCCTACCGTCATGCCTTGAAAGCCGGCGAAGTCCAGCAGCAGACGGACCTGGCCATGCCGCTTCACTTCCTCATCGATTTCCGGGACGAAAATTTCATAGTCCGCTCGCTCGAGCTTACCTGAAATGCTAACGAGTAGAATCTTCCCGTTCGCTTCCTTGCGAACGGATACGTTGTGAGCCACTTCCTGCATGCCGACCTCCTTTGAGTTGCGCCGAGATCACCGCGATCCCGGAGGCCTAGAGACTACTACACTGCGGACCTAAACGCAACGCTCCCTGCAACAAATGCTCTCCGATTCCCGGACGGCAGCAGAGACTTGCCAGGGAGGCCGCGTCGAGACAGCTTTCCGCTCATGAGCGACCACAAGCTCCAACTCATGCGCGACGCGATGGAGCGGTACGCCAAACTCAGCGACGACACCTGGTCGCGCCTGCGCAGCCAATGCCGGGAACGGCGATTCGACAAGGGCGACTTGCTCGTGCGCATCGGAGAGCCGAGCCGCTACCTCTTTTTCGTCTGCCACGGGCTGATCCGTTCGTTCACCCTCTCGGAGGACGGAAAGGAGTACAACAAGCACTTCTTCCCCGAAAACAGCTTTCCGGCTTCCATCCGAACCCTGCTCCGAGGAGGCCCTTCGGAGTTTGCCCTGCAAACGCTCGAGCCAAGCGTGGTTCTGGAAATCGATCATGCCGCCTATCGCCGCATCCTGGAAGCTCGCGAGGACTTGAAGTGGTATCACATCCAATACCTGGAAAAGAACTGGGTGCTAGATAAGGAGCCGATCGAGGTGGGGCTTGCCATCTCCGACTCCCGAACGCGCTACCAGACGTTTCTCAAAACGTATCCCGAGCTCGCTCACCGGATCCCGCTGCACCACATCGCCTCGCGCATCGGAGTCACCCCCACCCAGCTGAGTCGTATTCGCAAGTCGCTGACAGAGCGCGAGGCCGATTGAGGGGCGAGCTTGCGCCAACCAACTGCTTTTTTCGCCCGCTCTCAACCCATGTTGAGGCGCCGTCGACGACTCGCTGCTATGCTCCGCCCATGAACACGTTTCTTCTACCAGCCGTCGGCCTGCTCGCAGGGGCCGCCATCTCCATCCAAAGCGCCCTCAGCGGACAGCTCAGCCAACGGCTGCGCAATCCGATGCTGGCCAGCGCCTCGGTCTATCTCGTGGGGTTCGTCTGCATCGCCCTCTTTCTCTCCATACGCTCCAGCTCCTTCCCTTCACGCTCCACCCTGCTGGAAACGCCTCGCCATTTGTGGGTGCTTGGCGGCGCCATCAGCGCCACTGCCCTTTCCTCCGTCTACTGGGCCATGCCCAAGCTTGGAATCGGCTCCACGCTGATCTGGGTCATCTGCGGCCAACTGATCTGCGGCGCCCTGGCCAGCCACCTGTCATGGTTCCACCTTCCAGCCAGCCCTCTCTCGACTCAACGCCTCCTGGCCCTTGCCCTGGTATTCGCGGGAGCGCTTCTCTACACACGACAACCGACGATCTAATCATGCCCACTCTTGCCCCCCCTCCCTCCGCCGGTCCGTCGATCGACCTCGACGCGTACCTAAGACGCATCGGACTCTGCGAACGCCCGGAACCGAGCCTGGCGTTTCTCAAACGCCTTCACCGGCTGCACGAATCCACCATCCCCTTCGAAAACCTGGACGTGCTGCTCGGCCGAGAAATCTCGATCGAACTTCCCGCCATCCAACGCAAACTGGTCGAGCAAGGACGTGGCGGATATTGCTTCGAGCAAAACAGCCTCTTCGCCGCGGCGTTGCGAGCGATCGGCTTCACCGTCACCCCCATGCTCGCTCGCGTGCTCTGGATGCAACCCACGCAGGCCGTCCCCCCTTTGAGCCACATGATTCTTCGCGTGGAGACCGAGCGTGGTCCTCAGCTGGCCGATGTGGGCTTTGGCGGCGTGGGACTGGTCGAACCGATTTCGCTGAGCTCGACCAGCGTGCAGCACCAGGCCTTCGAACCACGACGACTGCTCAAATCAGGAAGCGACCTGTCCCACCAGATCCAATTGGGCGAGCGGTGGCAGGATATCTATCGCTTCACCCCGATCGAAGCGGCTCCGATCGATCTGGAAGTGGGAAACTGGTTTTCCTTCACCCACCCGAAGGCTCGCTTCCGCAACTCGCTCCTGGTGGCCCGCCTCGCCGAAACTGGGCGCATCATCATCTCCAACAACGAGCTCATCCAGCGGAGCTGGGATGGCGAGGTCTCGCGAGAGACCCTGCGAAGCGAGGAAGGGCGTCTCGATGCCCTAGGGCAGCTCTTCGGCCTCACGTTTCCCGAAGAGACCCGATTCGGCCTGCTGGACCCGTAGAAAGCGGCAGCGGACCGTCGACCGAGCTCGCCGAGCGAGCAGCTAGCGTGAGATCTCCTTCAGAGCCTCGATCATTTCCGATGCTTGGATGGGCTTGGAGAAATAGCGGTCCGCCCCGACCAGTTCGGCCGCCTCTCGAATCGCTGGATCCACGCAGCCCGTCAGCATGAAAACCGGGGCCGTGGAAATGTTTTTGAGCTCCCGGATGACTTCCACCCCATCAGCCCCCTCCATCAGGTGGTCAACCACCGCGAGTTGGTAGTCGATCGGTCGCAGGCTCTCCAGAACGATATCTCCCGATTCCACCGCCAGAACCTCCCAGCCGTAGTGCTCGAAAAGCATGGTGAGCGATTCGCGCACGCCTTGGTCGTCATCGATAACCAGCACGCGCTTGCTTGCGGCTTGCGTTGCTTGTGGCATCTGTCGCTCTCTAGTCCCCAATTAGCTTCTTCTCCCAGGCTCGTTCCGCCTCCATGACCTTCTGCATGAACGCGTCTTCGCCGCGAGGCGCCGGGATCGACGCCGGATCCTGCGGCAGCCAGATCTCAAATCGCACACCTCCCATCGCCGAGGCTCCAGCGCTGATCGATCCGGAATGATGGTGCACTAGAAAGAAGGCCGCCAATAGATTGATGCCATACTGATCCGGCTTGCCGTTTCGCGTGAAGAAGGGGTCAAACAGGCATTGCAGGTTGCTCGCCGTGAGTCCCGGGCCATCGTCCTCCATCACGATACGCACCCCTTGCACCCCTTGGCTGTCCGCTTCGTCCACCAGAGAGAGGCAGAATCGCCCTCCCTCGTTGGAGTTCGCGAGCTCATCCTTGATCATCAAATCGAAAAACCGGTCGATCATGGAGCGGTTGACCGCGATCTGCGACACCTCTGCGGGTTCGAACTCCACCGTGATCGAGCGGGATTCGAGGGCGTTTTTCTGTCGCTGCAAAGCGGCCGCGATCACCTCGTTCAAATCGACGTCATCCCCGTTCGGCACGGACGGCGGCTCTGGGATCTCCTGCACCTCCTTGAGCAGCTCGAGCACCTTCTGAATGGAATCCTGAGCCGTTGCGTAAAAGTGGTTCCAGTAGTTCGGATTGCGCAGGTTTTCCAGATCGACGTTCTCGCTTTGCAGCTTCAGCGGAGCGAGATCGAGAAAGGTCTTCACCGCAGTGAGCCCGTTGCGCATGTGATGGTTCAGTCCAGCCGCGAAAATCCCCAGGCTGATCAGCCGATCCGTCATCATCAGCCGCTGCAAGGCGGAGAGCTTTTCGCGCATCAGCAGATCGCGCTCTCGCTGGATCAGGAAGAACTCCATGGCGCGCATGATGTTCACCTCCAGCTCCGGCGTCTCGACCGGCTTGGTGATGTATTTGTAGATCGCCCCTTCGTTCACCGCCGCGATAGCGGCATCGATGTCAGCGTAGGCAGTGCAAAGAATGCGGATGGTCCGCGGCCGCGAAGCTCGGATCTTCTCTAAGAGATCGGTCCCCTGATCACCAGGCATGCGCTGGTCAGTCACGATGACGGCGAAGGAATCAGGAGCCTCCTCGAAAGCCGACCAGGCCTCCTCGGCGTCGTAAGCCGTCACGACATCGAACGTATCCAGCAGATACTCACGAACCAAATCCGTCGTCTGCTCCTCGTCGTCGACGAAGAGAACGCGAAACTTCTTATAATCGTAAGGGACTGTCATCTACTTGTGGATACTATTGGGTTTTTTACGCTCGTAAGCCGGGAAATCGATCGCGAAGCGGCACCACTGCCCAGGCTCGCTCTCGACTCTCACAGAGCCTTCATGCTGCTGAATTATTCGGTGGCAGATGCTAAGACCCAAGCCCACTCCTTGTCCAACCTTCTTCGTCGTAAAGAAAGCGTCAAAAATTCGCGTCTGCTCCTCGCGAGAGATCCCGATCCCGTTGTCGCCAAAGACCAGATACACTCGTCCCGACTCCTCGCGGCAGCTGATAGCGATCTCGCGTCCTTCGCCGCCTTTCTCCTTCAAACTGTCGACGGAGTTCTGCAACAGGTTGATGAACAGCTGCACCAGCTGGCTCTGGTTTCCCCGGATCATCGGCGCTCCCTCCATCTCCTGGGTGAGCTTGATCTCCGCAGCGGGGATCTGCACGAAGCGGATGGCGTTGGCAATGGCCTCCTTCAAGTCGACTCGCTCGAATCGAGTGGTATCTGGGTGCGTGAACTCCCGCAAGCTGGAGACAATGGTGGAGACGCGCCGGATCCCATCGTGCAGGTCGCTGAGCGGCTTCTCGATCAGCTCCGGATCCGGATGCGGCGATTTGCCAAGGCGCTTGCGTATCAGATGAATGGATGCGGTGGCGTAGTTGAGCGGATTGTTGACTTCGTGCAGCAAGCCGGCGCTCAGCTGGCCGAGCGTGGCCATCTTGGCCTGCTGCACCATTTGCGTCTCCGTTTGCTTTATGAGATCCAGGGCCTCCTCCAAGCGCTTGGTTCGATCTTCGATCTGCTGCTGCAGCTCGTACACCGAAGCGAGATTGCGACAGCGGGCCATGAGCTCGGTAGAGGAGAACGGTTTGGTCAGGAAGTCGGTCGCTCCAGCGTCCAAAGCCTGAAATTTCGATTCTTCGTCCATGCGAGCGGTCAGGATGATGATGGGCACTCCGCGATGGCTCGGCATCTCCCGCAAGCGCCGCGTCGCTTCGATCCCGTCGACCTGCGGCATCATGAAGTCGAGCAGGATCAGGTGGTGCCTCCGTCGAGCGGCCAGCTCAAGCGCTTCGGCGCCGTTGCTCGCTTCGTCCATCTGGAACCGTCCCCGAAGCTGCGATCGCAAAAACCGCATCATTTCCGGTTCGTCGTCGGCGACTAGGATTCTCGGGCGGCCATCGCCCGTTTGCTCCTCCTCGTCACCGAGCGTCTCCTCCGTCACCTTGTCCGCGTTGGCTCTGCTCTGCACATGAGCGGGGAAAAACTCCGCCCTTCGATAGAGCTGCTCCAGCCATTTCGTATCCACCTGAACTTCTCCTTCGCTCACCTCGATGGGCGCGGGCTGCAGCTCCAGCTCCACATTCAAGCTGACCTTCATCACCGTGCCCGATCCTAGTTCGCTGCTGGCCTCCACGTTTCCGCCATGCAGTCGCGCAAGGTCCCTCACCAGGGCCAAGCCGATGCCCACTCCTTGATAGCGCCGGTTCGAAGAGCTCTCCGCCTGCCAGAATCGGTCGAAGATGCTGGCCAGCTCCTCGGGAGCGATTCCCTGCCCCGTATCCTCCACTTCGATACGAACCAAAGATCCGTCTCGGCGGGCCCGCAATACGATGCTGCCGCCAGGCGGCGTGAACTTGATGGCGTTGAACAGCAGGTTCAGGAGAATCTTCTCCACCTTGTCCTGGTCAAGGTGAACCTGCCGCTTACCTTCGTCGTCTATTTCCCAACGAAACTCCAGATGCCGCTCCTGGGCCATGGGGAGAAACGACCGACAAATGCCCTCCAAATAGGGACGCAGATCGATGGCGGCCGGACGCAGCTTCAATGAACCGCTTTCCAGACGGACCAAGTTAAGCAGGTCGTTGATCAGGCGCATCAGGCGCATGGCGTTCTGCTGCATGATGTCGAGCAACTCGTCGCGCTCCCGCTCCGAAACGCTCTCCCGAGGGCTTCGCAACCGATCCAACGGACCGATCAAGAGCGTGAGCGGCGTCCTCAGCTCGTGGCTGATGTTGGCGAAGAAATTGGTCTTCGCCTTGTCCATCTCCACCAGCTTCTGGTTCGATTCCGTCAACTGGCTTCGATTCTGATCGAGCTCGTGACGCAGCACGAACTCCCGAAACTTCATGCGGTTAAGTATGTAGGTTCCGGATACGACTATAATGCCAGTCAGTCCCAGAAAGTAGAGATTGTTGAACAATATCGACTCCGACGCATTCCCGTTTGAATACACCGCCGCGCCATACATCAGCAAGGTAATCGCCACCGCCACCAAGGTATCCAAAGTATACATTTGCACCACCCAGGAGAGCCCCACGAACACAAGATTGAGCCCCGCGTAGTACGGCGATTCGGCGCCTTCGGTGAAATAGACCATCAGGCTGATGAAGAAGGATGGGAGCAGGAAGATGAAAAGCCCGAAGGGCCGATAGACGTGCTTTCCAAGCGGCGTCTTCAAAAACCACCACCCGGCAAGGGCGATGGCCGAGCACAAGAGCCTCAACTCGAGGAAGAAGCCCAGCTGACCAGGATAGACGAAGTAGTCCAGCAGGCTTCCCAGCGGCATCAATGCGACGATGAACAGGGCCGCCACTTTCGAGGTCCCCAACTGCAGCCCTTTGTTGTACTCGCGGTATTCGCGGTCCAGGCTGCTCTTCTTCATCGAGGGAGCCTGCTGCATGTTACTCCGGCTTGCGAAGCTCCAGAAAGATATTCGCAGCGGACGCGTCCTTGTGCACGCTCACCCTATCAGCGGGCGCCTCGGAAGGAGCGAGCTCCGCGAATTGCTCGGCATTGCGATAAATGAGGTGCCATTCCGTCACGTATTCCATGACGTTGCGCACGGGATTGCTATCGTCCACATTGGTCGCCACCACGATCCCTCCCGGAGCGGTCATCTTGTAGAACGTTTCCAGCAGGCGCTTGCAGACACGATCCGAAAGGTAGTCGAAAAGGCCGGCGCAATACACCAGGTCGTACACCGCCTCTTCGCCCTGCACATCGCCGATTCTCGGTCCTTCCTTCAGGATCTGGTTCACGGAGCGCTGGATCATGCGGATCGAGGTCGAGCGGCGATGCCTCGATTTCAAATCCCTCAGCAGCTGCCCCGTACGAGTGATGGTTTCCTCATTGAAGTCGAGCAATGCGAAATCCGCCATTTCGCAGAGCTCGTCCTTGGCGAGAAACTGCTGAACCTCCTTCGCCGGTCCACAGCCAAGATTGAATATGCGCGCCCGTCGGCCCTTGCTCCGGCAGCGACGCGTCTCGTTCGAAATGGTCGTAAGCAAATAATCGATACGGTTTCGATGACCCTCCGCTGGAGGTGTCGCCAAAAACTGGATATTCACGACCTTGGCGAATATCGACGCTCCTTCCATGGGGTCGCGCAGAATCATGTTCACCATTTCATAGTCGCCAGCATAGCCCAGGGGCTTTTCGAAGGTTCGATGCACAAAGGGTGCGCACAGGAGCAACGGGTGCAACTGGCGCCGGCAAAACGCTCGGTGGATGTCGCGGATCTGCTCGGGCACCTCCTCCGCTATCTCCTCGAAGCGCTTGAACTGATCGGCGATGACGGGCGCCACCAGACTGTTCACCTTCTCCACCACCTTCACTTCGTAGTTATCCCGCTCCGGTGGCGGGGCCGAACGCACCGACATCTCGATGTTCTCCGTCCAACGGCGTATGTCCGTGAGAAAGGTCTCGATGTCCGATATCAGAATCTTGAGCTCCGCGGAGATGCTGCCCACCTTCTCCCATTCCTTGATCAACCGGTCGAAGTCGTCCGACAGCCGCTCTACCTGAGCCGTGGGCGAGAGCAGCTCCACATCCAGCCAGCTGTCTTCGTCCAGCGTGGCTTCGCACACCAGCACCAGTCCGGTGTTCACCATGTTGCTGACGATCGCTCTGCCTTGGTAGACCTTACGGGAGTTGATGACGATCTCGAATTCGCCAAGCACCTCCGAGAGCTGAAGGATGCTGTAGGGATTGTAGACCTCGAAGGTGACCAGATAGCGGGTCATCCTCATCAGCGTCGCCCTCAGCTGGGTGCCTTGGCTATTGCGACATACGATTAGGCTTTCGTTCTCTAGATCTTGGGAGGCGCTCATCAAATGGCGGGAAGCTGTACGGTAAATGTCGTTCCCCGACCAGGACGAGAGCAAAGCGAAATCGAGCCGCGGGCTGAGTCGACGATGCGACGCGCGATGAACAGCCCCAATCCGGTTCCCTTCTTCTTCGTCGTGTAGCGGGGTTGAAATATCTTTTGCCCGACGGCGGGATCGATGCCTGCTCCGTTGTCGCTCACGCTAAACTCCACCATGCCATCCCTCTCCCCTGCTCGAAAGCGCACCCATCCCGCCTCGCGCGGCACCGCTTCGATCGCGTTCTGCAGCAGGTTCACCAAAATCCGAATCGTGGCATAGCGATTCAGGCGCGGGCTGACCAGCGGCGATTGCACCTCGAGAAGCAGCTCCACCTTCTTGGCCTCCGCTCGCAGGCGAACCAGACCGATCGCCCACTGAGCGATCTCCTCAGCGGAAGCGTAGTCTCCGCGCAGGTTCTCCGGTTCGGCAAACGCCCGCCATTGCTCGATCAACGACGAGGCGTACTCCACATTCTTGTCGATCATCTCCGCCAGACGAGCGCACTTTTGGGCATCGCCCACGCATTCCTGCATCATGGCGGAAATCGCCGACAGGCTAGTCAGCGGGTTTCCGATGTCATGGAGAAAGGACGAGGCGACCAAGCTGTCGTCGGACGGCTCCAAACGACCGTACGCCGCACTCGACTCCTCCACCTCAGGGCCCAGCACATCGTCAAGATTCGAAAGCTCGCGCAGCCGCGAGCGCAGAGCCAGAGCGTCGAAGGGCTTGTGCAAGCAGTCCGAAGCGCCAAGCCGCATCGATTCCTCGACCGCCTCCAAAGTGGCGTATCCAGTCAAGATCACAACCGGGGCCGAACGATTCATGCGTCGGATCGAACGCAAGGCGTCGAGCCCATGCTGATCAGGCAAATGCAGGTCCAGGACCACCACGTTCGGATTGAGCGAATCAAACAGCTCGACCCCTTCTCTAACCGTGCCAGCAGCGTGCGCATCGAACTCGTCCTTCAGCAACATGAGCAAGGCGCTGCAGACCGAAGGGTCGTCGTCGATCAATAGTATTCTCTTTTTCGTGTCAGTCAAAACGTGGCTCTCAGCAGATAGATAACAGTTGTAGGAACAGGTACTTAACATACAAGTGCCAAAGCCCGCCCGCATCGCTAAAGATGCCCTCGACTCAAGGCTTCGATTGGGGAAACTAGGATAACAAACTAGAGCTTTATACCGACGCTTGGGTGACTTACCTCAGAAAAGACCAGCGGGCAAACGCGTAGACACGATTCCGGAACATTTCCCCTTCGACGATTCGCTGGCCCAAGCTTTGGAAACCTCAAAAAGGCTTCCTCAAACGACTTCCATCTCCGCTCGCCAAGGTGAACGAGCCAGCGTAGCCAAACTATTTTTGTTGCACTTGTGTGCATCTTATATGACGTTTCGGCCATGAGGTCGCATACCCCAGTTCGCCCCTTTCTCCTATCATTCGCGAGCGCATTCGCTCTTGCAGCCGGCCTGACCAGCGCCGAGCCGCAGGGAAACGCCAGCGAGGCGACTCAGCCTGCGCTCGCCCAGTCCTCGCATGCCCTGCTCGCCAGCTGCCAGCGGGGCGTGGCCTACTCGGGCTTTCGCCATGGACAGCATCCCGATCGGGGAGACGGAGCGTCGCTGCCCACCGACGAGCAAATCCTGCAGGACCTGCGGATCATCGCCTTCGACGCCGGCTTCGAGCTGATTCGACTCTATGACAGCCAGCAAAACTCTCAGGACGTGCTGCGTCTCATTCGCGAGCATGATCTTCCCCTCAAGGTGATGCTTGGCATCTGGCTGAAGGCGGAGCTGAGCAATCACCACGATTGCGCCTGGCTCACCGAGCCGATCCCAAGCGCCCAGCTTGAAAAGAACAAGCTCGCTAATCGTCTCGAAATCGAACGCGGTATCGAGCTCGCCAACAAGTATTCGGACATCGTGGTGGCGGTGAACGTCGGCAATGAAGCGCTTGTCACCTGGAACGACCACCTCGTCTCGCTCGACTCAATGATCGACCACCTGGAAACCGTGCGATCGCGTATCCAGCAACCAATCACAACCGCTGACAACTACAAGGTGTTCGCCGACTACGGACCAGAGCTGGCGGATCACCTCGATTTTCTTGGCGTGCACACCTACCCGGCGTGGGAGAGCAAGACTGTAGAGCAAGCGCTCGAGTACACCATCGAGAACTTGCTCGAAATTCGCTCCGTCCTGCCAGACAAGCCGATCGTCATCACCGAAGCGGGCTGGGCCACAGTCGCCAGCGAATTTCCCGAACAAGCCAGCGAAGCCAACCAAGCTCGCTACTATCGCGAGCTTTTCGACTTCACCCAGCGCCACAACATCACCCTGCTCTGGTTCGAAGCCTTCGACGAGGACTGGAAGGGCAACCCAGCGAATCCCGACGGAGCCGAAAAGCACTGGGGCCTCTACGACATTGACCGCGAGCCCAAAGCAGCCATGCGATAAAGCTAGGGTGCAGGCGCCGCCCCGGACCACCACATAACGTCTCTATTGCAGCTACTCCGCAGCGCGCTCCAACCGCCCCAACATCTCCTCGCCCAGTTCGATCGCCACCGACTGCAGATTGCTGAGATACTGATCGAAACGACTAAAGCCCAGCAAGGGGATCACCTTCGGCCTTTGACTCATCAACCAGGCGTACACGAGCTGGCTTGGCAGGACGCCCATCTCCGCTGCTCGCGTTCGAATCCGTCTCAGACGTTCCCACGAGGCTTCGCTTTCAAACTGGCCCCAAGCATAGTATGCTTTCCGTTTCTGATCATCGTCGTACAAGCCTTTAAGCAGAGGCGAATAGGCAAGCAGCTGCACCTCCGGATTTTCCTTCAAATAACGAAGTAGCTCCGTATCCACATTTCGCATCACACCGAAGTCCGCCCCGGCATTTGGCTGCAGGTAGGAATACTGTTGCTGGATCGCCACGATGTCCGCCCAGCCCTCGCGCTGGCAAATCTCTCGAGCCTGCCGCAGACGCTCGGTCGAATAGTTGCTACACCCCAGATAGCGCGCCTTACCCGTCTCCACGAGGCTATTCAGGGCCTCCAGCGTCTCCTCCAACGGCACCCGTTCATCCATGATATGGGCATAGAAGAGGTCGACACGATCCGTTCTCAATCGACGTAGGCTCTCGTCCATGGAGCGCCGGATGGTCTGAGCATTCTGCAGCTCGTAGTTGTCCGGCAGCAGGCTCCAGTCAATCTCGCCAGAGGCATCCCTCATGGCGGAGAGATCCCTCAATCGGCCGCCCTCTTTCGTCGCGAGAAAGACCTGATCCCGCGCCCTTCTCTCACGCATCCATTTGCCCAATACAACTTCGCTTTCGTCGCCCACATTCTCGCCAGCGCCAACCCACCAAGCATAGCAATTCGCCGTATCCATAAAATTCCCACCAGAGGAGCGAAAATGATCCAGAACGCGAAAGGACTCCTCCTGACCGATCGAGGACCCCATCAGCATGCAGCCCAAGCATAGTTCGCTAACGCGTTCTTCCGTGGCGCCGAGCGGTGTTTTCTTCAGTTCTATTCGAGTTGATACCTGTGTCATAACAACGGACAGCGTATCAGCCTCGAACCGCCTCGTATTGAAGAAATGCGAACAGCCTTAGTCCAAGCCTCCCGCCCAGCCGGGAGGCATGAGCTCCACTCTCTCCTGAAAGCGCCGAGGAGTATATCCCGTCATATTGGAAACGTCCCTGTTCATATGGGCCTGGTCGGAAAACCCGAAGTCAGAGGCCACGCCGGACCAGTTTCCCTCGATAGCTCGGATACGGTTCGCCAAGGCGCCGAGTCGGGTTATCTTCGAAAACGCCTTGGGCGAAATGCCGAGCGAACGCTTGAAAACGAGCTCAAGAAAGCGGCGACTCACTCCTAAAGCGTCCGCCAGGTCCTCGATCCGCATGGTCCCGCGGGAGCCAATGATCCGATCCGTGGCGCGACGAATCCAAATCGTATCCGAATTCCCCTTACCGATGGAGCGATCCAGAACCGGCGACAAACAGGGCTCCACAACGCTGGCCGACTCGCCTGCGGGAAATCCCTCGACCAAATCGCTAGCGGCCACCCCTGCGATCTTCGTCAAGGACAGCTCGTCGTCTTTGGCCCGCGCCAAGCCTGCCAGCTCACTCACGAGAGGCGCTCCGGGACGCAAGCGAACGCCCGCGTAGCGAACGCCCGCTTCCATGGAAAGTAGCCTCGGCTTAGTGGCCACCCCGTACGCGACGAAGCGCGGGGTCTGCCTCGAGAGAACGATTCCCAGATCGAAACGACCATCAGGAATCACTTCGAAAGTCCCCTCCTCGGAAGCCTCGGTCAGCCAAAAGTACTCGACCCATCGGGCCCACTTCTCAGACGGCAAGGCGACTGTCCAGCGTTTCATAGCGGGAGGCATCATCGCGCAAGCTCGTCCGAAGGCAACCCTGCGATCGTCCGGATCGCGCCCCGCTTATGCGACTTGGTCCGGACTGGTCCACTTCTTAACCGCCGCTTCGAGGTCGCCCTTTTTCAGGGGCTTGGAGAGAAAGTCGTCCATGCCCGAGCTGAGAGCCTTCTCGCGATCTCCTTGCAAGGCGTTCGCGGTGAGCGCGATGATGGGCGTCTTTCGCCTTTGCTCGTCCGGCAGGGCTCGGATTCTCCGCGTCGCTTCGTACCCATCGAGCACCGGCATCTGACAGTCCATGAGGATCAGCTCGAAGCGGCGCGTTTCCAATAGCTCCAACGCCTCCCTCCCATTGCTGGCGATCGTCGCTTCGTAGCCGGCCTTTTTAAGGAAACGGGCCGCGATCTTCGAATTGATCGGATTGTCCTCCACCACCAAAACGCGGCCGTGCGATGAAAGGGCCTCTCCTGGGAGGTTCGCAGCGCTCTCGTCCGCGCGAGAGTCGCCTCGAGAGGCGACGCTTCGGGCGCAGACGGAATTGAGCGCGTTGACCAGCTGGGTCTGCCGTATCGGAGATTTGACTACGCCATTCACCATAGCCACCGCTGCCTCGTCGCGTTTTTCCCCAAAGCGTTCCACCGCGAGGACCTTTATGTCTCTGCCCGGGTACGCCCTATCGCAGGCGGACCGCAAGGCCCCTGCGTTGTCGACGTTCAGCTGACCGTTCCAGATAAGGGCGTCGAAGGGCGAAGAGGCATGAAGCAGCTGCGCGGCGAGCTGATCGACCTTCGAGACGCTCACGACTTCGATCTTGAAGCATCCCCAATTGCGCAGGTGAGCGACCAGCATTTCCGCGGCTGGCCGAGACTGATCCTGCGCGATGAGGAATCGCTTGCTGCGAATCTCGGGCAGCAAAGCCACCGAAACCGGCACCCCGCGCGGCTGTTTCTTCAACGGCAGCGTGACAGAGAATCGCGAGCCTTTCCCCAGAACGCTTTCCACCGAGATGTCGCCGCCCATCAGCTCGACGAGCCGCTTCGAAATCGCCAATCCAAGCCCGGTCCCGCCAAATACGCGGGTGTGCGAGCTATCGACCTGCACAAAGGACTGGAAGAGCTTGTCGAGCTTCTCCTCGGGGATCCCAATCCCAGTATCGCGTACCGAAATTTCCAATACAACGTCGCACCCTTTGCGGCTCACCAGCTTCGCCTGTACATCGATGGCGCCTTGATGGGTGAACTTGATGGCGTTGCTCACGATGTTCACCAGGACCTGACGGATGCGATGGCTATCCCCGATGAGCAAGGTCGGGACCATGGGCTCGATGTTGGATGACAAGTCGATCCCCTTCTCCATCGCTCGACTGGAGAGCAAACCCACCACGTCATCGAAAAGCTTCATCAGGTCGAAGCGATGGCGATCGACCTCCATCTTGCCCGCCTCCATCTTGGAAAAATCCAGTATGTCGTTGATGATGCCCAGCAACGCTTCCGCGGATTGGTAGCTCGACTCGGCGTACTCCAGCTGCTCCTCGTCCAGCTTCGTATCCAAAAGCAGCTGCATCATGCCCAGCACCCCGTTCATGGGAGTGCGTATTTCGTGACTCATGTTGGCGAGAAACTGGCTCTTGGTCTCGCTAGCCATTTCGGCTTCCTTGCGGGCCTGAAGGGAGTCTTCCAAAATGTTCTGCATGGCCTCTCCCATGTCCCGATAGAGCTTGGCCTTGCGATCTCCTTCCTCCATGGCGAGCTCCTTCACCGCGAGCGCCGACTCCAGACTCGAAACCTCGCGGCAGAGCTGCTCGACGCGCGAACCAGCCCGATCCCTTGATTCCTCCAGCAGCTCCACCTTGCGCTCCAGCAATCCGGCATAGCGGCCCAGCTCGCTCGCGCGATCGTTCGCTCGCCGAAGCGCCGTCCAGACGGAAAACAGACCGAGGCCTGCCGCGGCCACTAGCATTGAGATCCAAAACACGCTCATCTCCCGAGGGGTGACACAGTCTATCGAGACTGCAGCTCCTTGCCAAAGGGCGGTTCTCGTCCCAGCTCCTGCGACAGATCGTCTATCTGGCGCTTGAGCTCCGCCATGCGGAGTTCGCGATCGACGGCCAAGCCGTTAAACGCCTCGATCTGCCGCACCTTTTCCTCCAGCTCGTCACGCGTGCGCTCGGCCTCTTCCTTGGCCTTTTGCAGCATGGTCTTGTATTTCTCGCTGCGGGACCGATCGCGAACCTTGACCGTGAAAATGCGTTGTCCGCCGATCTTGCCCTCCGTGGTCTCCACCTCCACCGGGGAAAGCTCGCCCGACTGCGAGAGGCCGACCAAAGGGCGCTGCTGCTGCTCGGAAACATAGCTGGCAGAGACACGTATCAACTGCTCGAAGGACTCCAGCAAGCCGCCGTCAGAGCGCTGCAGGAGCTGCCAAACGCTGCGCCCCTCCAGAGTCTCAAAGCCGAACATCGCGCAGGCGCTTGGATTGGCCCGCAAGATGGTTCCCTCGACCGAGCATGTCAGGATGCCGTCCTTGGCGTCCCGCACGATCAGCTCGTTTCGGGCCACCGTCTTCTCCAAGGAATCCAGCACCTCGTTGTACTTGCTGGCGATCTGTCCGATCTCCGTGAAGGGCTCCACGGTAACGCGCCGCGCCAGATCGAACCTGCGCGACTGCAGCTCCATCTCCCGCAGGAGATCGAGGTGCTCGGTCGAAACGTGGTGCTCCGATGCGTTCAGTCCCTCCCGCTCATGATCCGGATCCACGCGCAACTTCACCCAAGCGGTCACCAATCGAAGAAACAAATACGTGGCGCCAAACGCCAGCCCGGCGCAGACCAGGCTGCCCAGGGCCTGAGTGACGAGCTGCTCGAGCCGGCCCATGCCGTTGGCGAACTGCTCCGCGTCTCCGAAAAGCGCCACCGCCAGCGTTCCCCAAATCCCCGCTGCCGCATGCACCGGGAAGGCGCCCACCGCATCGTCAAGTCCGAGCCGCTCCAGCAGCCGATCGGAAAACACCATCACCACCGCCCCGATCCCTCCGATGAGCACGGCGCTCAAAGAGGAAACCATGTGACAGTTCGCCGTGATCGCCACCAGGCCCGCGAGCAGGCCGTTCATCGCGTATTTGACGTCCGGATACCTGCGCCAAGCGTAGCCAAGAAACAGCGCGACCAGCAAGCCGCTGCACGCCGCGAGAATCGTGTTGGTGACGATCCCCGGAATGCCCTCCCCCCACGATAGGGCGCTGCCGCCATTGAAACCGATCCAGCCGAAGCAAAGCAGCAGCGCTCCGAGCATGGCCAGTGGCAGGCTTTGCCCATGTATCCGTCTCGGCTTTCCCTGCTCGTCGAACCTCCCGAGACGAGGTCCGATGACCAAGACGCTCGCCAGGGCCACCCAACCGCCTACGCCGTGCACTACAGTCGATCCGGCGAAATCGATGAATCCCAGCTCCGCCAGCCAGCCTGGATCGCCCCCGAGCAAACCGCCCCAAGCCCAATGACCGAAAAGCGGATAGATCAGGGCGGAAACGAAGAGCGAGACCAGCAGGTAGCCCTTGAAGCTCATGCGCTCCGCCACCGCGCCCGAGACAATGGTCACCGCAGTGCCGCAGAACATGGCCTGAAAGAGAAAGAACGCGACTTCGCTGGCATTCGCGGCATCCGCCTCGAACAGGAAGCGGGACTCCCCGAAAAGTCCGAATCGAGACAGGCCAAACATGATCCCAAAGCCGAACAGCCAGAACGCGATAACGGAAATCCCGAAATCAGTCAGGTTTTTGACCGCGACGTTGATGCTGTTCTTGGTGCGCGTGCATCCGCTCTCCAAGCAGAGGAAACCACCCTGCATGATGAAAACGAGAGCTGAGCAAACAATCAGCCAGAGACTGTCTAAGGAAGTCAGAACCATTTCGCGGTCGGGACGCAGCACCTAAGGTACCAGAATAAAGCGGAGCACAAGGGCTCCCTACTCCATCGATCCCTTTTAGCGAAAATTTAGAAGTTTCCTCATATTCCGGATAATAGAGGAAACGGAAGCCGCAGCTCCGGTCGACTTTTCCAAGCTCTAAAACGACTCATCGCGACCCCGTCCGGGCCGGAAGAGGACCGGTTGCAGCGAACGCCTCGGCCACACGCAGGACGCGCTAGTCCAGCAATCCCTTCACCGATTTGGAGGCGTTGATCTTGCCGCGACTTTGATAATCCTCGTGGAATCGGTCGATGCGATCGAGACGGTACAGGTAGTTCACCATCAGCCCCGCCGATTCCTGCATGCCCTTGCCGGAGGTGTCGCCCATCCAATTGATCTGCTCCACCCGAGCCCCATTGGTCAGATGGAAATGGGCCACCGGGTCGGCCGCCTTGGCCCCGCCCTTGCGCTTGGCGTTTAACAGGTAATCCGCGCACAGACGAAGCAGGACGGGCTTCAAGGCCTCGCAGACGGAGGCATCGCGAGCCCACTTGCCCGATTGGGCGACTTGGGCCAAGAGCTGCAAGGGGCTTTCCTCCAGGCCCAGAGCCTTGAACTTCTTCAGTTCGCCAGGACGCAGACTCACGTTTTCCACTTCCAACTCCCGGGCCAGCCAGCGGGCGAACCCCGGCAAGGGCGAAAGGGTGGCGAAACGCTTCAGATTCGGCAACTCCTGGCGCAGCTTGGCGACCACCTGCTTGATGAGGAAGTTGCCGAAGCTGATGCCTACCAAGCCCTTCTGCGCGTTCGAAATGGAGTAGAAGATCGCGGTGTCCGCTTCGTCCGACTCCAGGACCTCCGCCTTTTCGTCCAGAAGCTCCTGGATCTGCACCGCTAAGCCTTTGACCAGGGCGACTTCGATGAAAATCAGCGGCTCCTCCCGCATGCAGGGATGGAAGAAGGCGAAGCAGCGTCGGTCGATATCCAAGCGGTTCTTCAGGTCCAGCCAGCTGCGCACGCGGTGGACCGCTTCATAGCGGCCGAGCTTCTCCAGCAACGAAGCCGGAGAGTTCCAGGTGATGCTCTGCATCTCGAGAAATCCGATGTCGAACCACGATCGCAACAGTTCTCGCAAGTCGCGCTCCAACGGCCCGAGCTCGGGGTGCTCCTTTTTGAAATCAATCAAATCCTTCCTGAGCTGTACGAGAAAACGGGGTCCGGACTGCAAGGTGTTGAACTCACGCAACAGGTTCAAGCGAGCCGGCTCCAGGGCTTGACGCAAGCGATAGCGGGCAGTCTCCACTTCCTCGGCTGAGGTCGCCGCATCTAGCCCGGCGACCGCCCCGGCGATCAAATCCGCGTCCGCCCCGTATTCGGAACTGAGCACCCTGAGAAACGCCAAGCGCTTGGCAGGGGGAAACGCCAGATAGGCGCGGGCCAGCTCCGCCGCTCGATGTCGAGCCGAGACATCGCCCCCCTTCTTCTCCAAGCACGCCTCGATCTGCGCCCGCAGGTTTTCCGGATTCGAAATGTCCGGCGTGTCCGATTTTCTGGATACGCGAACGATCTCCCGCCACGCGCTGCGCAAGTTTTGCAAGGCGCTTCCAAAAAGCCCTTCTTTTCCGTTTCCATTCACTTCCTGCTTCGTAGCCATAACCGATCCTTATTCAACTCCGAGACCACAGAGACGTCTCTCCTCCCTCGGCCTGCTCAGCAGACCAAAGCCCCGCGGAAACGCAAAAAGATTCCTCAGCCTTCACGCTTTGACCTCCTCGCCCAGAGACCAGCTCCCCCCCTGGAAGCGGCGCCCGAAAAAAAACGGCATCTCGCCTACGGATTTCATCTTCCGCAAGAGCGACACAGAACAGCAGGGCTCCCGACGTTTCGATGAAAGCCCTTTGCTACGTATTCATTTATCAGCTACGAAAACCGCCCCATCCCTAGCCAGGAGGGAGCATTAGACGCTTCCTGCGAAAATCCCCTAGCGAGATCCCTCACAGAAAAAGGCGCCGACACGGCCTCCGCAGGGGAACGACTGGAACCTCCCATTTTCTTCCCAAAAATCCTTGAACCCCAGCCCCTCTTCGACAGCGTGCTCTGCTTCCGTTTCAGAGTCTAAAACCCATCCGTTTCACGACGCCTTTCTATGCCTCGTCCCTCTTCCCTCCACGCCAAATCCATTCTTCGCGTAAAAGACGGCGTGCGCCGCTTCCTGGAGAATATGGCGGGCGAGGGCATCAGCGAAGAGGAGGAGATGGAAAACGAGGAAACCACAGGGAAGACCGCCGCTTCCTCGCAGACGCAAGACACCGAGAATCTCCCCGAAGACCTCGTGCGCATCGCCGAAATGGAAGCCGCCACCCTGCAAGCGGAATCACGCCAGATCGCGCAATGGCGCCAGGAGCTCGAACGCATCCTGAAAGACCGCGAGGAGCGTCAGGCCTACTTCGCCGACCTGGCAAAGGAGCGCGGAACCCGCTTCGCCCAAATGCTGCAGAGCGCCCGCGACCAGCTCGCCGGCAAAACGCCCTCGGATTTCGAGCAAGCTCACGAAGCGGAATCCGAAGAGGATACTCCCGTTTCCGAGCCGACAGCCACCGCAAGCGCCTCGGAAACAACCTCTTCCATCGCCCCCCAACCCTACGCCACGCCGACCGTCGACCTTCTCGACGCCTCGGAGCTCGACGAATCGGCCCTCGTCTCCCCCGACTCTCTCGAACAGCAGGAACGCGCCCTGCAAGGCGCTCTCGACAATTTCGCGGTGGACGCCCTGGTCTACGACGCGGTGGTCGGCCCGCGAGTCACCCAGTTTCGCGTCCGCCCGGGCATCGGCGTACGGGTGGAGAAAATCGCCGCCCTGCAAAAAAACATTTCCCTCGCCCTCGCCCAAACTAACGTGCGCATCCAAGCCCCCATACCGGGCGAGCCCTTCGTAGGCATCGAGGTGGGCAACGGAAACACCCTGCCCATCCGCCTGCGCAGCGTCTTCGAGTCCAAAGCCTGGCGCCAAGGCAAGGAAACCATCCCGCTGGCCATCGGCATGGACATTCAGGGCAAGATCGTGGTGGCGGACCTCGCCAAAGCCCCGCACCTCATGATCGCAGGCGCCACGGGCAGCGGCAAGTCGGTCTGCATGAGCAACCTCATCCTCAGCCTGCTCTACAAGTTCAGCCCCGAGGAGCTGGAGCTGGTGCTCATCGACCCGAAGCGCGTCGAGTTCGGTCTCTTCCGCGAGGTGCCTCACCTCATCCACTCCGTAGTGGGCGAAGCCAAAACCGCCGTGCAAGTTCTCAAGTGGGTCGTACAGGAGATGGAAACCCGCTACGAGATCCTGGCGGAAAAACAGGTCCGCAACATCGCCGGCTACAACGCCAAGGCCGAAGCCCAAGGCTTCGAAAAGATGCCTTTCATGGTGGTGATCATCGACGAGCTGGCGGACCTTATGATGACTTCCAAGGGCGAAGCCGAAGCCTCCCTCGCTCGCATCGCCCAGCTTTCGCGAGCCGTGGGCATCCACACCATCATCGCCACCCAGCGGCCGTCGGTCAACGTCATCACTGGCGTCATAAAGGCAAACTACCCGACTCGCATCGCCTTCCAAGTTTCCTCGCTGGTCGACTCCCGCACCATCCTCGATTGCAAAGGCGCCGAGTCTCTGCTGGGCCAAGGCGACATGCTTTTCAACCCGCCGGGCTTCTCGCGCTTGCTGCGTATCCAAAGTCCTATGGTGCAGGACGAGGAACTGACCCGCGTGGTCACCCACGTCTCGCAAAACCAAGCCGAACGCCACCGCGTCGATCTTTCAAGCGTCGCCGGCCCTGGCGACGGCGAGCGCGACCCCGACCAGGAGGGCTTGGACGATCTGTTCAAAGAAGCCCTCGCCATCGTGGCCGAGTCGCAAAAGGCCAGCACCAGCTACCTGCAGCGCCGTCTGCGCATCGGCTATAACCGTGCCGCCACCCTCATCGAGGAAATGGAAGACCGCTTCTACATCGGCCCGCAAAACGGCTCCACCCCGCGTGAAGTCTTCATCACCCCGGAGGAGCTCGCTCAATGATCAGCTACTTAAAAGGTGGGACGGGGGCTCCGAACCCGTCCAAAACGCTAGCCATCAAGCCTACGCTAGCCCAATCCAGCCCAGCGGCGCTTCGCCTAGCGCGCTCTTCGTTCTTCCTTCTTCCTTTTTCGTTTAGATAATGGACATCCTTTCCATCAACGACTTGCTCGACGCTCTGGAAGAGCATGGAGCCGACGCCGTCATCAAGGGCACCCGCAAGCGGCCCATCTCCAGCTTCGCGCTTCGGGACCTGTATTCAAACTACGCGGACAAACCAGCGTATCTTCTTTTTCTCTCCCGCTACCCGCTGATCCCGTCAGAGCTCGCGCAGTCCATGGTGGACGATCTAAAGAAAAACCAGTCCGAGATCGCCCGCCACCTCGCTGCCAATCCTCGCACGCCCCAGCAATCTCTCCATAAACTGGCTAAGCGCGACGACTCGAGCGTTCGCCTCGCCGTCGCCCAAAATCCCAACGCCAGCCCCAAGGAGTGCCAACTGCTGGCCCAAGATCAATCCGCCTTCGTGCGAGCCGCTATCGCGGAAAACCCGGGCTTGCCTACCTACCTGCAGTTCATTCTGGCCGAAGACAGCGAGCCGGTGGTGAAGATCGCCCTCGCTGGTCGCGAAAATCTCGATACAGACGTCGCCCACCACCTCGGCCGCGATCAGAGCGCTCTGGTCAAGACCGCCCTGCTGCAAAACAAGGAGCTGGAACCGGAGCTGTTCCAGCTCTGGGCCGACATGGACGACGAGACCTTGCAGTCTCTCATCCTGCGCAATCTCGACGCCTACCCGGCCTCCGTCCGCAAGTCGCTGCGCTACTCCACGCGGGCTTCCGTACGCTTCGCCGCTCTCGACACAGAACCCCTTTCCCTTCCGGAAATGCTCTGGCTGGCCGAGTCCGACAGCATCGAAGATCGCGTCTACCTCGCCCAGCAAAAGAATCTCCCCTCCGCCATCCAGCGTATCCTCGCTCAGGATACATCGGAAAAGGTTCGCCGACTTCTCGCCGCCAGCGTCAGCCTTCAGCAAGACATCGCGGAACGCATCGCCGCCTCCCACGACCTACAAGCCTGCATGGCCCTCGCCAAGTCGCCCAACATCAGCGCCAGCCTGATCAGCGAGCTTTGCCTGCATCCCGATCCGGAAGTCGCCAAACTCGTCGCCTACCGCGAAGACTTGACCGAAAAACACTGGGACCTGCTGATCAACCACCGCGAAGACAGCGAGGTCGCCAAACACATCGCCTTCCAAGCCATCGATTTCCCCAACATCGAAGAAGCGGTCGCGGAACGCTTCGCCGCCAGTCGCAACCCTTCACTACGCGCCTTCGCAGCCGCCGCTCTCGAGCTCAGCCCCGCGACTCTTGGGATCCTTAGCCAGGACCTCTGCGACAAGGTGCGCGAATCCGCCGTGGCAAATCCCAAACTGCCCGAGCCCCAGCTCCGAGCCCTCTGCTACGATACCAACAAGGCCATCGCCAACGCGGCTGAAAAAGCCATCGCTCAGCGTATGCAGCCCGTCAGCGCCAGCACCAGCAGCAGCGAACCTCGCGAACGATTCGACAGACCGACCACCCTTTCCAGCGGCTCCCGCCGCACCATTCTCAACAAGATCGTAACCTTTTTCAAAGAATAGACCTATGGCTAAGAAACCACTGAAACTCGACCCCTTGACCTTCGCCGAAATCGTACTTCGCGGCGACAGCGAAACCATCCGTCAAGCCCTCGAAGCCCGCACACAGATCGACACATTGCTCGAAGAACGCGAAGCCGCTTACCAGCGTATCAGCGAACTGGAGACACAAGTAGAGTCCATCGTTGGCGAAGAAGGCGTCTTCCCCTTCCCTGAGCCTCCCGCTCCCGTCGCCGCCTTCCCAAGCAAACCCGCTGCCAAGAAAGCCGCTAAAAAGGCCGCTCCCAAGCCCAAGGCAGAGGGAAAGCCCACCGAGGAGACCAAGCCCGAAGCCCCCACCGAAGAGGAAGAATAACTCCCGCGAATCTCACTAATCTACGCGAATGATGAATTCGTGAGGATTCGTGTCATTCGTGGGAGAACAGCACCCACATGCCACCAAACATGTCCATAGACGAGCTCATCGCGGTCAACTCTCTGCTCATCGAGCGAGAGACCGAACTCGCTGAGCTCAGTCAGATCGAGCGCTCCATCACCGAGCTGCTCGGACAGCCCTACCCCTTCGACGCCCCCCAAGCCGAGCTCCCCTCATCCCATAAGCGAAAGCTGGCCAAGGCCAAGAAACGCCCTACGAAAAAAGGCCCGCCCAAAATCCGTCGGCTCAAAGACGACGAATTCGCCTACCGCGTGACCCTATCGGAAAACGGCGAGATCAAGACTCACGATCTGCTCGATTTCGCCCCTTTCCAGGACCTTCTCGCCAAGCCGCTCCCTCATCTACGTATCCATAAAGTGGAAACCATCGACGTCTCGCAATCCCCCGTCGACCTGCTTTTCGAAGCCTAGAGCCATTTTCGTATTGAGTTGCCAAGCGTGCGGCAAAATCGCCACTCTTACGCATGCTGACCCTAACACCTGAAAACCGCAGCAGAGGCGGCGTCGCCATCGTGCTGATCCTGGTTCTGTTCCTGCTCGCTGCGGGTGGAGCCGCTTTTTACTTTTACACGGAATCCAGCAAGGAAAGCTACGCAGCGGAAACCATCCAAATGGCCAGCGACCTGTCGAAGGCTGTCATCCGGTTGGACGAAAACGCTACCGCCGGCGAGATCCAACGTGTCCGCAATCAAATATCAGAGTATCTCGCCCGCACCGACGCGATCCCTTCCGCCCGCGAAACCTGGATCGCTCATATCGAAACCATAGAATCCAAACGCGAAGAGCGGATGGCAAAGGTCGAGGAACTAAACAAGCGCGTGGCCGAGTTCCCTCTCAGCAGCTCCGCGCAAGAGCTGGAAGCGTTCGAGACGGAGCTGAAGGCTTTGTCACGAAATTTGGATACGGAAACGCGAAACGAACTCCTCTCCACCTGGTCGCAACGAAAACAGCGCATCCTCACGGAAATCAACAGCGTCTCCGCCACGGTGATCGCCAAGTCGTTCCCCTCCGGAGCGAAAACCTATCTCGACGGCGAATACATCGGTCTCTCTTCACTCGGCATTCAAAACGTGCGAAAAGGGACCCATCTCCTGCGCTTCGAAAAGGAGGGTTACCTTCCCGCCGAAATCGAAGTCGAAGTCACTCGCAGCGGACAAATCGAGCCCCCCGCGGTCGACCTGCAAATGGCCACAAATCCTGTCAGCGTCAAGGTAGTCGGCGGCAAGATGAAAGCCGAAATCTCAGTTTCGATCGAAAAAACTGCCGACAACAACAAAGACATCATTCTCTACATCGAGGAACAAAAAGGCCGAGAAGCGACATTCGACCAAGCCCCGACAGGAACGATTCTCTTGTCAGTCACCTCGGACCTTCGCCTTGCCCACGAGCAGGTCATCATCAACCAGCCCGGCGACGATCAAGTGATCGAAGTCGTGCTGGAAAAATAAAATACCGCCTTCATAGGTAACCTCTGCGAACACGCATCTCGTTGCAGTCGCGGACGTTGACCGTGGTCCTAGGTCAATGAGCTCCTCACCCACGCCACCCAGCGGGTCTTAAACGCCCTA
The DNA here is from genome assembly GCF_031127815.1 of Pelagicoccus sp. SDUM812003. NCBI lineage: Bacteria > Pseudomonadati > Verrucomicrobiota > Opitutia > Puniceicoccales > Pelagicoccaceae > Pelagicoccus > Pelagicoccus sp. SDUM812003. Next base: position 31,312 of record NZ_JARXHY010000007.1, on the reverse strand, counting down.
GCGAGGCAGGTGCTTGCCAGCATACCCTCCTTTCACTCCAAAAGCACCCGGGGTTATCCGCGTCCACTCGCGATTCCAAATCTCTCCACCGCCAAGCCTGCCCCTCGTATCGAATCCGTCGCGACAAGTTCGTGACAAAGTTTTACAGATCGGTGACCCTTTCTCTTCTCAGATCTGGTACACTCCGCCCCATGCGCTTGCTATCAAGGCTCGTTTTCGCGTCGCTTTCCTTCGTTCTCACCGTCTTCGCTTCCGCCGAGACGCGACTGAGCATGGAGCTCGACCGCGAGTACTACTTGGAAAAAACTCAGAACAACCTCTACCTGAAAACCACCGTCTACACCGACGAGCTTCCTTCGCAACGCGAACGTCCCCCCGCCAATATCGTTTTCCTCGTCGATCGCTCGGGCTCCATGGAGGGCGAAAGACTCGAGGCGCTCAAACGCGCGTTGCAACAGGCGCTCAACCAGCTCTCCTCCCACGACCGAGTTTCCCTCGTAGCCTTCGGCTCCAGCATCGAAACGCTCATCGCACCGATCCCGCTAGATCAATTGCAGAGTCCCGCCGCCACTATCGCGAATCTTGGTACAGACGGCGGCTCGGACCTATTTAGCGGACTCAAACAGGCCGAAGCCGAGATCAAGAAAAACGCCACTCCACAGAGCTTCGACCGCATCCTGCTCATCTGCGACGGCCCTCCCAACAAAGGTCGACGCGACAAAGAGTCTTTTGTCGAGCTCGCCACTTCACTGGCTAAAAGCAGCATCAGTATCGCCGCCTTCGCTCTCGGCGAAGACGCGCCCAGAGATCTGCTCTTCCGCTTGGTCGAGCCCAGCGCCGCCCCTTTCTACGATCTGGCCGATCCCAACCAACTAACCGAGACACTCGCCAGCGAACTGCAAACGCTCAATCAAGCCATCGGCAAGGGCGCCGTGCTGGAGATCAAGTTCGACGGCTCCGTCGACATCGTGGAGAGCATCGGTCGCCAGGCGGACCCAAACCGCCGCGCCATAACCTTCCGTTTTGAAAAACTGCTCGCGAATCAGGAGCTCAGCACCATCGTGCAAGCGACCCTGCGAGCCTCCGGCTCCTTCTATTCACCCTCCAGAATCGCCACCGCAAGACTGAGCTATCAGCCGATTGGCAGCCCGGAAACCAACGCCCCCATCGTCATCGAATCATCGGTCGAAGCGCGTTTCACCCCGAGCAGCTCCCACTCCTTCAAAAGCATTGCGACCCACGTCTATCAAGCAGTCTGCGAGGGGGAAGTCGCCGACACCGTTCGGGAATCGATCGAAGCTTTCCAGCAAGGAAATGGAAAGCAGGCCCTGCGCGATCTTAAAAAACTGGCCCGCAGCCTTCGCAGCGTCGCTAGCGATCTGCCTGAACTCCAGGTGCAAAGCGCCCTCGATCAACTCACCAGAACGATCGACACCATCGAAAACGCCAGCGAGTCTACCATCGAACAACGGGCGCTTTTCGACACCCTATTCCCCTCACTCAACGAGTCGCCCCAGTGAAGCCGTCCACAAAATCGACCTTTGTCTGGATACTCCTCGCAGCCTCCGCGCTCTGCCTTGCAGGCCTAACCCTCTTTTCTCTCTATCGCGAAAAGCACGCGGATTCGCGCCGCCGCACCGAACTGATTAGCCAACAGGAGCTGCGCCTCTCGGAGAAACTCGCCGCCTACTTCTCCGAAATCCAGCTACAGATCGCTCGTCAGCTCATCGGCTATCATCAGGAAGGGCTCGCCTCGCAACTCGATCGCTGGGCTAAGACTGCCCCCATCATTCGCAACGCTCGGATACTGCCGCCGCAAACCGATCTCGCCCCCTTTCTGCAAGGCGATGGGCAACAAACGATCGCCCTCGAATCGCCGGACGCTCCAGCGATCCTTCGCAGTGGCTACTATCAGGACAACAAGGAGATCGCCTTGCACGACGAAGGCGCCATCGACCCTATCCTCTTCTGGGCCTATCGAAGCAGCGAAAACGAGCCAGCTTGGGTGGTCGGACATCGCATGGCAAAGGGACAGCCCCCGCGTATCGTAACTCTCGATACGGAAACTCTGCTGGCAGCGTTCCACAGTCTGCTAGACGAGCTCGCCATCCCTGGGCTCTCGGCTTCGATCCAGAAAGAGCAAGCAAGCGACTCCGTTTCGCTCTCTTCGATCCTGCCTGGCTATTCTTTGCAACTTTCACTGGCTCCGGATCCGGAAAGCGCCTGGCTGAGCTCCTTTCGCTACTCACTCCTCGTCCTCACTCTGGCCATAGGCTTGCTGTGCTCCTTCCTTATCGTTCGCCAGGTTTCCCGAGATCGACGCGACGCCCTTCGCAAGACCACCTTCGTCTCCCAGATCAGTCACGAATTCAAGACGCCGCTCACTAGCATCTCTCTTTATTCGGATTTGCTTTCCAATGAAAACCTACCTCCCGAAAAACGTCAGAGGTATCTGGATACCATCAGCCGCGAGAGCCACCGACTCAGTGAAATGGTGGACAACATCCTAGCTCTCAATGCCCTCGAGCTGGGAAAGAAACGCTATCGTATCCAAACCTTCGATCCTGCTGCAGCCATTTCCCAAATCCTTTCCGACCACCAGCGCCCGCTGGAAACCGCCGGCCTCACCATCGAATGGGAAGCGCCCGGCGAACGTTGCCAAATCTCTTTCGACCCCGCTGCGCTACGCCAGATTCTTCTCAACCTGCTCGACAACGCCCGTAAATACGCCGCAGGGGGACAGTACGTTGGCATCCATCTCCATTGCTCCGCACGCTGCCGCATTCTCGTAGAAGACCGTGGACCAGGAATTCCCTCTTCTCAGCGAGATCAAATCTTCGAAGCATTCTACCAGGAGCAATCGACTCTCACGGATAAGAGCCCCGGCGCTGGCATCGGCCTCAGCATATCACGCCGCATGGCTCGCGACTGCCGAGGCGACTTGTCCTTAGATACCAAGTACACCGAAGGAGCCCGCTTCATCCTCGAACTCCCGCTCGCCACCCCATCCTGAAAAGCGAATCCCCATGAAAACCATCCTCATAGTCGAAGACGATACGAACATCCGCGAAGGCTTATCCGATGCGATCGAAGCCGATGGGCATCGCCCTCTGCTCGCCGCCGACGGAGAAGAAGCAGTGGAGCAATTTTTCGCCAAAGGCCCCGATCTCGTCCTGCTCGACATTATGATGCCTAAGAAAAATGGATACGATGTCTGTCGGCAGATTCGTGAGAAGAACAAGCAAGTCCCCATCCTCATGCTCACCGCGAAGACCGAAGAAATCGACCACGTGCTCGGGCTCGAGCTGGGCGCTGACGACTATATCGAAAAACCCTTTCGCGTCCGCGAGCTGCTGGCCCGTATCCACGCTGCCTTACGCCGGGTTGACGCATTTTCCTCCACCACCGCTACAGCGAAGAAAGCCACTTCCCATACCTTCGAATTCGGCCCGGTCACCATCGACCCGCGTCGTCTCGTAGCGATCGTCGACGACGAGGAAAAAGAACTGACCGAGCGCGAGCTCACCCTTCTCCACCTTTTCCACGCCCATCCACAAGAAGCCCTCAGTCGTGATTTTCTCTTAGACGAGGCCTGGGGCATCGATTACCAAGGCACCACTCGCACCCTCGATCAGCATATCGCTAAACTTCGAGCAAAAATCGAACCCAGCGACAGCCCGAGTCTTATCAAAACCGTACACGGCGTAGGTTATAAATTCTCGGGGTGATGCGGTGACAAGTGCATACAACGTGTCACAGGCTTTTACTTGCCGGTGACGACTTTCACAGCCCCGATCTGTATCATGATGGCAGATACTCGAAGTTATAACCCAAAATTCGAATCGCATCATGAAACAAAAATCCACTCGCGCCATCAGCGCATTCGTCGCCCTTCCGCTGTTTCTCTCTACCTTCATCCAAGGGCAGCAGAGAAACAATGACGAGGAAGAGATATTCGAACTCTCTCCTTTTGAAGTATCCTCTCCCAGCTTCGGCGTCACCGCCGGCGGAGCCCAAGACATCGCCTTCACTCGCTCGCAGATCGCCATGGGCAAGATCCCGCAACCAACAAGCTTCACTGCGGAGGGACTGCTGAGCGAATACGATCTCCCGCTGAACGAACCAAGCCGCGGGGCCAATCTGATAAACGTTTTTGGTGAAGCCATGCCAGTCAGCCTTCCAGAACTCCCCGAAGCGACCCACCTTGCTCAGATTGGTTTCTCCTCAGGCATCGACGCGGCATCGTGGGAACGCGCCCCACTCAACCTGATCGCCGTAGTCGACAAGTCGGGCTCAATGAGCGGACGTCCTCTGGACCTTGTGCGACTATCCCTGCTAGAAGCGCTCGATCAGCTCGGCGAAAAAGACCAGCTTTCCATCGTGCTCTACGGCGATCGAAGCCACGTCTATCTCGAGCCCATCGCGACTTCGCCTTTCAACAAAAAACGTATCCGAAATTCCATTCTTGGAATTCAGTCGGCCGGATCCACCAACCTGGAACATGGGCTCAAAGTAGGCTACTCCGTGGCCGACGAGACCGCTCCGGATTTTGAGGGCACCACGCGTCTCATGCTCTTCACCGACGAGCGACCCAATACCGGCAACACGAGCGAGCATGGTTTCATGCGGCAGATGAGAGAGGGGTCCAACAAAGGCTACGGACTGACCACTATCGGAGTAGGCACCCACTTCGGAGCCGAGCTGGCAAATACCATCAGTTCGGTTCGCGGCGGAAATCTGTTTTTCTTCCCCGACGCCGCGACCATGCAGGACAAGTTCGCCAACGAGTTCGAAACCATGGTCACCGAACTTGCCTACGACATGAAACTAACCCTCTCGCCAGCGGAAGGTTTCAAAATCGTCGGCGTGTATGGAATTCCTGGTGACATGCTTCAATGGACCGACGATGGGCGCTCCCTCTACATGAAAGTGGAAACCCTGTTTCTGAGCCTAAGAAAAGGAGCCATCTACTTCGCCCTGGCCTCTCAAAACACCCGCCCGTTCAGCCGCGCGACTTCAGACGAGATTGCTCAAGCCTCACTCTCCTATCAGATGGGCAACCAGAAATTTCCCATCTCTCAAACCGTATCGCTCCCTCTGCAAAGCCAACGTGACGCAAGCGTCGGTCTGCGCCGCGGCGAAGCATTGATCGACGAGTACATCTCACTCAAGAAAGCAACTACCCTGTATCACGAACAGGGAGACGTCGAGAGAGCCTACCGCATCGTGAGCAATCTCGCAGATCGTTTTCAAAATCATAACGACAACGAAATCAGGCCTGAAAAGAAGCTGATCAAGGAAATAGAGAAGAACCTAGCCATCGTATCCAAAAACGACGAGAAGCTCTTCGACGAAGACTTTGACTCGCCCATCTCTGGCTGCTGGATCGCCGATCCATCCGAAAATCCCGAACTCGGTTCCGCCACGCTTTTGACTTTCCATTCCAGCCGTATCATCGAAGTCACACTCCTAGATGAACTCGGAAATCCTGAATACGAAAGCTATGCGATCGCGTCGAAAGCCTTCAGCAAGCGTCGTCACGGTCAGTTGCGAATGATCGACGAGTACCTCATCTACGATCTCGCGGGCTCCAACGAAAGGCTCCATGCTCTTGCCAATTCGGCCGACTACGCCAGCGACATTTCACGCATCGACTACAAGCTGCGTGGCGACCGACTAGTCCTGACTGTTTACGACGAATACGGAAATGAAGAAAACGTTATGCAACTCACCCGTCACTCGAAAGACACCGCCTACCAAGCCCCGTTCCGAAGGGCTGAGATAGAACCCATCACCGGCCTGCCCAGCCGCAGCTAAAAAGTTTGAACGGCTTGTCCCAACACGTTCAAAACCTAAGGACAAGCAAACACGGTCGCCTTGAGGACAAGTCGCCCCACCAAAAAAAAGAGCGGGTCATCAGACCCGCTCTCAACATGAAAATCATCAGTGCCCATCTGCGTAATCTGTGGGCAAAAATCCGCTACAAGCTCTTCAACAGTCGCTCGATCTCGTCACGCTTGGCCACTGTATCCGCAAGCTGCTTACGTGCCCCTTCCACCACGTTGGCGGGAGCCTTGTCGACGAACTTCGGGTTCTTGAGCTTTCCTTCGCCCGCGGCGACTTGCTTGTTAAGCTTTTCGAGCTCTTTGCTCAGGCGCTCCTTCTCCGCGTCCACGTCGATGGCGCTGGAGAGATCGAGGTAAACCGTACCCAAGGCGCCGACCGCTCCTGGACAACCGTCCACGCTGTCCTTCAGCTCGATGGTCGCGGCTCCTGCGAGCTTCTTGATGGTACCCAGATTCCCTGACACCACATTGCCGCTGGCTTCGTCGGCGGGCGAAACGAAGAGCGTCACGTCCTTTTTCGACGCCACGTTGTACTCCGCCTTCACCGCTCGGGCCTTGGAAATGAGCTCCTTCACGTTTTCGATATCCTTAGCGGCAACTGCGTCGACGGACACGCCCGCGGCGGCCAACTTGGCAGCGAGCTCGTCAGCGGTGCCGATCACGGTTTGCTGCAGGAAGCCACCTTCTTCGCAGAAGCCCATGGCATGCCAGAGCTCTTCGGTGATGTGCGGCATGATGGGGTTGAGCAGCAGCAGGGCTTGGCGTATCACCAAGTCGGATACCGCGAGAGCCATGTCGTGAGCCGGGTCGTCCTTCTTCTGCAGCAACGCCTTGGACGCTTCAACGTACCAGTCGCAGTAGTCGCCCCAAACGAAGTTGTATAGGGTATGGGCAAGCTGATGCAGCTCGAACTTTTCGAACTGGCCTTCGATCTCGCGCATGGTTTCCAGCATGCGATTGAGAATCCAATTGCTGTATCCATCGAGCGGCGACGCTTTTACACGATCGATGATGGCCTCCAGCGACGCGTTGCCCTCGACGCCGCCGTTCATCTGACGGAAGCGGCAGGCGTTCCAAAGCTTGTTGCAGAAGTTGCGGCCGATCTCGATGCGGTCTTCCGAAAAGAGAATATCCGAACCGCTGGGAGCGATGTTGATAATGCCGAAACGCAGGCCGTCGGCTCCAAATCGCTCGATCAGGTCGAGCGGGTCGGGCGAGTTGCCGAGCGTCTTGGACATCTTGCGGCCCTTCTCGTCGCGAATAAGACCGTGGATGAAGATATCCTTGAACGGAATGCGGGCCTCGATCTCCTCGTCGGTCAGCGTTTTCTTGTCCTCTCCGTAGAGTTCGAGTCCCGCCATGATCATGCGAGCGACCCAGAAGAAAATGATGTCGAAGCCGGTGACCAAGGTGCTCGTAGGATAAAAATGCTGCAGCTCTTTCAAGGTCTTCTCGTCTTCATTCGGCCAGCCGAAACACGCGATGGGCCAGATGTAGGAGGATGCCCAGGTGTCGAGAACGTCCTCGTCCTGCTCCCAGTTTTCGGGATCGGACGGACCATCGACGGACACGTGCAGGTTGGCGGGATCGGTGCGATCCGCTCCCTTCTTGTACCAAACCGGGATGCGCTGGCCCCACCAGAGCTGACGGCTGATGCACCAATCCTGGATGTTGTTGAGCCAATGCAGGTAAACCTTTTCCCAACGCTTCGGGTGGAACCTGATGATTCCCTTCTCGACCGCTCGCTTGGCTTCCTCGACTTTTGGATACTTGAGGTACCACTGCTCGGATAGGCGCGGCTCGATGGGCACGTCAGCCCGCTCGGAGAAGCCAACGTTGTTTTCGTAGTCCTCCGTGTCGACCAGCAAGCCGAGCTCTTCCAGCAGGGCCGCCGCCTTCTTGCGGGCCTCGAAACGCTCCATGCCCGCGAACTCCGGTCCGGCGTTTTCGTTGAGCGTGCCATCGGGATTCATCACGTCGATCAACGGCAGATCGTGACGCTTGCCGATGTCGAAGTCGACCTGGTCGTGAGCCGGAGTGACCTTGAGGGCGCCGGTTCCGAAGTCGCGCTCTACGGCGCGATCCGCCACGATAGGGATCTGCTCGCGCGGGAAGGGACGCCAGACGTGCTTGCCGACGAGATCGGTATAGCGCTCGTCCTCCGGATGAACCGCCACCGCGGTGTCGCCCATGATAGTCTCCGGGCGCGTGGTGGAAATCTCCAGATAACGGCCGGGCTCTTCCACGACCTCGTAGCGCATCTTCCAGAACTTGCCCTTCTGAGGCTTCATGATGACCTCTTCGTTGGAGAGAGCGGTCTGGGAGCTGGGGCACCAGTTTACCAATCGCTTGCCACGATAGATGAAGCCGCGCTGGTAGAGTTTCACAAACGCGTCCTTGACCGCCCGCTCGTAGGCCTCGTCCATGGTGAAGGTGGTGCGACGCCAATCGCAGGACGCGCCGAGCTTCTTGAGCTGGTTGAGAATCTTGCCGCCATGGTCGTCGCTCCACTGCCACGCTCGTTCGAGGAACTTCTCGCGCCCGATGTCGCGGCGGCTGGTGCCTTCCTTGCGCAGGGCTTGCTCGACCTTGGTCTGAGTGGCGATGGACGCGTGGTCCGTGCCGGGAAACCAGAGCGTGCTCTTGCCCTCGATGCGGGCCCGGCGGATGAAGATGTCCTGCAAGGTGTTGTCCAGCACGTGGCCCATATGCAGGATGCCCGTCACATTCGGCGGCGGAATCATGATCGAGTAGGACTCTTGGCCCTCCTTCACTTCACCTTCGAAGCAGCCGTTTTCCTCCCAAGCGGCGTACCACTTGGGCTCAACTTCCTTCGGATCGTAGCCTTGATTGATTTCCTGTGCCATGAGCTGTGAGCGTGGATGAAAGAAAAAAGGGCCTAGCGATAAGCGTCGCCCCAGTCGAGGGCAAGCGCTTAAACAAACGGCCCGCCTGCTCTGAAATCCACACACCTTTCGCCTCCAGCCCCTCTTCCAAAAGTTTTTTCTACAACGTTGTAGCAAAAACTCACGCGGCGCTGCTTCGAAGGTTCGCGACTCTCGACAAATTTCGTTGGCGCGCCTCTTAGTGGCACCCAAGCTCTGCGATGTCCACTTTTCTCCGCACACCAAGAAGACACCCCTATGAACAACCCCATGCACCGCCGCGACGCGCTGAAGAAAGTCGCCACTGGAGCCGCCGCACTCGCAGCGACCCGAGCCTTCGCCAATCAGAACGAAACCAGCGAAGCTATGTCCATGCCCACTTCCGATCTTAAGCGAAACATCCACCACTCCGCTTGCCGCTGGTGCTACAAGGACATCGAGCTGGACGAGCTCTGCCGCCGCGGAAAGGAGGTCGGACTGGAGGCGCTGGATCTCGTAAACGTGGACGAGATTCCGACGCTGAGGGAAAACGGTCTCGACCCCTCGCTGATCTGGGGCGTCCCTGGCGGCATCGTTTCTGGGCTCAACCGGCTGGAAAACCACGACAACATCGTTTCCTTCTTCGAAACAAACATTCCGCAGGTCGCCAACGCCGGGGCCAAGCGCGTGATCTGCTTCTCGGGAAACCGCGACGGGCTGGACGACGAAGAAGGCCTGGAAAACTGCAAGATCGGCCTGCAGCGCATTACCCCGATCGCCGAAAAGCACGGCATACTAGTGGTGATGGAGCTGCTGAACTCCAAGCGCAACCACCCCGACTACCAATGCGACCATACCGCTTGGGGCGTGGAACTGGTCAAGCGCGTGGAGTCGGAGGCCTTCAAGCTGCTCTACGACATCTATCACATGCAGATCATGGACGGCGACGTCATCGCCACCATTCAGGAAAACCACCCGTACTTCGGGCACTACCACACTGGCGGCGTGCCGGGCCGTCATGAGATCGACGAGACGCAGGAGCTCTTTTATCCCGCCATCATGCGAGCGATTTTGGAAACCGGTTACGACGGCTACGTCGCTCAGGAGTTCGTGCCTAGCTGGGAGGATCCCATCGCCGCCCTCGCCCAAGGCATCCGCATCTGCGACGTGTAGCTGAAGCGTAGCTACAAGGTGGGACGCGACGTCCCCGGCGCGTTCAGAAAACCGTGCCGAACACGGTCGACGCCGCTCCCACCAACCAAGGGAGCGCCCGCAGGCCCTCGCGGGCACATGAGCCTCCCAAGCGAAATATGGCCGCCGAGCAGGTCGGCCACCACCTTCACCACTCTACCCTCGCCGCTCGCCTTACGCTCGGCCGCCGAGCATCTCGAGCAGCTTCTTGGTCTTGAGAATTCCCGTCGGCTCGTCGAGCGAGCTGCCTTCCCATTCGATGCCGATGTATCCGCGGTAGCCAGACGTCTTTACGATCTCCAGCAACCTTCCGTAGTCGAGATCGCGCTCATAGCCGTCGGGCATGAAGTTATAGGTCTTGGCGCTGACCCCTTTGGCGAAGGGCATCAGCTGTTCCGTGCCAAGATAGCGGTCGTACTGCTCGCCCGTTTCCCGATCGACCACGAAGTTTCCGAAGTCCGGCAAGGTCCCGCAGCGCGGATGGTCCACCTGCCGCATCACCGCGGACAGCCAAGCGCCGTTGCTGGAGAGGCCGCCATGGTTTTCCACGATTACGCTGATGCCGTACAAGTCGCCCATTTCGGATAGGCGGCGCAGGCCGTCCGCCGCCAGCTTGATCTGCTCGTCGAAGGTCCCCTCCGAAGCGGCATTCACGCGAATAGCGTGACAGCCGAGGGCTCGGGCCATCTCGATCCACCGGCGATGGTTCTCGATGGCTTCGCTCCGCTTGGCTTCGTCCGGATCGCCCAAACGTCCCTCCCGATCGCACATGATGAGCACGTTGCGCACGCCTTCGCCGTTGGAAACGCGTACCAGCTCGTCAACTACGGCCTGCGAAAAGCCTTCCATGTAAAACTGGTTCACGTACTCCACCGCGTTGATGCCGAATTCGTTCTTGGCGATCTGAGGGAAGCGCATCTTGTCCTTCTCGCCGTTCCAGAAGGCCTTGTTGAGCGACCACTGGGCTAGCGAAATGTCGAACCACGTGCCCTGCACGCGCTCGGCGAGCGAAGCAGTAGCGGACAGGACAGGCCGCGCGAGCAGGGAGCCAGCGGCCAAGCCGAAGGCGCCTTTCAAGAAAGTTCTACGAGAATCCATAGGTGGGGGAGCAGTGGGTTGATCGTTAGGCTTCGGGAAAGAGATTTATCATTGCATTCGCAATCCCTCGCCAAGGGTATTAACGGGATAGGTCAAAACTGACCCAGCGAACTTGGCAACCAATCCCCAGATTGCCAATACATAAGAGTCAGCTCTTCTTTGCCTCGCGCATTAGATCAGCTACAAGCCCCATCTAACACAACTTATGCTCATCCGCGCCTTACCCCTAATCGCAGCCGGCTGCGTGGTCTCGCTGGCCTTCGGCCAGAAAATGACCCTTGAACCGTCGGACCGTCTCCCCGATCCCATCATCGATGCCGCCACTGCCGAGACCGAGCTGGCCATCAACCAGCTGCGCCTTCCCGAGGGCATCGAGGCCTCCCTCTGGGCGGCCGAGCCGCTGCTGGCCAATCCGGTAGCCTTCGACTTCGACGAGCAGGGCCGCCTCTTCGTGGCGGAAACCTATCGCTACCGCACCAGCGTGCTCGATATCCGCGGCTACCTGGACATGCTGGAGGAGGACATGGCCTTCCGCACCGTGGACGATCGAGCACGAGGCATCATCGAACTCTTCGGGGAGGAGCAGGCCAAGCAGTTCGAAATCGAGAGCGAAGTGCTGCGCTTGCTGGTGGACACCGATGGCGACGGCCGCGCGGACCGCTCCACCGACTACGGAGGAAAGTTCGACTCCAGCCTCAGCGGCATCGCTTCCGGCGTGCTGGCGCGACAAGGCGACGTCTATTTCACCAACATCCCGCACCTCTGGAAACTGGAAGGCATCAGCGAGGACGGGAAAGCGCTTTCGCGCGAATCCATCCATCGCGGCTTCGGGGTGCACTTCGGCTACACCGGCCACGACTTCCATGGTTTGATCCTCGGGCCGGATGGAAAACTCTATTTCTCCATCGGCGACCGCGGCATCAACGTCACCAACCACGAAGGCGAGACCCTCGCCTACCCGGACCAAGGCGCCGTGTACCGCTGCAATCTCGACGGCTCCGAGCTGGAAATCGTGCACTGGGGCCTGCGCAACCCGCAGGAGCTGGCCTTCGACGAGCTGGGCAACCTCTTCACCGGCGACAACGACTGCGACAACGGAGACTTCGAGCGACTGGTGCACATCGTGGACGGTGGCGACTCCGGCTGGCGCATCGGCCACCAGCACGCCCCGCTGGGCGGGGCCGGCGTCTGGATGTCGGAGGGCTGGTGGAAAACGCGCTTCGATGGGCGGACCCGTTTCGCCCTGCCGCCGCTTTTCTATATCGACGACGGTCCCTCCGGCATCGCCTACCACCCCGGCACCGGACTCTCGCCCGAGTACCAAGGACACCTTTTCATCACCCACTTCAAGGGCAGCATCGCCTCCAGCGGCGTCACCAGCTACACCTTCGAGCAAGACGGGGCCACCTACAAACTTGGCGAGAAAACGGACTTCCTCGAAGGCATCCTGCCTACCGACGTGACCTTCGCCCCGGACGGGAAGTTCTACGTGCTGGACTGGGTGGACGGCTGGCCCAAGTCCAACAAGGGCCGCGTCTACGCCTTGGCCAATCCCGAAACGCTGCAGGATCCGATCATCGACGAAACGCGAAACCTCATTTCCCAGGGCATGGCCGATCGCGACTCCGAGGAGCTGGCCGATCTGCTGAGCCATCCCAACTGGAACGTGCGCCTGGAAGCCCAGCTCGAGCTCGCCTCCAGAGGCGAGGCAAACGTGCCGCTGCTCTCCCGCATCGCCGGCGACCCAAGCCGCGACCTCCACGCTCGCCTGCACGCCACCTGGGGACTGGGCGTGCTCGCGGATCGCGATTCGCCAAAAGCCGCTTCCGAAATCAGCGCTCTCGCCCACAGCGAAACCGCCGAAGTCCGCGCCCAAGCCGCTAAGCTCATCGGCGATCATCGCATCGCTGGAAACATCGATCAGCTCGTCTCCCGCCTGCAGGACGCCAGCCCGCGCGTACGTTTCTTCGCCGCCCAAAGCCTCGGCAAACTGCAAGCCGCCGACGCCGCTCCCGCCCTCGTCGAGGCCGCGCGAGAGAACGACGGGGCAGACGCCTACCTGGAGCATGCCATCGTCATGGGACTCGTCGGGGCCAACCACCGTCCTGCGCTGCAAGCTGCCATCGACGACGATTCCACCGCCGTGCGCATGGCAGCGCTGCTCGCCTTGAGACGCCTGCAGGACCCGCTTGTCGCCCGATTTCTCAAGGACCCGGACAAGGAGATCGTCCTGGAAGCTGCCCGTGCCATCAACGATCACCCCATCGAAGCCGCCTTCCCTGCGCTCGCCGCCGCGATCGAGCATCCACTCATGCAAGAGCCGGCTCTAGCCCTCCGAGTCATCAACGCCCACTTTCGTCTCGGCGACGCCGAAAACGCCCAAACCATGGCCCAGCTGGCTGCGGATGCCGACATCGACACCCGCTTTCGGCTCGAAGCCCTCGCCCAGCTCGGATCCTGGCCGGACCCGCTGCAGCGCGACCGCATCATGGGCGTGTACCGGCCACTGCCGAAACGCGACGCCCTAGTCCCCGCCAAGGCCTTGGCCACCGTCGCTCCGCAAATCCTAGGCGCAGCCCCCGGCACGGTGCAGGCCGCCTATATCGAAACCGCTTCGAAACTCGGCGTCACCGGAATCGCAGACGCCCTGTTCGCCCTAGCGCTCGATGAGGCTCAGGACGGCGCCGCTCGGGTGGCGGCGTTTGAGAGTCTGGTCCAGCAGAACGACCCTCGCATGGACCAGCTCGTCATCGCGGCCAGCGAATCAGACGCCTCCGAACTGCGCCTCGCCGCTCTGCCCCTAGTGGCCCGAAAGGCGCCTGAACAAGCCAAGCGCACGCTCGCCCTCATGAGCGAGGGCAGCGCCCAAGAGCAACGCGTCGCCTTCAAGACGCTGGCCAAGACCGAGCAACCCTTCGCCAGCGAGCTGCTAGCGAGCAGCCTGCAGCGACTCGCCCGAAACGAAGTCCCTCTCGACGCCCAGCTTGAGCTCATCGAAGCCGCCGAAAACCATCCCGCTCCAGAGGTACGAGCCGCCTACCAAGCCTACCAAGCCGCCATCGCAGCAGACCCCGATCCGCTCGCCCCCTACCGCTTCGCCCTCGAAGGCGGCTCCAGCCGACCGGAAGGCAACGACGTCTTTTTCAACAACCAGATCATGGCCTGCGTGCGCTGCCACATCGTGTACGGCCCCGGGGAAGCGGCAGGACCAAATCTCTCCGATATCGGTCTGCGCCTCGACCGCCGCGAGCTGCTGGAAGCAGTGGTCGCTCCCAACGCCACCATCGCGCACGGGTACGAAAACGTCATCCTCACGCTTGGGGACGGCAGCTCAAAATTCGGTCTCGTATCGAAGGAAGACCAGAAGACCATCACCCTCACGCTGCCCTCCGGCGAAGAAGAAACGTTCGCGAAATCCACCGTCGTCAAACGCGACTCCATGCCCTCCAGCATGCCCGCGGTGTTCGCTGACAACCTCAGCCGCCACGACCTGCGCGACGTGGTGGAATTCCTCGCCCGCCAACGCACCGACCCCAACGCCCGCGCCACCCACGGCGAATAAAGGCGGTGGCCTTACTGCAGGGCGGGGCGCCGACCCGCCATGATCCTCTCGCCCCAGCGCCGTAACCTACAACCCCAGTTTCCCCAAGCGTCTCCCACCCGGAGGCGCTTTTTTCGGCCCCAAATCCCGCGTCTCTCCAGCCCTGATCCCGAAGGGACTCTAATCGCCGCGTGCGACCTGACAGGCCAACCGCGCCCCCATCCCCGCCATACCCTTGGCAAAGCCATTTTCCTCTAAGATTTCTAAATCCAAAATCGTCTGCTAGTAGTACTACATAACAATCCATCAAACATATCCGTAGGGCGAGGCCCACGCGCCTACCTGAATAAACAAACGTCCACTCATGCGCCCCTCATTCCGAATCCTGCTCGTCTCCCTCGCCGCACTCATCACTCCGCTTGCGACCTGCTTCGCCCAGGCCGACGAAGACCTTTGGCTCCAGGTCGAAGAAGCCCGCCAAGACGGCCTCCCTCGCACCGCTATCCAGATTCTCGATACGATCATCGAGCAAGCCGAACAAAGCGGCCAAGCTGCGCAAGCCCTGCGGGCCAACCTGCAGAAGATCTCCTTGGAGATCGAGATTCAAGGAGGCGACACCACCTACGCCATCGAGCGCCTTCGAGAACGCGCCCGCGACGTACCGGAGTTCCTTCGCCCTGCAGTCAGCGCCATCACCGCTCACTTCTACTGGAGCTATTTTCAACAAAACCGCTGGAGCCTGCTCGAGCGCTCCACCGTTTCGGCGAACGACAGCGACGATATCAAAACCTGGGACCTGTCGAAACTTCTCAGCGAAATCGACCGGCATTTTTCCGCCGCCTTGGAAAACGAAGCCGTCCTGCAGAGCCTCCCAATCAGCGACTACTCCGCATTGCTGGACATGGGAAACGTGCCGCTCGCCTACCGCCCCACGCTCTACGATTTCCTGGCCCACGAAGCCCTCGCCTTTTATCAAGCCGGAGAGCAAGCGGCCATGATCGCGGAAAACGCCTTTCAGCTCAGCGAAGACGACCCACTCTTCGCCCCAGTTGAGACCTTTCTTGACTGGCAACTGCCGCCCGCCGAGGGGTATTCCCCCGAGCTCAAGGCGCTCCACCTCTACCAGAAGCTGCTGCGCTTTCATCTCGACGACGAAGATCCGACCGCCTTTTACGATGCCAACCTTTCCCGACTGATCTACGCAGGAAACATCGCCGTAAGCGACCAGGCCGACCAGGAGCTCCTCCACGCCCTGCAAGCCTTCGCCCATCAGACCGCTTCGCACGAAGTCTCCGCACGCGCTTGGGCCAAAATCGCTGAGCTGCAACTCTCCGCGGACGCCCCAGACGAAGCCCACCAAGCCGCCAGCCGAGGAGTCGCCACGTTTCCCGAGAGCATTGGAGGTCTTCGCTGCCAATTGCTGATCGACGACATCGAAGAGAAATCGCTTCGCCTGGAGAGCGAAATGGCCTGGACCACTCACGGGCCCGAACCGCTGTTTCAGGCCGTTTATCGAAACGTATCCAAACTTCACTTGCGCCTCTATCGACTAGACTTCGAAGACAACAAACCCGTCGAAAACCCCAGCGAACGCGCCCTGCTAAGCGAATGGACGGAGGAGCTTCCGCAAACCAGCGACTTCCGAGAAAACCGCTTCGATCTGCAACATCCAGAACTCCCGGAGCCGGGTCGCTACCTTGTCGCTGCGAGCGCGTATCCAGATTTCCCTGATGACTATTCGGAAACCTTTCGCTTCACCCACAGCGACCTCGCCTTGGTGCTCGAACGGCAGCCCGCGACAAATCAAATCTACGGCATCGTGGTGGACGCGGTATCGGGCGAACCGGCGCCTGACGTGAACGTGCGCGTCTGGAGCAGGGGCAACTATCAAAAGCTCATCGCGGAAAAAGGCGCCCGCAGCGACGCCGAGGGCCGTTTCCAATACAAGGCCTCAAGAGACTCCCGTCTCGTTTTTCAGGCGGAACGCGAAGGACATCTCGCCACGCAGGAGATCTATGTCGGAAGCCCATACCAGCCCAACCAACATCAGGTTCGAACCACTCTATTCACCGACCGAGCCCTCTATCGCCCGGGCCAGACCATTCACTTCAAAGGCATCTGCACCGAAAGCGATCCGCAACACGGTCGCCAGATT
The DNA here is from genome assembly GCF_031127815.1 of Pelagicoccus sp. SDUM812003. Classification (NCBI taxonomy): domain Bacteria; kingdom Pseudomonadati; phylum Verrucomicrobiota; class Opitutia; order Puniceicoccales; family Pelagicoccaceae; genus Pelagicoccus; species Pelagicoccus sp. SDUM812003. The sequence goes on along the minus strand of NZ_JARXHY010000007.1, from coordinate 14,617 downwards.
ATCCTCCCCCGCAAAAAGGTCACCCTCGGCTTGGTCGATCTCAACGGACAGGCGATCGATCGACTCGAACTGCTCTCAAACGACTATGGCTCCTTCAGCGGCTCCTTCACCGCCCCCAGTTCGGGAGCCTTTGGAACCATGCGCCTGATCGTCCAAAAGGGTCCTCGAGGCAGCGTCGACTTTAACGTCGAGGAATACAAACGCCCCAAGTTCGAGGTCACCCTGGAGCAGCCGACGAAAGCCACCAAACTCGACGAGAACGTCCTGATCGAAGGCGACGCCAGCGCCTACACGGGTGCGGCCATCGACGGGGCGAAGGTGGTTTGGCGTGTCGAGCGTAGCGTGGAACGCCCGCTCTGGTGCTGGTGGTGGCAGCCTCCGGAAACCAAGGCCATCGCCCACGGTCAAAGCGTCACCGACGCTCAAGGACGCTTTCAAATCGAGTTTGTGGCCGAGCCCGATCTCGACGCGCCCCGCGAAAACGAGCCTCGCTTCGCCTTCACCATCCACGCGGATGTCACCGACAACAGCGGCGAAACACGCAGCGCTCAGGCTGTCACGCTTTCCGGATACACCGCCATGAAAGCGAGCATTTCCACAGAGGAGGAATTGACCACCGAGCGACCGGTCGCATTCACTCTCACTACCGAAACTCTCGACGGCTCCCCGCTGAGCGCCAAAGGGCGCCTTCGCATTCACCGCCTAGAAGAGCCGGAAAGCGTTCACCGCGCCCCTTGGGGCAGCCATCGCCCACAGGGCCCTTACGCTTGGAAGGATTCCCAGCCCGCCGATCGTCCTCCCTACGACGCCAGCAATCCCGAAACCTGGCCGCTCGGCAAGCAGGTTCGCAATAAGAGCTTTCGCACCAACGCGTCCGGCATTGCCGAACTCCCTTTCCCCCTCGAAGCCGGCATCTATCGAGCCGCTCTCGAAAGCAAAGACGCCTTTGGCAATCCGGTCACCGCGAGCAAGACCTTCACCGTTATCGATCCCCATAGCGATCGTTTTCCGTATAAGATTCCCCACTACCTTTCGGTACGATCGAACACGCTCGAACCCGGCCAGACCTTCTCCGCCCTCTGGGGCACAGGCTACCCGAGCGGTCGAGCCTACGTGGAGTTCACCGCCGACGACGAGACACTTGTCGCATATTGGACCGAAGCGGGAAATACGCAGCAGCGTATCGAATTTCCGGTGACAGATGAGCTGCGGGGCGGTTTCACCCTAAGCCTTACCTTCGTGCGCGACAACCGAGCCTACCTTGTTCAAGAGCAGATTAACGTTCCTTGGAGCAACAAGCGCCTGCAGATCGACTGGGAAAGCTTTCGCAGCAAACTCGAACCCGGGCAGCGGGAAACCTGGACGGCCACCATCACCGGACCGGAATCGGAACTGGCTGCCGCAGAAATGCTGGCTTGTCTTTACGACGCCTCCCTGGACCAGTTCCGCTCGCACTCATGGACTCAGTCCATCGCGACCTATCGTCAGGAAAACAACTACCGCTTCCGTCGCTTCAACAATTTCCCTCACCAGTACCATCTGAACTTCCCTAGAGAGTACAAGAATTTGGATACAAGCTGGAACTACCCATCCTTTCCGATTCCCACGATGATGCCAGGCCTTGAGGAAATCTATGAACTTTCCCCTTTCAGCGTAGCCGATGTGGACCATGAGGGATATCGCGCCGTATCGACGCTCGCCGGATCACGAATGAAAACACGGCTTGCCGACCACGGCTCCGCCATATCCGTGACGACGATACAAACCATGCAGGATACGGGCGCCACGGGAAACGAAGCCCTCCTTTCCTACACCGCGAATACCGAAGTCGGCGGAGCCGCCCCGCCTCCGCCCGCCCTCGACCAAGTCCAATCCCGCGCCAATCTCGCCGAGACCGCCTTCTTCTTCCCGCACCTGCTTTCCGATGAAGACGGGGTCGTGAAGATCCAGTTCACCTTGCCCGACACCTTGACCCGCTGGCGTTTCATGGGGCTGGCTCACGACAAGGACACCCGTGTGGGCTTCCTCAGCGATTCCGCCGTCACCGCCAAGGACCTCATGGTGCAGCCCAATCCGCCACGCTTTCTCCGAGAGGGCGACGAGGTGGAGTTCACGGTAAAGGTCACCAACCTTTCCGACGATGCCCAGTCCGGCCAGCTGCGCCTCACCTTCGCCGAAGCAGCTTCCCTCCAAGACGTGAGCGACGAGCTGGGCATCCGCCAGACCGAACAAGCCTTCGACGTACCAGCTAAGGCATCGCGCTCCTACTCTTGGCGCCTCAAGACGCCTGATGGAGCCCGAGTGCTGAGCTACAAGGTGGTGGGAGCTTCCGACAGTCTCAGCGATGGAGAGGAGGGTTACCTTCCTGTACTCAGTCGACGAATACTGGTCACCGAATCGCTACCGCTTCCCATACGCGGAAACGGCGAAAAGGTTTTTCGTTTCGAGAAACTCCTCGAATCCGAAAACTCCGACTCCTTGGTCCACCAAAGCCTGAACGTGCAGATGGTCTCCCAACCGATCTGGTACGCGGTCCAGTCTCTGCCCTATCTCATGGAGTACGCCTACGAGTGCAACGAACAGCTTTTCAATCGCTACTACGCCAATGCCCTCGCCGCTCATATCGCGCGTTCCGACCCTAAGGTTCGCCGCATCTTCGACCTCTGGAAAAACACCTCGGCCCTCGATAGTCCGCTAGAGAAAAACCAGGAACTCAAATCGATGCTCATCGAAGAAACGCCTTGGCTGCGCGACGCCAAAAGCGAGAGCCAAGCCAAACGACGCCTCGGCATTCTCTTCGACGAGAACCGGCTCCAATCCGAAGCGACCCAGGCCTTGCGAAAGCTGGAGCAACGTCGCCACGACGATAGCAGTCTTTGGTCATGGTTTTCCGGATACTGGACTGATCACTACATAAGCCTCTACATCACCACCGGATTCGGACGCCTGCGCCACCTTGGAGTCGAAACCGATATGCAGCTCGCCCTCGACGCGCTTCCGGCTTTGGACGATTGGATAAAAGACCGCTACCAAGACGTCCAGAAACTCGATAGTCCTCAGGCCTACGCGCCCGCTCCCCTGGAATGCCTCTACCTCTACGGACGTAGCTTCTTCCTCGCCGATCGCCCCATCTCCGAATCGCATCGCGAAGCGGTGGATTTCTTCATCGAGCAGGCGAAGGCGCGCTGGCTCGACGTTTCCTCCCGCCAAAATCAGGCTCAGCTGGCCCTCGCTCTGCAGCGTTTCGGCGAGGGTAAAACCGCTATCGACATCGTGCGATCACTCAACGAACGCAGCCTCAAGTCGGAAGAGATGGGCATGTATTGGTCTGGCAATGACAGAAGCTGGTGGTGGCATCAGGCTCCTATCGAAACCCAAGCCCTCATGATCGAGGCCTTCGACGAAGTGGCCCAAGACGCTCAAGCAGTGGAAGACCTGAAGGTCTGGCTGATCAAGCAAAAGCAAACCAACAGCTGGAAAACGACCAAAGGCACCGCCGACGCCATCTACGCCCTGCTCCTGCGCGGCGACGATCTTCTGTCCTCGGACGAGCTGGTCTCCGTCACCCTAGGGAGTTACGAAGTGAAGCCGGAAAACGTGGAAGCCGGCACCGGCTTCTATCAGAAGACGTTTACCCCCGGTGAGATCGAGCCCGCCATGGGGCAGATCACCGTCTCCAAGCCCGACCAAGGCGTGAGCTGGGGCAGCCTTCACTGGCAGTACCTCGAAGACATGGAGAATATCACTGCCCATACCGCCACCCCGCTCACCCTAGAGAAACAGCTGTTCGTCAAGGAAACCACCGCTCAAGGTCCCGTGCTAAAAGCGGTCGACGGCCCCGTCTCCGTCGGCGATGAACTGGTCGTTCGCCTTATCCTGCGCAGCGACCGCGACATGGAATACCTGCACCTAAAAGACCAGCGCGGCAGCGGCACCGAGCCGGTCGACGTGATCAGCCAGCAACGCTACCAAGACGGCCTAGGCTATTTCCAAAGCACCCGCGACACCGCCAGCCACTTCTTCATCGATCAACTCGACGCCGGAACCTACGTCTTCGAGTACTCGACCCGCGTCCAACTCAAAGGCCGCTACCAGACCGGTATCGCCGAGATCCAGTGCATGTACGCGCCCGAGTTCAACAGCCACTCGGAAAGCATCGCCATCGAAGTCGACTAGGAGCCCGACGCCCCCCCCACCTGTAGGGCGGGGCGCTGACCCGCCACCAGCTTGTCCCTCTTGCAGGGCGGGGCGCCGACCCGCCATCAGCTTGTCCCACCTGTAGGGCGGGGCGCTGACCCGCCATCGACCTCGCGCCTCAGCGCGGCGAGCTACAGCTTCAGCGCCCGCCGAGACGTCGGGCGCCACCCGAAACCCGTCACCGGAAACCCGGCATCCAATTCTTCCTTGACCAAGTGCATTACCAAACTAATACACTTATACACATAAGATGCTGATCCGAATCGAACACCACAGCGGCGTTCCCGCCTACCGGCAGCTGATCGAGCAGATCAAGCGGCAGATCGCGCTCGATCATCTGAAGCCGGGCGACGAGCTTCCGTCCACCCGGGCGCTTTCGGCTCAGATCGGTCTGAATCCGATGACCATCAGCAAAGCCTACAACCTGCTGGAGCGCGACGGCGCCCTGCTGCGTCAGCGCGGCAAACCGCTCGTGGTGGCTCCGCAGCTAGACGCCTCCCCCAAGCAAACCGTGGAGGACGCCATGAAAAACGCCCTACGCGACGCCGCTGCTCTCGCCCATCAGCTGGGCGTTTCCCAAGCCGACGCCGTTAAGATCTTCAAAGCCCTGCTGAAACAAAACAAATCCCATGACTAGCCCTCTCGAAATCAACCAGCTCACCAAACGCTTCGACCTGAAGGTCGCCCTCGACGAGATCACCACCGCTTGCAAGCCTGGCAGCATCGTGGGCCTGCTCGGCCCCAACGGCTCCGGAAAAACCACCCTGCTCAGAAGCGTCGTCGGGCTAGTCCTGCCCAGCTCCGGCTCCATCCGCACCCTAGGCGTCCCAGCTGACGCGATCGGGAGCGAGGCGCTTTCGCAAATCGGATTCGTGCAACAGGAAAGCGATTTCCTGGACTGGCTGACGGTGGACGAGCACCTGCGCTACATCGCCTCGTATTATAAAAACTGGGACAGGCAGCGGGAAACGGAACTGGTCGAGGCCTTCCACCTCGATCGGGAAGCGAAGGTCGCGACCCTCTCGACGGGAGATCGCCAGAAGCTCGCCATCGCCTTGGCAGTCTGCCACCACCCGAAGCTGCTGCTGCTCGACGAGCCGGCAAGCGCTCTGGATCCCGAATCGCGCGCGAACCTGCTGCGCTTCCTCCTGAGCATCGCCAGCACCGAGGAGAGCTCCATCATCATCTCGTCCCACATTCTAGTCGACGTGGAAAAAGTCATCGACCACGTCTGGTTCCTTAAGTCCGGCCAGCTCATCGCCGACTCCGATCTCGACGAACTGAAGGAGCGCTACGCCGAGTGGACCGTATCCGCCGCCCCAGGACAAGCTCTCCCCGAGCGCTTCGAGGAGGCCTACGTTCTTCAACAGCATGGGGATTTCTCCCAACGCGTCCTGCTCGTGCGCGATCCCGAAACCCATCGCTCCGCATTCGAAACGTCCCATGGGCTGGAGATCCGCGAACGGTCGCTCAACCTCGAAGCGATTTACCCTCTGCTCAGTTCAACCTCAAACGCGCCTCGCCATGCTACTGTCTAGTCGACTAAAGCTGTTCAAGCAACCGACGCTGGCAATCGGCTTCTTCGGGTATTTCTTCGTTCCAAGCATCAGCTTCTTCACAGATCCACAAACCGGATACGGGACGATTTTCATTCTTTGCGGCATCGTGTTCGCCATTTGCATGATGCTTTCCCAAACCCAGATCGCGATCAGAGCGCGGGCCTGCTACCCCGTGCTGCCACCGCGCCGCCACAGTCTGTTGGGCGACACCCTTGCGACCATCGCCTTGGGTGCCGCATGCACGGGGCTCGCCTTTCGATTGGGGATGGAAGGTCACGCATTGCCACTGCTTTACGCGTCCCTGTTCAATCTCGCCTGGCTCCTCACCCAAGCCCGCAGCTCGCGCCCCAAGTTCGTGGTGACCGGTTTTCACATCGCCCTGGTGGTCGCCCTGCTGGCTAGCGCTCCCTTCAAGACACAGCTTATCGAATTCGCGGATCAGGTTACCTTGTCTGGCTTGGTGGCCGCGGCGCTGCTGCCTATCGGAGCGACGCTGATCATGGATCCAGTCGTTATCAAAAACTGGATACGGCTGCATCGCGCTGGCCTACCGCCCGTCTATTCGAATGATACCAAGAAGCTCGCAGAGGTCATGCATTCCAGAAAGAACCGGTGGAGCCCGAAGCAACGGATTTTTCCAGCCGCTCAGGATTCCGTGCAGCAAAGGATCCGAAACACCTACGAGGCCTCGACTGGCTTTCCCCGCGCCATGCGGCGCCCCGGGCGCTTGACCTTGATCTACATCCTGGGATTTCTCGCCTCCTACCTCGCCCTCTACGCGACCTCGACCGCGATGTCCAGCGACCTGCAGGAACCCCTGAAAGCATTCAACTCCATCGGATTCATCGCCATGATCGTTCCCATGATCGGTCTCGCCACCTACACGCCAGCCGAGCTGTCCGTCTTTCTGACGCGCTTGGGACGGGCCGAATGCTTTCGTTTCACCGAAAAACTGATCCTTCGCTCCGCCACTTGCCTAAGCCTCGCCTTGCTGGTTTTCTTTCCCGCCCTGCAGTTTGCGGTCCACTACCGCATGGGCTCTCTCTTCACCTGGTTCGACTTTCACACCGCCCTGCTCGGCCTCGCCCTCACCCTGGTGGTGCTGGCGCCTGCGGCGATCTGGCAGTTCAGCGTTCTCCAGCTCAAGCACAACCAGACCGCCCCTTTGAGCGGCGCGCGGCTGGCCATCATGCTGGCCGTCGCTATCCCCATGGCGTTCTGGTTCGGCTTCAGCTCCATCGCCTTCACGCATCTCGCTCAGGAGAAGCCCGACACCGTCCCGCTCTATCTCGCCATCGAAGCGGCGGCGCTCATCGCCACAGCCGCCTTCAGCTGGCTCTGGCTGGTGCCGCGATCCCGAAAGCGCTTCCTGCGAAAGGACCTCTAGGGAGTTCGCCTAGCTTGGCTGTTGACCCGTCCGGCCTCTTGCATCTTTCTCGCAGTCGAAACCGCGCCCCCTCCACCGGGCGCGATCCTTTTCGACGATGATCCAAGCCTTTGAGAAGAGATTGAAAAGCGAAGTCGCCAGCCAGCTGAACTTCGCAAACGACACAACGCCCGCCAAGAAGCTCGCCGCCCTGAAGAGCTTCCTCAAGTCGGAGACGGCTGTCATCAAGGAGGAGCATCGCAACGGCGGCACCGGCTTGGACATTTCCAAAGCCCGCTCGCTGATGATCGATTCCCTCATCATCGCCCTGGCTGACCCGGCCATCGAAAAGGCACAGGAAGCCACCGTGGACAACGAGATCGCCGTATCCGTCATCGCCCTCGGCGGCTACGGACGCGAAGAGCTCTGCCCGCTGAGCGACATCGACATCATGTTCCTCTACCCGCCCAACACGGCCAAGAAGGATCTCGATACCGCCCAGGAGATCCTGGTGCGCGAAGTGCTCTACCCGCTTTGGGACGCCGGGTTGAAAGTGGGCCACTCCACGCGAACCATCGACGAGGCCTTCTCCGAGGCCAAAGCCGACATCCAAACCAAGACCGCCCTGCTGGAGGCGCGTCTGATCACTGGCTCCAAGCCGCTTTTCGAGGGCTTCCAATCCTCCTACACCCTGTTCTACCGCAAGGAGAAACCGAAGGAGTACATCAAGGAGCGCCTCGACGACCAGCGCAGCCGACGAGCAAAGTTCGGCGGCAGCGTCTTCATGCAGGAGCCGGACATCAAAAGCGGCGTCGGCGGTCTACGCGACTACCACAATACCCTCTGGATGGCTCGCGTGCGGCTCAACCTCACTACAGTGGAGGGCCTCTCCGAGCTGAACTATCTCAGCAAGCAGGAGCTCGCCGAATTCAAGGAGGCCTACGACTACCTGCTGCGCGTGCGCAACGAGCTGCACTTTCGAATCAAGCGCCCCAGCGATCTGCTTTCCCTCGAAGCCCAGCCAAAGGTGGCGCGCCGCCTCGGCTACACCCAACGCGATATCCTGAAACGGGTGGAAGCCTTCATGCGCGACTACTATCAACGCGCCCAGACCATCTACCGGATCTCCAAGAACGTCGAAAAGCGACTGGCCCTCTCCAACGAGGAGAGCAGCAAGAAAAGCGCCCTCGAATCGGTGAAGTCCTTCCTCATGGCCCGGCGAAAGGAACGCATCAAGAACGTCGACGGTTTCGTGATTCGGGGCAAGCTGATCACCACCGAGAACCCCGCGGTTTTCGAAGAGGAGCCCGCCCGACTGATACGTGTCTTCCGCCACAAACAGCAGAACAACGTCGAGCTAGATTTTGAGCTGAGCGCTCTAATTCGAGCATCGCTCGAGAAAATCGACGACGGCGTGCGGCAGTCCCCGGACGCAAATCTCAGCTTCCGCACCATCCTGCAGGAGACCGGCAACGTCTACCCCACGCTCTCCGAAATGCACGAGCTCGGCGTGCTCGGAGCCTTCGTTCCCGAATGGGGAAGACTCACCTGCCTGGTGCAGCACGAGTACTACCATCGCTACACCGCGGATGTGCATACGCTTCATACCATTAGGGAACTCGATGAAATATTTTCCAACCCGGACCGCATGTATCGCAACTACCGCGAAGCCTTGCACGAACTCCGGCTGCCCAACCTGATCTACCTGATCCTCCTGCTCCACGACATCGGCAAGGGGATCGCCATCCGGGACCATGCGGAAACCGGCGTGGAACTGGCCGAGCCCATTCTCGATCGCCTGCAGATCGACGAGGAAAATCGAGGGCTGGTCCGCTTTATTATCAAAAATCACCTGCAGATGGCGCGATTTTGGCAACGGTTCGACATCGATGACCCTGAAGCCGCAAAAGCCTTCGCCAAACAAGTCGAGACTCCCGAACGACTTAGACTGCTGTACGTGCACACGTTCTGCGATGCGAGGGGGACGGCCAAGGGCCTCTGGAATCAGTACAAGGACACGCTCCACACCACTTTATACCGGCGCAGTTTGGATGTGTTCGCAGCCGAGGGCCGCCTCGAGGAGAAGCACGAGGAGCATCGCAACATGACGCAGAAGGAATTGCTCGCGCTCAGCATCGAAGGTGTCGGCAAGGAGGAGATCAACGCCCACTTCAGCCTGCTCCCAGATCGCTACTTCATCAACACCTCCCAGCAGGAGATCATCAAACACATCCAGATGATCAACCAGCTGCTGCAGGAGATCAATACCGCGGAATCCGTCGGAGCCCTCGCCCCAGTCATCGATTGGTACCACGACATCAATCGAAGCCTCACGGTGGTGAACATCATCACCTGGGACCGAGCCGGACTCTTCCACAAGCTGGCCGGAGCCCTCAACATCGCGGGCTTCAACATCCTCAGCGCCAAGGCCATTTCACGAGACGACCACATCGCGATCGACACCTTCTACGTGACCGAAAGCGGCCGCGGAAACGCCAGCTCCGACCAGGCCCAGAAGATTTTCGCCGACGCCGTGAGCGACGCTCTGGTCTCCAACAAAGACCTGTATCCACGCATCCAGGACATCATGCGCAGGGAGGCGGCCGACCTATTCAAGCGCGACGAGAATCCTCTGGCGGAAAGCTTCGAGCCGCGGGTCGACGTCTATCACGAGCTCTCTCTGCAGCGCACCATTCTGGAAGTACAGGCCACCGACCACTTGGGCCTTCTCTACCAGATCTCCTACGCGATCTACAAGCACGGCTTCGACATCACCTTCGCCCGCATCAATACCGAGCGCGGCATCGCCATCGATACCCTCTACCTTAGCAACGTGGACCCGAATACCGAGACCGATGGGGAAAAGCTGATGGAGCTTCGCGACAGCCTGAGCAACACCCTCGCAAAGGACATCGCTCTCTAGCCCAAAAACCAAAAAAAAAGCTCGACCCAAAGCGAGTCGAGCCAGTCGAAAGCGAGAACGCGAGCCGCAGGAGGTTTTCAGGAATCCTCCAGCTCGGCTCCCAGATCGATGAGACGCTTGCGCATGTCCTCCGGCTCCTGAGATTTCTCGAAGCACTCGCGAGCTGTGATCAAGCCGCGATTGTACAAGCTCAGCAGGTGCGTATCCATAGTTATCATACCAAGCGCAGCTCCGGTCTGGATGTCGGAGTTGATGCGGTAGGTCTTGTTGTCGCGAATCAAGGCGCTGATCGAGGTGGTGGTCACCATGATCTCCAGCCCCGCGACACGGCCGCCACCGATCTTCTTGCAAAGCACCTGCGAGATGACGCCTACCACCGAAGACGCCAGCTGAGTGCGGATCATCTCCTTCATGTTCGCCGGAAACGCGTCCACGATTCGGTCGATGGTCTTGGCGGCGCTGTTGGTATGCAAGGTGCCGAAAACCAAATGTCCCGTTTCCGCGGCGCTGATAGCCGCCTCGATGGTCTCGAGGTCGCGCATTTCGCCCACTAGGATCACGTCCGGGTCCTGACGCAGGGCCCGGCGGATCGCTTCGGAAAAGGTGGTCACATCCACCCCGACCTCACGCTGCGTCACGATGCATTTCTTGTGATCGTGGTAGTATTCGATCGGATCCTCGATGGTGATGATGTGCCCGCTGCGGCGCTCGTTGATGTAGTTGATCATGGAGGCCAGCGTGGTGCTCTTGCCTGAACCGGTCGGCCCGGTGACCAGCACCAGCCCGCGCGGACGGTACAGCAAGTCGCGAATCTTGTCCGGGATCCCGATCTGATCGAGAGCGAAAAAATCGTTGGGAATCTGGCGAAGCACCAGGCCATAGGAGCCCTTCGCCTTCAGCACGCTCACGCGAAAACGGGACTTGTCGCGGAACGCGAAACCGAAGTCGGCGCTGCCCTCCATCTTGAGCGACTGGATGTAGGACTCGGGAGTGATGGACTGCATCAAGCGCTCGGTGTCGCTCGGAGTCAGATCCGGTCCGTCCACGGAAACCATTTCCCCATGCAGACGCAGCGTGGGTGGTCGTCCGACTTGAATGTGAAGGTCGGATGCGTCCTCTTCGAAGACCAGATCCAGCAGTTCATCCATTTCGTAGCTCATATAGCTGCTTTATCGTCCAAATGAGGCTCCACCTGAGCTCCGCAGCGACACGAATCTCCCCTACGCGTCCATGCGTACCACCCGCCCCTGTCGGCTAGCCGGGCAAGGCCGATGGCCGATTCTTCCTCTCAGATCGTCAGGACGCGGCGGCTGCTCAAGCGACTCGAACTAGACCCCCAGCGGCTCCGCCACGGTGACCGAAAGCACTTCCTCGATCGTGGTCATGCCCGCCATGACCTTGCGCACGCCATCCTCCCGCATGGTGCGCATGCCGAGCTGGCGGGAGAGCGAGCGCAGCTGGCTGGTGGCGCCACCGGTGTAGATCAGCCGTTCCACTTCCTCGTTGACTCGAAAGAGCTCGAATACCCCGAAGCGCCCTCGAAACCCCAGCCCATGGCACTCCGGGCAACCGCGGCCGCGCATGAAGGTAGAATTCGCCGCAGTGGTGGCGTCCAGTCCGATCGCCGCCAGCTCGCGCAGGCTCGGCTCGTACCGTTCGCGACAGGCCGGACAGCTCCGTCTTACCAGACGCTGAGCCAAAGCCGCTCGCAGAGAGGTCGCCACCAAGTACGGCTTTACCCCGATGTCCACTAGACGCGTCACCGCGGAAGGGGCGTCGTTGGTGTGCAGCGTGCTAAAAACCATGTGACCCGTCAGCGAGGCGTTGATAGCGATCTCCGCCGTCTCGCGATCGCGAATCTCCCCCACCATGATGATGTTAGGCGCCTGGCGAAGCATGGCCTTCAACGCCGCCGCGAAACTCATGCCGATCTCCTTCTTCACCGGCACCTGGTTGATCCCGTTGAGCTGATACTCGATCGGATCCTCCACCGTGATGATCTTGCGGTCGGGCTTGTTGAGAAAGTGAAGGCAGCTGTAGAGCGTGGTGGTCTTGCCCGAACCTGTAGGGCCGGTGACCAGCAAAATGCCGTCCGGCAGGGTGATCAATCGCTCGAAGTCCTCCTGATCGTCGGGCAGGAAGCCGAGCTCCGGCATGCCCATCATCAAGCTGGTCTTGTCGAGGATGCGCATCACGATGCTCTCCCCGTAGGTGGTCGGCAGGGAGGAAACGCGCAGATCGTACTCCTCGCCCTCCACCCGGACCTGAATGCGACCGTCCTGCGGCAATCGTTTCTCCGCAATGCTCATCTTCGCCATCACCTTGATGCGGGAAATCACCGGCAGCTGAAGGTGACGCGGCGGCGGATTGGGCACCTCCTGCAAAATGCCGTCCACGCGGTAGCGCACCCGAAAACGCGCTTCCAGAGGTTCCAGGTGGATATCGGAAGCTCGCATGCGGATGGCCTCCGAGATCAGCACCTGCACCAAGCGAATGATCGGAGCGTCGTCCTCGCCCTTGAGCGAGCTCTTGATCTCCACCGATCGCTTGGCCAGAGAAACCTCTTCCACGAGCCGACGCTCCTCTCGGCTGAGGCGCGCTGCGGCGCCCTCATGCGGGGCGAGGTAGGAGGCGTCGATGGCGATTTCCACATCCTCCTCCGATGCAAGGCAGGGCTCGACCTGCAGTCCGAGCAAATGGGAGAGCACGTCCAGCTCCATCAAGGGATCGGAAACGGCGACCCGCAGGCGATTGCGGTTCTTCGCCAAGGGAAACACCTTGAACCGCCTGGCCAGCTCCTCGTCCAAAAGCTCCTTGGGATTCTGCGGCCAATTCGCGGTCGACAAATCGATGGAGTCGATCGCGAACTCCTCCGCCACCGCTCGCAAAACGGATTTGCGATCCACGTAGCCCTTGGTCGAAAGCGCCTCCAGCACGTCCTCGTCGCTCTCCGTCTCCAAGGAATCCCGCAAGAGCTGAAGTTGCTCGCTGGATACAAGTCCACGGGATTCGACGATCTGTAGGATGAGAGTTGCGTCCGCCATTGGCCTGAACATAAAAGCCCAGCTCGAGCACCTTATCCAGCCTTAAAAACCGGCGCCCATTCAGGCTGAATCGAGACAAGCGAACGGCCGCCTCCCAGAGAGGAAGCGGCCGTGAAAAAACAATACCGTTGCGACAAGCGCAGATCGCTACTTGAGCGACATCAGGAACTCCACGTTGTTCTTGGTGACCTTGAGGCGCTTGATAAGCATCTCCATGGCTTCCACGCCTGGCACGCCCTGCATCACGCGACGCAGACTGTAGACCTTTTCCATCTCCTGCGGGTGGTAGAGCAGCTCCTCCTTTCGGGTGCCGCTGCGCTCGAAATTGATGGCGGGGAAGATACGCTTGTTGATCAAGTCGCGATCGAGGTGGATCTCCATGTTGCCAGTGCCCTTGAACTCTTCGAAAATGACTTCGTCCATCTTGCTGCCTGTATCCACTAGAGCAGTACCCATGATGGTCAGGCTGCCGCCTTCCTCGATATTGCGTGCGGAGCCGAAGAATCGTTTCGGCTTCTGCAAGGCGGTGGCTTCGATACCGCCCGACATGATCTTGCCGCTGTTGCTCGCCAATGCGTTGTATGCGCGAGCGAGACGGGTGATGGAGTCGAGAAGAATGATCACCTTCTTGCCCTGTTCCACCATGCGTCGGGCTTTTTCAACTACCATTTCGGCCGCGTGGACGTGGCTGGTCGGCGTTTCGTCGAAGGTGGAGCTCACCACCTCGCCGTTCACGCGGCGCTTGAAATCGGTCACTTCTTCCGGTCGCTCGTCAATGAGCAGGACAATCAGGTGCGCGTCCGGCCAGTTCTCCTGGATGGAGTTGGCCAGTCCCTGCAGCAGCACAGTCTTGCCGGTGCGCGGCGGCGCTACGATCAGCCCGCGCTGGCCAAATCCGATCGGCGTCAGCAGGTCGAAGGCGCGCATGGAAACGTCCTTCTTGTTGTTGGAGGGCATGGGCGTCTCCAGCACCAAACGCTCCGTGGGATAGTACGGGATGAGGTCTTCGAAGGGCGTCACGTTGGCCATTTCCTCCGGCTTGCTACCCATCGCCGAAACGATGCGCAAGGCCACCGGACAGCGCATGTTTTCTTCTGGGGCTACCGCGATCACCTCGACTTCGTGGCCACGCTTCAAGCTGTACTCCTTGATCAGGCTGGCCGGCACGTAGACGCTCTCCGGCTTGAGCTGGTAGTTGCTCGCTGGATGCACCACGAAACCGTAGCCATCGTCAGTCGTATCCAAGAATCCGATATCCTTGAAAAGGCGCTTGTTTTCGCGGCAGTGCTTGAAGAGCGCTTCGAGGGCGGTCTTGCGGCCGGGCTTGGGCTCGAGCTCCGCCCCGAGCGCTCGAACTTCGGAAGCCAGCGGCTCGACTTTCATCTCGAAAAGCTGCGTCAGATCGACGGTGTTTTCGGTGTCGAGATCGGCCAAGGCCGCTTCGCAGGCGTCCTTGCTGGGGAACTGGTCCGCCTTGGGCAGATCACCTTCGATGTAATCGTTTTCCGACGGGGGTGGCGGCTGGCGC